>DASSGZ010000586.1:0-12859 GCA_035693165.1 Chloroflexia bacterium | reverse complement strand
GCGGCCTTTTCGAGCACATAGCGATAGCCGGTGGCGTCGTCGTTGGCGCGGTAATAGCTGGCGTAGGCGGCGATCTTATCGGGGGTGCCCTGGTCTTCGAGCACGCCCAGCGTGAGGTAGATGCCGTCGTCGCGAACCTTGGCGCCGTCTTCCAACGCGCCGATGGCGTCCATGAACGGGCTGAAGGTGACGGTGGTGCCCAGGTCGCCCATCTCGTCGATCACGTCGTCCGGGATCGTGACGTTCGAGGAGTCGGTGTCGAGCAGCGCGCCCAACCCGGCCTGCTGGCTGATGCCGATATAAGCGGGCGTGGTCTTGCTGGCCGCCGTGGTCAGGCTCTGGGCCACCAGGTCATGGGCGATGAGGCTGTAGATGACCACGGCTTCGTCCGTGCTGACGGTGGCGACGGGGCCGGACGTGGGCGGGGGCGGCTCGTCCGGCGGCGGCAGGTCGGGCGAGATGGTCTCGGTCGGCTCGGCAGCGGCGGGGGGCGGGCCGGGCGCCGTGTCGGTGGGGGCCGCGCCGCCGGGCTGGGCGGCGGGCGGGAGCGTGGCCGTCGGCGGGTTGGCCGGTAACGTGGTGCCGCCGCTGCTGCCGTTGGCCGGGGGCGACGTGGGCGGTGCCCCGCCATCCCCGCAGGCGGCCAGCAACAGCAGGGCCAGGCTCAGCGTGAGGGCCAACGTGAGGAGCCGGAGCGGGGCCGGGATGGAACCGGGGCCGCGATGGTGTTGCGCTTTCATCACCGTTGCTGGATAACCTCATTTCTCCGGATGCGGGCTGGGTCTACAGCCCTGGCCGTGAGCAAGTTATGGGCCGCGATCTCACCGGGGCAAGGGGCGCCCGGTAAGGTGGGGATAGTGGTGTTATACCATCCCCGGCCCCCTCGCGGCAATGCCTGAACTGTTAACCGCAGAGGCGCAGAGGTCGCAGAGGTCATTAAGATAAGTACAGGTTATGGCCGGGCCACGTGCTGGTCCCTTAAAAGGTCGCACAGGGCTCTGGTGGCGGCGGAGCGCAACCCCACGCTTGCCCTGTGGCCCATTACCTTATCTCTGCGTCCTCTGCGGTGCCCACACGCGGCTGTCCGGCTTGACTCTGCGTCGCAATCGTGGTAATTTGGTGATCGGACAATTGGGCGCTGTTACATGCGGGTCGTTGCGGCCCGTGAGGAGGAGAACCAGACCGGTGGCGAAAAAAGGTGATCTTGGAGAGCGGTTGCGGTCGTTGCGGAAAGCGCGGGGGTGGACCCAGGAAGAGCTGGCGGCGGCCAGCGGCCTGACGCGCAGCCATATTTCGCGCCTGGAGGGGGGCGACATCCAACTGCCCTCGCGCGATCGGTTGTTGCGGCTGGCGACCGCGCTCGGCACCACGCCCGACGACCTGCTGGCGGCGGCGGGGTATCGCGTGGAGGATCGGGGCGAGGGCCTGCCCGATTTGCCGGTGTACCTGCGCTTGAAGTACGACCTGGACGACCCGCGCACGGTCGCGGCCATCGCGGCCATCGTCGAGCGCATGCGCGAGTTCAACGCGCCCAAGCCCGGCTCGCCCGACCAGGAGGACGGCGCGACCCCGGCGGGGCAAATGTCGTAGCCCGATGGTCCGGGTGGTACCTGATCGGGACCTTACTAACAGTACCATACCAAAACAGTACCATTGGGTGATTCCCCCGCCGGGAGCGGGATGCTATACTAAACCCAGATGAGATAAGACGGACGAAAAACTCCTCCTGGTGCGAAGGCCCCTGTCCCAAGCAGGGGCCTTTTTTTGTGCCTGGCGCAGGGGCCGGTTAACTGCTCTTGACCGGGGCCGGGGCGGGTTCGGGGTCGGCGGTGTGCTCGGCGGCTTCGCGGGCGGCGCGGCGGATGCCGGGGCGGGCCTCGGCCAGCGCGTCCTGCGGGTCGGTGGGATAGAGGAAGTCGAGCACGACCTTGATGGCGGCGGCGGCGGGCACGGCCAGCAGCATGCCGAGCGGGCCGGCCATGGCCCCGCCCGCCAGCACGGCGAAGATGGTGACCACCGGGTGTAACTCCACGGCGCGCCCGACCACGAACGGCATGACCACCTGGTCCTCAAGCTGGCGCAAAACGGTGTAGGCGACGATGACGCCGAGCGCGGCGCCGGGGCCGTGGGCGGCCAGCGCGACGCCCGCCGCCAGCACGGCGGCGATGGCCGGCCCCAGCAACGGCAGGATCTCCAGGAAGCCGGTCAGGATGCCGAGCGGCAAGGCATAGGGCACCTGGAAGACGAACTGCAGGATCAGGAACGAGACCAGCGACATCAGGCCGATGAGCAGCAATTGGCCGCGCAGATAGACGCCCAGCACGGCGTGGATGCGCCCGGCCACGTAGCCGGTGCGCGCCCGCGAGCCGGCGGGCACGAACTTCAGCAGATAGACCCCCAGGCGCTTGCCGTCGAGCATCAGGTAGAAGCTGACGACGATGACCAGCAGGCTGTCCAGCAGCCGGCCCACGATTTCGCCCGCCAGGTGAATCGCGTCGCCGCCGTTGCCGAAGTAGCCGCGCACGCCTTCGTTGATGCGCTCGGCGAGCAGCGCCGCCGTGATGGTGACGCCCGCGAAGTCGTAGGGCTGGTCGCCCATGATCTGGCGCAGGCCCTGCTCGACGAGGTTCGGCCCGCGGCGCAGCAGGTCGCGGGTTTGCATGTAGAGCGCCTCAGCGCCGAAGTAGAGGCCGGCACCGAGGAGCGCCAGCACGGCGATATAGAGCAGGGTGACGATGAGGCCGCGCGGCCAGTGCAGCCGCTCCTGCAGCCGGTCCACGACCATGCTGAAGATATAGGCCAGCACCCCGGCGATGATGAACGGCCCCAGCACCCGCCGCGCCATGTAGAGCAGCACGAGGATGACCACGGGCAGCGCCCAGGCCCAGATCCAGCGCGGGGTGCGCCGCGTGGCGCCCGGCGCCGGCACCGGGCCGGGTTCGGGGATGGGGGCGAGTTGCGCGTCCTGGTTCAGTTCGCTGCCGGCCATAGTCTACCTCGCGCGGCGGCTGTTGCGGCCCCGGCGCGGGCAGATCGCCGGGCGGCGGGGGCGGGTCGTTGCGCGGGCCGCGCGCCCCCTATACAGGACATATAACAGAAATTATGCCAAATGGTGCGCGCCGCGTGACGCGGGCGTGGGCGGGGTCCGCGCTTCGGCAGGGCGGTCACGTCGGACCGCCCCTACTCTTGTGGCTCGGCCTCATCCGCGCTGGGGGCGGGGGCGAGGATCTCCAGCAGGGCGGCGCCGTGCTTGGCGAGGGCGATGCTGCCGATGCCGCGGATGGCGCGCAGGTCGTCCAGGCCGGCGACGGGGGTGCGGGCCAGGGCGTCGAGCACGCGGTCGTGGAAGATCATGAAGGGCGGCACGCCCTCGCGCTGGGCCGTGGTGCGCCGCCAGAGCCGCAGCCGCTCGAAGCGATCCTCCACCTCCGCCGAGTCGATGGCGTTCGCGGTCACGCTTGCCGCCAGGCGGCTGGCCGCTTCGTAGGCGCCGCGCCGCCATTCCTCGCGTTCCTGGCGGCGGCGCGCGGCGTCGGGCCCGCTGCCCGCTTTGTAGCCCAGGCGCACCAGGTCCGGCGGCGGCACCTCCTCGCGGCCCTTCGTGGTCAGCGCCAGCAAGGGAAATTCGCCGTCGAGGTCCTGGCGCAGATAGCCCGCCTCGACCAGCTTGAGCAACTCCTGACCGATGGCCGTGCGCGCGCACATCGACAGCGCGCCGAAGTGGCGGCAGCGGTCGGCGTCCACCGGGCTGCTGTCGGCCCCGGCCAGCACCTTGGCGACGCCGGTGCGGCCCATGGGGAAGGGTAGCGAGGCGATGCACTCCAGCATGATTTGCGCGGGATTGTCGGGTAGCGCGGGCAGGCTCGCCGGGATGATCTCGATGGGTTCGTCTTCGGGCGGGGCGACCGGGCGGGCACGGAACGCGGGGGTGGCCCAGGTGCCGTCGTCGCCGTCGTCGCGAGGCGGGCGGCGGGTGGGGGCGGGTGGCAGCGTGCCGACGGCCTCCAGGCTGCCCAGGGTGATCAGGCGCGAGCCGCCGCTGGTGTCCGCCGCGAGGTAGCCGAGATCGACCAGGGCATCGATCTGCCTGGGCAGGTCGAAGCGGTCCTGGCCGGTCAGGGCGCCGTAGCCGCGCACCTGGGCCGCCGTGAAGGGCGCATTGTCGCGCCCGCCGAGCACGCGGGCCAGGGCCGTTTTGGTCACGGCGTAGGGCTGGCTGGCGACGCAATCGATGATGACGAGGGCGCGCTTGAGGCTCAGCGGCGGGCGGCTGAGGCGGACGCGGTCCTCGCGGGCGCGGGCCAGCAGGGCCTCCAGGTCGGCGGCTTGCTCGGCGGCGCTGCGCGGGGCGCGGGCGTGGCGGGCCGCGCCGCTCCTGCAGTTGTCGCAGCTTTCGCCGCAGGCGTCGATGGTGTGGCCGAGGTGGCGGGCCAGGGTCTGGTGGCGGCAGGCGTCGGTGCCGGTGTAGGCGAAAAGCTGGTCGATGCGCGCCAGTTGGGCCTTGTCGTAGTCGGCCAGCAGGGCGTTCAGGCGCCCGGCCACGTCGGCGGGCGGCGGCAGGCGCTCGATCACCGGCTCGCGCCCGCCGCTGCGCAGCCCGATGCGGTCCTCGTCGCGCCAGCGCAGCAGCGCGGCCTCCAGGGCCAGCGGGCTCATCTCCAGAGCGGCGGCGATCTCGCTCAGGCGCAACTCGGCGCGCCGGCCCGGCAGCAGGTCGCAGGCGGCCAGGAAGCGGTCGAACAGCGGATCGGGCGCGGCCAGAAGGGCACCCTGGACCTGCACGCCCACGTTCGCCGGGGCGTCGGCGTGGCGCACCAGCAGGTCCACCCGCTCCATCAGGCCGATGCCGACGCGGAGTTCGGTCTCGTCCAGCGGCTGGCCGGTGCTCACCGCCGTGTCCTGCAACATCTGGCCGAAGTTGACCAGCGTGGGGCGGCCCACGCCGCGCACCTGCTGCCGCGCGGCCCCGTAGATGGTGCGCAGCTTGTCGATATTGAACGCGGCCTCGCGCAGCCAGCGGGTGAGGTTGGAGCGGTCGCCGGGCGTGGCGAGCATCAGGCAAATCGAGGGGCGCCCGTCGCGGCCCGCGCGCCCGCTCTCCTGGGCGTAGCTCTCCACCGAGTCGGGCGGGCTGTAGTGGACGATGAAGCGCACGTTCTGCTTGTCGATGCCCATGCCGAAGGCGATGGTCGCCACGATGACCCGCGTGCGGTCGAGCATCCAGCGCTCCTGCACGGCGCTGCGCTCGGCGGGGTCGAGCCGGGCGTGGTAGTGTTCGGCCTTGACGCCCCGGCTGCGCAGGGCAAAGGCCAGGTCCTCGGCCTGCTGCCGGGACCGCACGTAGACGATGCCCGACCCCTTCTGGTCGCGGCAAAAGCGCACCAGCGCCTCGGTTTTTTCCTTTTGATGTTTCAGATGCATGACCTGGTAGAACAGGTTGGGGCGGAAGGGGCTGGTCTGGACAATGTGCAGCGGGCGGCCCAGTTGGGTGCCGATTTCCTGTTGTACGCGCTCGGTGGCCGTGGCGGTCATGCCCAGCAGGCGCGGGTTGCCCAGCGCGGGCAAGACCTTGCCGATGAACAGGTAATCGGGGCGGAAATCGTGGCCCCAGAGGCTGACGCAGTGCGCCTCGTCGATGACCAGCAGGGCCAGCCCGGCGCGGGCCAGGGCGTGGACGAAGGGCTGCTGGCGCAACCGCTCGGGCGCGGCGTAGATCAGCTTGATTTTGCCCGCCAGCACGTCGGCCATGCGCCGCTCGACCTCGCCGATGTCGAGGCTGCTGTTGATGAAGGTGCTGCGCTCGTAGACCGGTTTGGGCAGGCTGTCGTACTGGTCCTTCATCAGGGCGATCAGGGGGGAGATGACCAGGGTGAGGCCGGGCAGCAGCATAGCCGGCAACTGGTAGCAGAGCGACTTGCCGGCGCCGGTGGGCATGAGGGCCAGCGTATCCTGCCCGCCCATGACGGCGGTAATGACGGCCTCCTGGCCGGGGCGGAAATCCTGGAACCCGAACCAGTGCTGCAAGGCGCCGCGCAATGCGGCCAGGGTGGGCGGCGGGCCGGGCACGGGCGCCGGGGGCGGGGCGATCATGCCTCTATTATACAGTATTTGAGTGCTGCGTGGCGACGGGTGGTCAGTGGTCGGTGACGTGAAGAATTGTCACTCTGAGCGCAGCGAAGAGTCTCGTCTCGTTGATCGAAGCGTGCTATGCCCGACCCACGGCTCGCCGTCTTCTGATCACTGACCACCGACCACTGACCACTCGTCCGCTGACGGCTACGACGCGACGAGGCTGCGCTTGCCGGTGGCGATCTCCCAGGCCAGGTCGAGGTGGACGCGGGTGCCGTCGATGGCCGGCAAGGGCAGGGCCTGGTCGCGGGCCAGCAGTTCGAGTTCGGCGCAGGTGAGCAGGATGCCGGCGGCGCCGCGCCGGGCCAGGCTGCGGGCGACCTCGGCAAAGTCGCGGACGAGGGCCGGGGTGACGCGACCGCGGATGATCTGGGTGTAGACGAGCCGGTCAAGCGTGCGCTGCTCGGCGTCGGTGGGCAGCAGGACGGGCACACCGCGCTCGCGCAGGCCGTTGCCGTAGAAGCGCGCCTGCCCGGTGAGCCGGGGGCCGGCCAGGGCCAGGCGCGGCAGGTCGTGGGCCTGGGCATAGTCGGCCACGGCGTCGAGGATGTGGTAAATGGGCAGGGGGCTATGGACCAGAGGCAGCACTTCGTAGAGGCCGGGCGGGGCCAGGATGGCAAAATCGGCGCCCGCCGCGGCCACGGCGCCGCATTCCTGCTCGATCTCGAAGGCCAGTTCTTCCCAGGCGCCCAGGTGCTGCCATTGCAGGTAGCGCAGGTATTGCTGGAAGGGCGCGCGCCCGCCGACCAGGTGCGGCGCCGCCGGGTCATCGCCGGTGTCGCCGGGGCGGGTCCCGATTTGTTGATCGTAGCGGAACATCGCCACGGGGAAGGCGCCCCCGACAATGCCGATGGTCAACGGTCGCGACATGATAGCTCGTATCCTTCCGCAAAAGCGCCGCCTGGGTGCGGCGGTTCGTCAGTCCAGCGGGGCCGCCCCGGCCTCGCCCGCGGCCTGCCGGATGGCGGCCAGCAACACATCGACCCGCTCATGCTTGGCGACGAAGGCGCTCGCCCCCGCCGCGCGGGCGCGGTCCGACAGCGGCGTTTCGTCGTACAGCGTCAACATGACCACGCGCGTGGCCGGCACCCGCGCCCGGATCAGTTCGGCGGTGGTGATGCCGTCCATGCCCACCATCTGCACATCCATCAACACGACGGCGGGCCGGAGCGACTCGGCCAGCGCGAGGGCCGCCGCGCCGGTGTCGGCCTCCCCGGCGATCACCAGGTCGGGTTCCAGCCCGAGCCGGATGCCGAGCGTGCGCCGGATGGCCGCATCGTCGTCCACCAGTAGCAGTGTAATCATGGCCCCGCCGGTCCCCTGTCTCGTTGCGCCCCGTCGCGTGCCGGGCAGCGATCTACGTGTCGCAACTTCTGTGACCTATTACCTTCCAGTGTAGCTTACCGGCCCGCAAGGCGCGACGACCCGTGGATACAAACCGGGGAGAACCCTTGGGCGGAGACGATCTCTATCGAAAGATGCAAGACGTAAGCCGGGGATCGGATCAGGCGATCCGGTCCCCAGGGGGCAGCGCGGCAGGCGAGCCCGGCGGCTACTTCAGGCGCTTGATGATATGCCAGCCGAAGGGGCTGGGCGGCGGGTCGAAGTCGGCGATGCCGATCTCGCCCACGTTGAGGGCAAAGCCGACGTTGCCGAAGGCGGGCACCATGCCCTCGCGCGGGTACTCGCCGTCCGCCGGGGGCACGCCAAGGTTCGACATCGAGTAGATGCCGGGCGGCGAGTCGTCGGTGTTGTCGCGCACCAGTTGGTCGAAGTCGGCGCCGCTCTTGGCTTTGTCGAGCAGTTGATAGGCCAGTGTTTTGGCCTGGTCCTGGGTGCGCGTGATGGTCTTACCGGGCACGCTGCCCTGGAAACCGATCAGGATATGCTGGACTGTGATATGCTCCGGCCCGTTGGCGCCGCCGCCACCGGCGGCCGGGGCGGGGGTGGGCGGGACGGGCGAGGCAGTGGGCGCGGCCTCGCCGCACCCGGCCAGCAGGCCCACGGCCAGCAGCAATCCGATCAGTATCCGCAATTTCATGTAAGGCTCCTATCTCATCTCGTCAATTCGATTTGTCGTGTGCCCGCGCCGCGGCAAGGGTCAGCGGCGCGGGGCCAACCTCTCCCCCGGCCCCTCCCCGCCGCGGGGAGGGGAGGGACTTTTCATCGCGCTAGCGATTCCCCCCTTCCCGCGGCGGGAAGGGGGCAGGGGGTTAGGTTGCTCCCCACCCGGATGCCGCCGCGTTGCGCGCAAGCGGGCTACCTGCTAGAATAGTTTTATACCCGATGTGGGGGCAACGCTGCCACCCGCCCGCCCCACGCAAGGAGGCCACGCCGCTTATGGACCTCGATCAGTTGGTACTCAACAGCATGCGCCAGCGCCGCGAGTTGGAAATCGCCGGCTATTACTTCCTGGGCGACATCGACGACCAGTCGGCCCAGCGGTTCAGCGAGAGCCTGTTGCTCATGGCGATTGCCCGGCGCGCGGACCCCAGTTCGCCGATCACGATCTACATCAACTCCGGCGGCGGCTCGGTGGGGTCGGGCATCGCCATCATGGAGATGATCTACAAGACGCGGGCCGATTACGGGGTCACGATCAACACGGTGGTGACCGGATTCGCGTATTCGATGGGCGCCATCGTCTTCCAGGCAGGCGACCGGCGGCTGATGGGGTCGTACTCCACGCTGATGCTGCACAGCCCGCAGTGGTTCATCGCCGGGAGCGACCAGCGCATCTTCACCGACTACGCCGTGCTGGCCGACCACTACAAGAACCTGGTCGCCAACCTGTTTGCCCAGCGCACCGGCAAGCACGACTCCACCTGGTGGCTGGAGTTTATCTATTCGGGCCGCGACCGCTTCCTGACGGCGCGCGAGTGCATGGACCTGGGGCTGGCCGACGGCCTCTACGATAAGCAAGAGTTATTGCCGCCGCCGCCGGTGCCCGGCGCGGGCATCACACCGCCACCCACGTCGGAGTTGTAGCCGGGGCGGCGCGGGCGGGCGCCGGCTCCGGGCGGCACGCGGCGACGAGCACGGCGCCGGCCAGCGCCGCGAACAAAGCGAACAACAGCCCGTCCTTGATCTGGGGCACGGCGGGCAGGTCCACCGCGACGGTGATGGCCCGGAAGCCGAAGGTGCCCGCCCAGCCCACCAGCGGCCAGCGCGGCGCCACGCGCACGGTGTCCCAGAGCAGCACCAGCGCCAGCGGCAACTGGTAGTAGTGGCCCGTGACCCACTTGGCGAGCACGATTTGCAGCACGCCGCCCAGCGCGACCAGGGCCAGCAGGCGGCTGTCCACCAGCCCGATAGGCCGGTCCCGGCGCGCGCTCCACCAGAAGGCCGCCGCCATGAGCGCCGTGGCGGCCCCCACCAGGGCCACGTTGCTGTAGCGCAGCAGCCGGTCGTGCCAGAGCGCGTAGGTCGCGGAGCCGGCGCCCAGCGTGCCGGCCAGCGCGCTGTCGATCCAGACCGGCAGACCCTGGCCGGTGAGCACGCGGCGCTGCTCCTGGGTCAGGAAGGCGTAGACGACGGCATCCGGCCCGGCGAGCAGCGGCGGCAGCATGAACGCGCCGAACACCGCCGCCGCCAGCCCGGCCCAGACGAACGCCGCGCCCGGTCGCAGGCCCTCGCGCCGCCGCAGGCCGCCCAACAGCAGCACGGCGCCGATGGGCAACAGTTCGAGCACGGAGGTTTGCTTGGCGGCCAGGGTCAGCCCGGCGCAGACGCCGCCCCAGGCCACGTGGCGCGGGGTCACGCGCAGGGTGGTGAGCAGGAACAGCAGCACCAGCCCCTCCTGGTGGTCGCGGTAGGCGGAGACTTGCAGGAAGCCCGTGACCAGCAGCGTGGGCAGGATGCCCAGGAAGAGCGCCGTCTCGTCTACGGTGGGCCGCCAGTCGCGGACCAGCCGCCGCAATTGCTCCATCGCCAGCACGTCGGCCAGCAGCAGCGGCACGACGATGAGCCGGTAGGCCAGTTGATCCCCGCCGCCGACGCTCGCGGCCAGAGGGGTATCGCGCAGGGCGTCGGCCAGGGCGACGAAGGGGGCCATGAGCAGGGCGGGCAGCGGGGAGTAGGAGTAGGCGAGGCCGTCGGGCGGGGCAATCGAGGGCGTGCCCTTAAAGTCGTAGATGCGCCAGGAGCCGTCGAGGATGTGCCGCGCGGCGTCCACGAACCAGATGTGGTCGTAGTGGATCCAGCCGTTCCAGCGCATCACCAGGCCCAGCAGCACATAGCCCGCGTAGAGCGCCAGATACACGCCCTGCCATCGCGCCGCCTGCGCCGCCCGTGCGCCGTTTGTCACTCGCCCACGTTCCCCCTCTATGTTTGGGATCTTGTCACCCTGAGCGCAGCGAAGAGTCTTGTCTCGTAAGGGTAAAGGCGTGCTGCGGCCCTGGCCGCTATCCGGCTGCGGTCGGGGCAGGGTGCGAGCGCCACGGCAAGCCTCTCGGCTCTGACCCAACGAGACGGAGATTCTTCGCTGCGCTCAGAATGACAAAATCACAAACCTGTGCTTTCCCCGCTCTTGTCCGGTCATTATACCAAAACGCACGGACGAACGCCGGTTGCCGCGTAAAGACGGACGCGGGCCGGTTTCAAACCGCCCCGCTACGTGGTGACGGGATAGGGAAGCGGCGGCCCGATTTGCGGTGTAGAGGCCGGTTTCAAACCGGCCTGGTACGCGGCGCTTCATGCTCGGGTTCGGGGTGCGCCAGATCCGCGCGGGTGGGCTGCGGGGCCAGGGCCTGGCCGGGCGGCAGCACGGTGATCTCGAAGCGCTCGGCGGGCAGCGGGCCGTCGCCCAGGTCGAGTTGGACTTCGATAAACCAGACAATCGCCACGGCCCGGTCGCGCAGCGTGGGGCGCCCGGTGGGGGGCACGGCCAGGACGCGATGCTCGACCAGGGTCTCGCCGGCGCGGTACTGCTCGGCCCGCCGCTGATACGCCGCGATCTCCTCCTCGCGGACCACCGTGTTCGTCCGCAAGCCGTTGGGCGCGCGCAGCACCTCCTCGCGGACCAGCCGGGTGCACAGGCCGTGCAAGGTGCCGGCGCGGCGGAAATCACGCCGATAGGTGAAGGCAAACTCGGCGCCGCCCGGCAGATCGGCGGCGGAGATCTCGACCTGGGGCTGGCCCAGCCGCAGCGCCGCGTACAACGCCGCGCCCGCCACGCCCAGCGCGTAGTGGAACAGCACGACCCCGGCGATCAGCAGCGGCAGCAGGCTCAGCCCGACCCACGAGACCAGCACGCCATCGCGCACGGCGGTGTAGAGCATGTAGAGGATGAACGCGTTCCAGCCCACGGCGGTAATGAGCAGGGCCACACTACGCAGCGTGCGGGTCCGTTCGCTGGACGATAACCGGATCATAGTGTGCTTTCCGACTGCGGGTCACAGTCTCCTCTGGGCCGGCGCCCCGTCGCACCCGGCCCAGTCCCCCTACATCGTTTGCTAACAAATAGTGTGCCACCTGGATATTAGCGGCGCGTTACGCGGGTGTTAAAAGGTATCCGGGGCGGCAAGGCCGGTCTGAAACCGGCCCCTACACCGCAATATTGCGGTAGGCCGCTACTGGTACAACGGCCCATCTCCGTACCGCCGGGAACAAGCGTGCGCTAAACGCGTACGTCGCGATTCATCGCGTGGCCCTGGTCCTCTGACCACTGACCACTGACCACTCGTTACCGGCACATTTGTGCTATAATGGGAGCACGGTAGGCCGCAGGGGAGGCGTGCATGGAGATCCAGGGCATTCATCATATTACACTGGTTTGTGCGGATGCGCAACGGACGGCCAATTTCTACGTGGGCGTGCTCGGTATGCAGATGGTGAAGCAGACGGTCAACTTCGACCGGCCCACGACGTACCACCTCTATTTCGGTGACGCGGTGGGCACGCCGGGCACGCTGGTGACCTTCTTCGAGTGGCCCGATGCCGGGAAGGGGCAACCGGGGATCGGCGGCACGCATCACTTTGCGCTGATTGTCGAGAGCACCAACGCGCAGTTGAAGTGGAAGCGCTACCTGCACGACCAGGGCATCGCCGTGCAGGGGCCGTACGACCGGGGCTACTTTTACTCGATCTACTTCCGCGACCCCGACGGCTGCCGCCTGGAGATCGCCACGCGCTGGCCGGGCATGGCCGCCGACGAGGACGAGGACGCGCTGGGCAGCGAGGTCAAACTGCCGCATCCCGACCAGACCGGCAAGGGCCGCGACGAGGCGGCGATCCGCGCGCAGACCTGGCCGGAGCCGGTGGCCCGCGTGACCGAGGACATGCGCCTGAGCGGGCTGCACCATATCAGCGCGATATGCAGCGACATCAAGCGCACAGCGGCTTTTTACACCGAACTCCTGGGGATGCGCGTGGTCAAGAAGACGGTCAACTACGACGACGTGAGCATCCCGCACTGGTACTTCGGCGTGGACGAAGGCGCGCCGGGCACGCTGATCACCTACTTTGCCTACCCGCACGGCGCCATGCGCGAGGTGCGCATCGGCCAGGGGCAGACGCACCACTTCGCGCTCTGCGTGGAGGACGAGGCCGAGCAGGCGCAGTGGCGCGAGCGGCTGGTGGCGGCGGGGCTGCGGGTGACGCCGGTCCTCGACCGCAAGTATTTCCGCTCGATCTACTTCAACGACCCCGACGGGCACATCCTGGAGATCGCCACCCGCGACCCCGGCTTCCTGGTGGACGAACCGGCGCCGACGCTGGGGCAAAGCCTGGC
>DASSGZ010000585.1:0-6300 GCA_035693165.1 Chloroflexia bacterium | reverse complement strand
GCCTCGTTCGGCGCGCCGCTGACCGACGAGGTGCTGGAGAACGGCGCGATGGTCCAGTACTTCAGCGCGGGCAAGCTCTCCTGGTCGGGCGCGCGGCCCGCCGGGCACCAGGTGCAGGTCGAAGCTGTGGGCAAGGATTGGCTGGCGACGCATGGCGTGCCCGCCGCGGCGTTGCAGCCCGTCGCCGCGCCGGTGGCGCCCCCCACCGCCACGCCCGCCCCGCAGGGCGGCGTGACTGTGCCCGACGGCTGGCAACTGGTCGCCCAGGGGCAGACAACTTACAAGGGATCGAGCGCGGCGCGCACGAAAAACATTGTGCTGGCCGCCAAGAAACTCGACGGCGTGACCGTGCCCGCGGGCGGCGTGTTCTCCTTTAACCGTAGCCTCGGCGACGACACCGAAAAGGCCGGCTTCGTCCAGGCGCTGATCATCTACAACGGGCGGACCATCGAAGGTATCGGCGGCGGCATCTGCCAGGTCGCCAGCACGGTCTTCCGCGCGGCCTTCAACTCCGGGTTCGACATCATCGAGCGCCACCCGCACAGCTATCGCGTCTCGTGGTACGAGCCGCCGGTGGGCTTCGACGCCACCGTCTTCTCGGACGAGGGCGTGGACCTGCGCTGGCGGAACAACCTGCCCGCGCCGATCCTCATGCGCACCGCCATCGACAACAAGGCCGGCACGGTCACGGTCTCGATCTACAGCGCGGCCCAGCAGCCGTTTACCGTGAGCTTCGACGGCCCCTATACGGCCAACCGCAAGCCGCATGGCGCCGCGATCTACGAGAACGACCCGACGCTGCCCGCGGGCAAGGTCGTCCAGGTGGAGCACGCCAAGGATGGCCTTGACGTGACCGTCTACCGCGTCATCACCGACAAGGCCACCGGCAAGGTGCTGCGCAAGGACAAGTTCTTCAGCCGCTACGTGCCGTGGCGCGATGTCTACAAGCGCGGCACCGGCAAGAGCACCACGACCAACCCCGAAGGGTCGGGCGTGACGGTCCAGAAGCCCTGATCATCCCGGCAATACGGCGGGCGCACCTGCGGGTGCGCCCGTTCTTTTTGCCCTAAAATCGGCCCGCAAACCTCTTAACATAACACACGAGGTGTGCTATAATGGGGTCACATTTCGCCGGTATCCGTCGCCCGCGTGGCTTATCCGGGAGCAGCTTATGCGTTCCGCCCGTCGTAACCTCGGCGCCCAGTTGCTGATGATTCTCGTGGTGCTGATCGGCCTGGGCTTTGGCTATAGCTTTGCCCGCGAGGTGGTCCAGGCGCAACACCTGGCCGGGCAGGCCGAAGCCGCGCGGCAGGAGAACGAGCGCATCGCGGCGGAGAATCGCAAGCTGCAGCGCGATCTGCAATATTACCAGTCGGACGCCTACGCCGAACTCCGCGCCCGCACCGACCTGAACATGCGCCGGCCCGATGAGCAGGTGATCCTGCCCGTCCTGCCCCCCGGCGAAACCACGATCACCGCGCCCGACAGCGATATGGCCGCTGCACAAGCCGCCCCGGTCTCAGCCAGTGCGGTCGCCTCGGTGCCGGGCGCCGCCACGGGCCGCAACTGGGACCGCTGGCTGGCTCTCTTTGCCGGCCCCGCCCGCTGACGCTGCCCGAATCGATCCGCCAAAGCTTGACATCGCGCGACCGATCGGGTATAATAAACCAACAGCGACGCGGAGTGGAGCAGTGGCAGCTCGTTGGGCTCATAACCCAAAGGTCGCAGGTTCGAATCCTGCCTCCGCTACCAATGATAGAGGCCCCGAAAGGGGCCTCTTTTTTGTCGCCGGCGCCAATCGGTCATGGGCGGCCGGTATGCGATCCCTGGTTGCACACAGGTTGCAGCGGTGGCCCCATTTATGATATACTTACTGTTGGCGCGCCGCGTGTGTGCGCGCCGGATTTGTTTTATTATGCACGCGCTTCGACTGCGCCGGTCGTGCTTCGCGTTCGCTCAGGCGAACGGGAGTTCCGGCGCGGAATGACGAGCGCGGACGCAGCCTAACGATACTAGGAGGATAAGAATAACATTGGTTAATGTCGTAGAGAATCCCACGGCCCCGGCACCGCCTCCCGCCCCGGTCGAGCGCGCGCCCCGCGAAACGCAGACCCGCGACGGCAATTATGGCATCTCGATGAAGGGGCTGCTCGAAGCCGGTGTCCATTTTGGGCATCAGACCAAGCGCTGGAACCCCAAGATGCGCCCCTATATTTTCACGGAGCGCAACGGGATCCACATTATCGATCTGCAGCAGACCGTACAGGGCTTGCAGCAGGCGATGCGCTTCGTGGCCGACACCGTCGCCAACGGCGGCAAGATTATCTTCGTCGGCACCAAGAAGCAGGCCCAGGACACCGTGCGCGAGGAAGCCGAGCGCTCGGGCATGTTCTTTGTCAACAAGCGCTGGCTGGGCGGCATGCTCACCAACTTCGTGACCATGCGCGCGCGCCTGCGCTATCTGCACGACTTGGAAGCCCGCCGCGACCGCGGCGAGTTCGATCTGCTGCCCAAGGCCGAGTCGAGCAAGCTGACCGAGGAGATCGCCAAGCTGAACGAGACGCTGGGCGGGATCAAGGATATGCGCGATCTGCCGGCGGCCGTCTTCATCGTCGACCCGCACCGCGAGCGCATCGCCATCACCGAAGCGATCAAGCTGGGCATCCCGGTCATCGCCATGGTGGACACGAACTGTGATCCCGACGAGGTCGATTACGTGATCCCCTCGAACGACGACGCGATCCGCGCGGTCCGCATCGTCACGTCGAAGATCGCCGACGCCGCCAACGAAGGCCTGGCCCGCCGCGAGAGTGCGCGCGCCGATGCCGAAGTGGCCCAGGAGATGGAATACGCCGGCGCTGTCCAGGGTGGCGTGTTCGAGCCCGACGAAGAATAACCAACCCCACAGCCGCCAGAGTCAGCCGCCGATCTCTGATCGCTGACGGTGCCCTGGCGGCTGATTACTGTGTGCCGGATGGTCCGGCGGACAGGGCCTGATTGTCGAGATATGCGCCGGCGGCAGGAAGCCGCCGGCCTGAGTAGGAGGTACACCACTGTGGAGATTTCGTCCACGACTGTGAAAGAGCTGCGCGAGAAGACCGGCGCCGGCGTGATGGATTGCAAGAAGGCCCTGCAAGAGGCCAACGGCAACTTCGAGCGCGCCGTGGTGATCCTGCGCGAGAAGGGCGCCATGCAGCTTGCCAAGAAGCTGGAGCGCGAGGCCAACCAGGGCATCATCGATACCTATATCCATGCCGGGGGCCGCATCGGCGCCATGGTCGAGTTGAACTGCGAGACCGACTTCGTGGCCCGCACGGAGGACTTCCGCAAGCTGGCCCACGATATCGCCATGCAGGTGGCCGCGATGTCGCCGCGCTATGTGCGCGCCGAGGAGGCGCCCGACGGCGCAGAGGGCGTGGAGGAGCAGACGCTGCTCAAGCAGGCGTTCATCCGCGATCCGAAGCTGACCATCGAGCAGTTGATCCACGAGGCCGTCAGCAAGCTTGGCGAGAACATCCAGGTGCGCCGGTTTGTGCGCTTCGAGGTGGGCGCGCCCGCGCCGGGCGCGGCCCAGGGCGGCGGCAACGGCTCCACCGCCGGGTAATTCAGAATGGACAGGGCGGGTCTCACCGGACCCGCCCTTTTGTATATCACCTCCAGGAGGGAGCCCGCTTATGACCGATTCCATTGCCCGCGCGGAGAGCGCCACCTGTGCCTGGCCGGCGGACTTCAGCCGGCCCTATCGCCGCGTGCTGCTCAAATTGAGCGGGGAGGCGCTCATGGGGAGTCTGCCCTACGGCATCGATCCCCTCGTCGTCGGCAGCATCGCGGCCCAGGTGCGGGATGTGGTGGCACAGGGCGTGCAGATCTCGATTGTCGTCGGCGGCGGGAATATCTGGCGGGGTCTCGAAGCGTCCTCCAAAGGCATGGACCGCTCCACCGGCGATTATATGGGCATGCTGGCGACCGTCCTGAACGCGCTGGCCCTGCAAGATGCCCTGGAGAAGATCGACGTGCAGACGCGCGTCCAGTCGGCCATTACCATCCAGGAGGTCGCCGAACCCTACATCCGGCGCCGGGCCTTACGCCACATGGAGAAGGGGCGCGTGGTGCTGCTGGCCGGCGGGACGGGCAACCCCTATTTCACCACGGACAGTGCCGCGGCCTTGCGCGCGCTCGAACTGGGGTGCCAGGCCATCCTGATGGCGAAGAATGCCGTCGACGGCGTGTATGACGCTGACCCGCGACTCGATCCGGCGGCGCGGCGCTATTTTACCCTGGACTACCGGCATGCGTTGGAGAAAAACTTGCGCATTATGGACTCCACGGCCCTGGCGCTCTGTATGGATAACAAGATCCCGCTGATTGTGTTCAACCTGCAAGAGCCGGGCAATATCCGCCGGGCCGCCAGCGGCGAACACCTCGGCACCTTTGTCGGGCCGGTGGCTACCACTCTCATCGGAGGAGACGGCAATGACTGACGATGTGATGAAGGACGCTGAAGTCCACATGCAAAAGGCCATTGATGCCTTGCGGCGCGAACTGCTGACCATCCGCACCGGGCGCGCCACCCCGGCGCTGGTCGAGCGCGTCATGGTCGAGTATTACGGCGTGCCCACCCCGCTCAACCAGGTGGCCGGGATCACCGCGCCGGAAGCCCGCCTTTTGATGATCAGCCCGTGGGAAAAGAACATGATCGGGCCGATTGAGAAGGCGATTCAGAAGGCGGAACTCGGCTTTAACCCGTCGAACGACGGCAAGGTGATCCGCATCGCCGTGCCGCAGTTGACCGAGCAGCGCCGCCGCGAGTTCGTCAAGCTGATCAAGCAGCACGTCGAGGACTGCCGCGTGGCGATCCGCAATATCCGCCGCCATGCCCTGAACGACCTCAAGGAACTGGAAGACGAGAAACTGATCGCCGAGGACGAACACAAGCGCGCTACGGAGAAATTACAGACCCTCGTCGACCGTTATATTCGTGACGCCGAGCATGTCGGCGACGCGAAAGAAGCCGAAGTCATGGAGGTCTAGGGGGATGAGCGACGAGCGCCCCCGGATAAGTCCCGTGCCCCGCCATGTCGCCATGATTATGGACGGCAATGGGCGCTGGGCCAAGCAGCGCGGCCTGCCGCGGCTGGCCGGCCATCGCGCCGGCACGGAGAATATCCGCAATATCGTCCAGGCGGCGGTCGAGCAAGAGGTGGGCTACCTGACCCTCTATGCCTTCTCGACCGAGAACTGGAGCCGCCCGGACTCCGAGGTCCAGGGGCTGTTGCGCATCCTGGCCGAGGTGATCGAGCGCGAGACGCCGGAGTTGGACCGCAACGGCGTCCAACTGCGCCACCTGGGCAGCATGGAAGGCGTGCCGCAAGACCTGGCCGATGCCATCAACGGGGCGCTCGACTTTACCCGCCACAACAATCGCCTCATCCTCAGCGTGGCCTTTAACTACGGGGGCCGGGCCGAGATCGTCGAAGCGGTGCGCCGCATCGTCCGCGCAGGGATTCCGCCCGACGCCGTCGACGAGGAGACGATCAGCCGGCATCTTTACACCGCCGACATCCCCGATCCCGACCTGATTATCCGCACCGCCGGGGAGCAGCGCCTGAGCAACTACCTGATCTGGCAGGCGGCCTACGCCGAATACTGGTTCACCCCGGCCTACTGGCCCGACTTTGATAAAGATGTCTTCTACCAGGCGCTGCTGGACTACAGCCGGCGCAAGCGCAAATTCGGCATGACGGAAGACCAGGTTAGCTGAGCTTGGGCGTGATCCACGGAAGGTCGGGCATATGACCGCCCCGGTGTCCCGGCCCCCGTTGCGCCGCCGCCTGGCCGCCGGGGATGTGCAGGTCTGGCAGATCAGCCTGCTGGCGCTGCTGATCGCGGTGGTGCTGTTGCCGGAGATTCCGCGCGCGGGTGTGCTGGGGCTGTGGGGCGGGGCCGCGCTGCTGTTGCGGCCGGCGAGCGACGGCCCGTTGCCGGCGCGTGACCTGGCGCGGTATGCCGTGCCGCTGATCGCCTACGCCATCCTGGTGGCGTCGGGCCTGGCCGGCCAGATCGCCTGGACCGGCGCGGCGCTGGCCCCGGTCGCGCTCTTGCTGCTGGCCGGACTGCTGCCGCGCCCCGATACCGCGCCCGCTGCGCAGGATTGGGCCGCGCAAGTGGGGGGCGTGCTCTGGGCGGCGCTCGGCGTCCTGGCCCTCGCCGGGCTCGCCACGGTGCCCGAACTGCTGGGGTCGGCGGCGGTGGTGGTGCTGGCCGGACTGCTGGCCTACACCGCCGGGCGCCGCGCCGGGC
>DASSGZ010000584.1:0-2750 GCA_035693165.1 Chloroflexia bacterium | reverse complement strand
CGCGCCCGCTGCCGCGCCCGCAGCGCCCGCCGGGGCGACCGCAGCTACTCCGCCCGCCCCCGCCACGGCCACGCCCGTTGCGCCCGCAGGCCCGGATGTGGCGGCGGACGAAACCACGCGCGGCGGGGCGGTTCCGGCGGGCGGGCCGCCACTGCCCGCGCTGGTGCCCGGCCCCGCGCCCCTGCCCGTGGCCCCCACGCTGATCGCCGCCGGGCTGCCCGCCGTGGTCGCCATGCAGGCCGATGTGCCCGACGCCAGCGCCGTGGCCTTCAGCCGCACCTTCTACACCAGCCTGGCGCGCAATGTGCCCATCGACGCCGCCGTGAGCGAGGCGCGCAAGACGCTGCGCCTGACCACGCAGAACCTGCGCGCCGATTGGGGCATCCCCGTGCTGTTCCTGCAAGACGCCGACAACGGCTACCTTTGGGCCGTGCCGGGGCAGGCCATGCAACCCACCACCCCGGCCCCGACCACGCCCGCCACGCCCGCGATCCAGGTGGGCAGCATCGACGCCGGGGGCGGCCCGGTCGCCGTGGGCGGTGACATCACCGACCAGCGCACGATCACCAACCATGGCGGCTTCGAGTTCCTCGGCCCCGCCGTGTTCAACGCCCCCGTGGCGAGCGGCGACCAGACCATCGGTTCCAGCAGCGGCCAGGGCAACCTCACCATCAACACCACCGCGGACCAGCCCGCCACGCCCCCGCCGGTCACGCCGCCCGCCGCCGACCTCACCGCGCAGGTGCGGCCCGCCTTCGCCGCCCTGGTCGCCGCCATCGACGACGATGCCGCGCTGGACCAGGCGCGCGCCCTGCGCAAGGAGTTGCTCAGCCCGGCGCCGGGCTGGTCGCGCATCTCCGCCCTGCGCAAGAGCCTGGCCCAGCAGGGCGTGGCCGCGCCCGCCCTCGCCGCCTTCTTCGCCGACCCGGTGGTCAACGGCATCGTCCAGGCGGCCAAGCTGCGCGCGCTCGAAGAATGAGCGCGCCGGGCGCCCCGCCGCCGGACGCCCCGGCTCTGCGCGCAGCGATCCGGGCGCGCCTCATTGCCACGGCGCGGCAGGACTCGCGCATTGTGGGCCTGGTGGACTACGGCTCCAGCAGCGAGGGTCGGGCCGACGCCTGGTCCGACCTGGATGTGGCCCTGTTCCTGCGCGACGCCGGCCTGCCCGCCTTCGAGCGCGACTGGATCGCCTGGGCCGGGCAGTTCGGCCCCCTCCTGCTGGCCTACATCGGCGGCGTGGGCCACCCCTGGACGGTGTACGCCGCCAACCCCATCCCGTTGCGCGTCGATTTCGCCTTCCACGCCGAGTCGGCCCTGGAGCAGATGCGCGCCTGGCCCAACGCGCCGCGGTCGGTGGAGGCGATGGTGCTCTACGACGCGACCGGCGGGCGGCTGGCGGCGATCGCGCAAACGCTGGTCGGGCAGCCGCTGGACCCGGTGGACCCCGGCGCCACGTTCGTGAGCGTCTGCGGCGACTTCTGGTACTACATTCTGCGCACGCTGGGCCGGGTGCGCCGGGGGCAAGCCTGGGGCGCGCGCCAGGACTACCACAGCCTCGTGCTCAACCTGCTGAGCGCTTTGTTGCGCCTGGAGGGCGGGGCCACCGCGCGCTGGCGGGCCTCGGAAGCAGCAGTGGGCCTCGAAGCCGGGCTGCCGCCGGAGCGGTTGGCGCAGTTGGAGCGCTGCATCCCCGGCCCCGGCCTCACCGGCGTGGAGGCCGCCATGGCGCGGGCGGCGGAGCTAGGCTGGCGCACCTGCCGGGCCGGCGCCGCCCGTTACGCCCGCCCCTGGCCCGAGCAATTAGCGCGCGACATCCTGCGCCTGCTCGGCACCGCGCCCCCGCCCGACCGCTAGCCCATCGCTGCGCTACTTATCATGTTGAACGCCATTCAGCATCTCGTCTTGATCCCCAACGAGACGAGACTCTTCGCTGCGCTCAGAGTGACAAGGGCTAGTTGAAGGGCTGAAGTGGGACAGAGGGGACCCGGCGAACCGGATCCCCTCTGTCCTATGGCTGCTGCCCGCCCGGCCCGGTCAGGGCACCGGGCAGGGGTCGTCCGGCACGCAGGGCGCGATCATCTGCGAGGTGGGGTCGGGGTTGCAGGCCCGTTCGCTGCTGGTCAGCGTGAAGCGGACGCGCAGGTTGGTGGCGTTGGCCGGGGCCGCGTAGCAGAAGTCGCCGTCGATGAGCGTGTCGTCCGGCGGGAAGACGCCGCTGCCGGTCTGGGTCAGCACCGTGGTGAAGCGGCCATAGTTCTTCTGCACCTGCAACTCGACCTTCCAGGGCGAGCTCACCGTGCAACTGGCGTTGTTGCGGATCATCGCCGTCCAGTGCACCGTGCCGTCGGGATTGCAGGCGATGTTCACGTCGGGCACGTAGACGTTGCAGACGCTGCATGTCACCGGCGTGCGCGTGGCCGTGGCCTGGCCCGGCGTGCGGGTGGCCGTGGCCGTCCGCGCGGGGGTGCGCGTGGCCGTCGCCGTCCGCGCGGGGGTGCGCGTGGCCGTGGCCCGCGGCGTCCGGGTCGGGGCGCCCACCACGCACGGCTCGATCAGCGGCGAGTAGGGATCGGGGTTGCACTCGACCTCGTTGCTGGTCAGTTGGAACTGCACACGGATGAAGGTCGTGTCCGCCGGGAAGGTGTGCGGGGCGAAGTCGCCGCTGACGTGGGTGTCGCCCGGCGGGAAGACCCCGTTGCCGGTCTGCGTATCGACGGTCGTGAAGTTGTCGCTGTAGTTGCGCTGCTGTT
>DASSGZ010000583.1:0-7751 GCA_035693165.1 Chloroflexia bacterium | reverse complement strand
CGGGCTTTGATTCGGGCGAGATGCTCGACTATGTGTATGAGAACCGGCCGCAGGGCCGCCGGCTCATCGGCAAACTGTTCGATTGGGTCTATCTGAACGCCGTGGGCTGGCGGGCGATCCGCGCCCGCAAGGCGCTATTGCAGCGCCTGCTGCGGCTCGAAGTGGCCGCCGTGGCGCGGCAGGCCCGGCCGGTGGTGGTGCTCGACGTGGCCGCCGGGCCCGGTCGCTACCTGCTCGAACTGGCCCACGAGCTACAGGCGAGCACGGACCTGGGGCCGGGGGCCTTGCAGATCATCTGCCGCGACCTGGATCCGCGCGGCCTGGCCGTGGGCCGGGCGCGCGCCGCGGCGCTGGGCCTGCCCAACGTGCGCTACGAACTGGGCGACGCGACCGACGCACGCTCGCTGGCGACGGTTGATCCGTCGCCGCAGGTGGTGGTGGCTTCGGGCGTGTATGAACTGTTCAATGACACGGATCTGATCCGGCGCTCGATGGCCGGCATCCGGGCCGTCTTGCCGCCGGGCGGGCGCTTCCTGTTCACGACGCAGGTGCGCCACCCGCAGTTGGAGTTCATCGCCAATGTGCTGGTCAACCGCGAGGGGCGGCCCTGGGTGATGGGTTGCCGGTCGTTGGCGGAGGTCGAGGGCCTGGCCCGCGCCGCGGGCTTCGCGGTGGTGCGTTCGGCGCTGGAGCCGGTCGGGCTGTTCGGCGTGACGATCTGCCGCGTGCCGGGCGGAGCCTGAGCCGCCCATCACCCAGGCATTGTCACTCTGAGCGCAGCGAAGAGTCTCGTCTTGTATCCCAACGAGACGGAGATTCTTCGCTGCGCTCAGAATGACAATTCTGCCGTGACACACGGCTCAGAAGGACCAGGATGACGGACGCAGGACTCAGTCCGGGCATTCCGCGGCCAGCAGGGCCGCTAATACTCCGGCCTGCGTAATTAAGAGTGGGACGTGGAGCGTCTTGGCGATCCACAGCGGCGGGTAGGCGGCCTCGTCCCAGGTGTAATGTTCGTGCAAGTAGGCCACGCCCCGCGCCAGGGCCTCGGCGGGGACAGAATGCCCGGCCCGCTGCCATACCGCCAGGGCCAGCACGCCGTAGGCCGTCTCTTCCAGCGTGGGAGCATAGTAGCCCCAACTGCCGTTCGGCCGCTGCCCGGCCAGCAACCAGTCGATGGCGGGCGCGACCAGGTCAGGTGCCCAGTCCTGGGCGGCCAGCACCACATGGCTCGTCGTGTAGTAAGGACTGACATGCCACTTATCAAACCAGAACCCGCCGGGCTGGCGCGTCTCGGTCAGGAACCGGATGATCTTGGCCACGCGCGGTGCCCGCTCACGGGGGTCGCAGTAATGGAGGGCGTCCAGGATATGGGCATTGGCGCTCGGCGACGGGTTGCGCTCGAAGGGATAGACCCGGAAGTGGTCGGCTTCCTCGTACTGGTAGAGCAGCGCGGGATTGAGCGTGTAGCCGGCCTGGCTCAGCACCGCAAAGCAGACGGCCGTCGTGTCCGACTCTTTGACGGCCGTCTGGGAACAGAACGTCCACCCGGTGCGCGTGCGCGTGGTGTAGAGATAGTCCAACATCGGCGTGATGGCCTCGGGCATCTGGCGGTAGATGTCCGGGCGGGCCTGGCCCAACTGGTACAGCGCCCAACTGTACTCATACGTTTCAATCGGGAAGAAGGCCGGCATCCCTCCGGCGGCGCTGTCGTCCTGCAATAGATGGCGCAGATAGCCGGCCGCCGTGTTGTTATCGGGGCACTGCTGCAGCAGGTACGCGGTGGCCGAAGGGGATGTGCCCACACTGCCGTTCACTTCTTGCACGGCACTTGCCAGTTCCACTTCAAAATGGGAACCGAGCGCCTCCAGACTAATGACCAGCGGGGTGCGACGATCATAGGCCAGATGGCGGGGCGCGCGGGCCCGCTTGGCCGCGCCCATCACCCGCACGGGCACGAAGGCCTCCTGCGGCAATTCGAGTCCCCGTTGGGCGGCCTCGTCCAGCAGGGTAGGAAAAATTAGCTCGAAGGCGACCGTCTCCACGGGATCCTGCGCCAGATCGGCGGCGTGGGCCCGGATATAGGCCAGGCCGCGCTCCACCTGCCGGCGGTCGCCCGCCGATTCGCTCCAGGCATCGAGGGTGAGCACCGATCGCAGCGTGGTGATCAGCCGATCGTGGTAGTAGGGACGGATCTGGCCGCATGCGCTTGCCGCGCCCCAACTGCCGTCGGCATACTGATGCCGGCGTAACCATTCCAGGCTCTGGGGAAAACGGGGAGCTCCGCCCGCCGTCTGCAGCGCGGCCACCCAGGCGGTGTCGTACGCCGTTAAATCCATCCGGGTACTGCCCAACTGGGCCAGCAGTGAACGAACCTCCTCTAATACGCGCATAGTCCCTCCGGCGACGGCTGGCCCGCGCGCGGGGCAGGAGGTGCCTGCCACTATGCGCGGGGCCGCCGCATCGATGTATAGGCCCGCCGGTTCGCCGCGCGGATGGGCGCGGGATCCGGCATTGTCCCCAGGGTGCCCGGTTACGACGACCGGGTTTGCGAGCGCAGCCGGGTCATCGTGCTCATGAGCATTTCCGCCGAGTGCAGCAACTCGCCGCTGACGCTCTCCAGGGCGCGGGTTTCGCGGTTAGTCAGGTCGGCGCTCGCCGCGATCTGCTCCATGGTCTCCGTCATCTGCTCGGTAGCGTTGTTCTGCTGGCTGGTGGCGGTCGAAATCTGATGGACCAGTTCGCTGGTGCGCTGCACCGCCCCGGCCACCTGCTCCTGGGCTCCGCGCACCTCGTCGGCCAGTTGTTCGACTTCGTCGGCGATGTCGCTGCTGCTTTGCGTGGCCGCCAGGGTGATCTGGCCGGCTTCCTGCAACTCGGCGACGATGGCCCGGATCTGATCGACGAACTCGTTGGCCCGCTGCGCCAGGCTCTCGACTTCGCCGGCCACCACGCCGAAGCGGCGCCCGATCGACCCGGCGCCCGCGGCCTCGATGGTCGCGTTGAGCGCCAGCAGTTGCGTCTCCTCCGACAGCTTGCGGATGCCGTTGGTGAACACGGTGATGTTGCGAGTCAGCGTATCGACGCGGGTCATGCGCTCGATCACGGTATGCACCTGCGCGCGGTTGCGCTGGACGGCCTCGCGGCTTTGCAGAACCAGGGCCTGCGCCCGCTGCACGCTTTGCAGCGCGCTATCGGCGGCTTCGCTCACCAGGGTCGCCGTGGCGTCGATCTGATCGGCGGCGGTGTGCAACTCGGCCACCGCACTCACCACCTGGCTGATCGACGCCGCCTGGCTGGAGACGCCCGTGACCTGCCGCGCGCTCACGGCGGACAGTTGCTCGGCCAGCACGCCGATGTTGGCGCCCAGGGCGTGCTCGCGCTGGGTCTGCTCGGCCAGCGTCGCCAGCGCGGACTCCAGGTCGGCGGCCCGGCGCCGCAACGCCGTCAGCGTCTCGCCGATGAGGCGGTTGGAGAGCCAGGACAGCGCCCCCGACGCCGCGAACAACAGCAACAGCGTGTACATGAGCAGGTTCACGCCCGTCGGCTCGCGCAACTGGTAATCGCGCACGACGGGGATCGTGGTGCTCGTGTAATACCAGATCGTCACGGCGCCGACGGCAATGACCGCGCCCAGCACCCCGGTCCAGGACAGGAAAACCCCGGCGGTGAGGATGATCAGCACAAACAGCGCCGGATACAGGAGCACCGCCAGGTTGCCCTGCTCGCCCGCTGCGCTGAAGATGACGGCGGCCATCACCAGCGCCAGCAAGATCCAGAGGGTGACGCTGACATAGCCCCGGCGGTTGAGCAGGTATAACCCGATCAGCACCAGGATCGCCGCCGTGTTGGTCACCTCGACCATCGAGAAGGGTAGCAGCAGCGCGCCAATGATGACGATGATCCCGCCGATGACGATAAAGCTCAACAGCAGCCGGTTGAGCCAGCGCCCCTTGCGTGCCGTCTCCGGGTCGGCGGCGGCACAATCGAACAATCGCTCCAGCATGGAAACCTCCGACTGACTTATTCTTGCGGGCCGGGAAAGGCCGCCGGATACCAGAACCCGTTGTGCGCCGTGCCGACGCCGATGATCTCGGTGGTTTCCCAGAGGGCATGTTGCTCGGCGGGTTGTTCGTAGCGAAAGCGCCGGTCCGCGCGCCAGGTCCGGCGCGCGTAGGCATAGTCATAGAAGATCGCGCGCAGCATCGGCTCGGTGAGCCGCAAGCCGGCCCGTTGCCCCCAGTAGCACTGCATATTGGGCGCGCACAGCAGCGGGGGGACGAGCGTGGTGCCCGTGACCAGTTTGCCGAAGCCGACGAACAGCGTGGCCGGCGGCACTTCCTCGCCGTAGACCGCACGCAGCGCCTCGCCGTAGGTGCGCGCCCCGCTGCGGTGCACCGCGGCGAACAGGTGGGTCCAGGGATCGCTGTCATCGGCTACCAGATAATACCAGGCGGTGGGCTGATTCGGATCGGTGAGTTCGCGCTCCAGCCGGGCGGTGGCCTCCTGCAGCGCGGGCAGGGGCGAGGGCGCGATGAAGCGGGCGCGCCAGCCCAGGCGGCGATAGTCGGCCACCATCTCCGGGCCGGTCAGCGCCTCGATACACCAGTCGATGATCCGCTCGCCGTAGGGCGCCGCCTCGACGAGCTGGCGCGGGCCCAGGCACGGCACGATCACATGCTGGACGCCCAGGCGGAAAAAGAGGGCCAGATTCTCGACCAGTTGCGCGCGGGTATAGGCAATGTAGGCTTCGTCGAGGGCGATGCCCGCCTGCGCGGCCACGCGCCGGGTGCCGCCCGCCGCATAGACTACCGTGGCGGGCGCGACCGCCGCGACTTCGGCATCGGGCGCGGCGAAAAACGCCGCACGGTCGGGCGGTGCCGATTGGCTCATCCTATGTTCCTTTCTAACAGTCAAAGGGGATAGTCCCGGAGAAGCCGCTCCAGCCACTGTCGCCGGTGACTCCAGCGGACGGGACAGCTCCCCCAAGTATAGCGGATTCACCCAGGTGAAGTCCAGGGACGATGGGAAAGACTGGCGCAGCGGGACCAAACGCGGCTCGCACCCGGGCCACGTCTCGGCCCCGCAGCCCCCTCATTGTAACCGAGGGGTTCTGACAAACCACTGACAAGAATGGGCCGCCGGGGGTGGATTCTGAGTCCAGATTGGGCGGCGGGGTCGCCCGGCCCCTGGCCGGGGCGGGCGACCACCCCTGTACCGGGTACCGTCGCGGGGCCTGACATCCGTTTATCTACGCTGATCCTGCACCGCGAAGACGCGAAGGACGTGAAGAATAAAGCTAGTATAAAGAACCTTCGCGTTCTTCCTGCCTCCGCGGTGAATTTGGGAACGGATGTGAGCGGGGCGGATTGTGTTTCGCGGCCAAACCTGCTAGAATCGCGGTGCAGTTTAATCCATCCACCACCGTATCTATCCGCCTCGGGAGGGACACTTGAACACCGGCAACACTCCCGCATCCGCGATCTACAGTAACAGCTTTCTGAGCCAGATCCTCAAGTCACTGCGCATGGTGGCCGGGCCGGCCTATCCGCGCATCCTGGAAGCGGCGGGGCTGCTGCAATATCGCAGCGAGTTGCCGCCCGATAACTCCGAACTGACCGCCTCGCGCGACCTGGTGGCCCGGCTGTTCAGCGCCGGCTATACCCACCTGGCGCCGCCGCAGGCCACGCTGTTCTTCATCAACATGGGCGAGCACCTGGCCCGGCATACCTGGGCCGACCCCGAAGTGCAGGCGCTCGCCGGGGAGGTGCGGGACCTGCCGCCCGCCGAGCAGGTAGGGGCGGCCTGGAGCCGCCTGATTGAACTGGTGAACCGCGACGCCCGCGTCGATCGCGGCCTGGTCACCGACCAGAACAACGATTACCTGGTGATCGAAAATTGCCCCTACTGCCGCGACATCCACGACGCCGGGCGCCCGGTCTGCATCGCCACGGCGCGCTTCTACGAGGTGTTGCTCAAGGAACTGACGGGCCGCCCGGTCATCGTGCGTGAGGTGGAGTGCCGGGCCACCGGCCAAGACCGCTGCATGTTTGCCGTCCGCCGCGAACGGCCCGTGACCAATTATCGTTAGCAGCATGGGCCGGTGAGAAACCGCCCCTACAACGGCCATGGGCGCGCGAATCGGTTTGAAACCGGCCCCCACGAATGGGTCGCGCTGGAGGGGCCGGTCTCAAACCGGCCCGCGCAGGATTGGAAAGCGGCAGCAATATACGGATCGCGTTGGAGGGGCTGGTTTGAAACCGGCCTGCGCACGAAGCGGAGGCGTCACGCATGAGCGACGAGCAGCAACCGGATGCGGCGGCCCCGCCCGCGCCCACTCCGGAGCAGGTGGCCGGGGTGGAAGTGCTGGCCGGGCTGGAGTTCACCCCCGACGAGCGCGCCCTGCTGCTGGAAGGGCTGGCCGAGCAACGCGCGGCCTACGCGCAGATCCGCGCCGTGCCGCTGCCCAACAGCGTGCCGCCCGCCCTCGTGTTCGATCCCCGGTTGCCGGGCACGGCCCCGGCGCCCGCGCCTGCCTCTAAGGAGGCATCTAAAGCGGCAGCGGCAGTCGCTACGCCCCCCGCCCCGCCCGCCGATCTGGAGGATCTGGCCTTCGCGCCGGTCACGGCGCTGGCCGCCTTGCTGCGCGGCGGGCAGGTCACGTCGGTGGCGCTGACCGAGATGTATCTGGCGCGCTTGCGGCGCTACGACCCGCTGCTGCATTGCGTGGTGACGCTGACCGAGGAGCGCGCGCTGGCCCAGGCCCGCCAGGCCGACGCCGAGATCGCCGCCGGGCAGTGGCGCGGCCCGCTGCACGGCATCCCCTGGGGCGCCAAGGACCTGCTGGCGACGCGCGGCATCCCCACCACCTGGGGCGCCACGCCCTACCGCGACCAGGTGATCGACGAGGACGCGACGGTGGTCGCGCGGCTGGACGCGGCGGGCGCCGTGCTGGTTGCCAAGCTGAGCCTGGGCGCGCTGGCCTGGGGCGATGTCTGGTTCGGCGGGATGACGCGCAACCCCTGGAACCCGGAGGACGGGTCCAGCGGCTCGTCGGCGGGGCCAGGCGCGGCGGTGGCCGCCGGGCTGGTCGGGTTCGCCATCGGTACCGAGACGTGGGGGTCGATTGTCTCGCCCTGCACCCGCTGCGGCGTGACCGGGCTGCGGCCCACGTTCGGTCGGGTGAGCCGCCACGGGGCCATGGCGCTGAGCTGGAGCATGGATAAGATCGGGCCGATGTGCAGGTCGGTCGAGGATTGCGCGCTGGTCTTCGCGGCGATCTACGGCCCCGACGGCCTGGACGGCACCGTGGTGAACGCGCCCTTCCCCTGGCCGGTGCGTCCCATCCTGGCCGATCTGCGTATCGGCTACGTCGAGGCCGCCTTTGCCGAGGAGCGCGAGGATAAGGCGCTGGACGACGCGGTGCTCGCCGTCTTGCGCGACCTGGGCGCCGACCTCATCCCGATCCGCCTGCCCGACTACCCGGTGGAAGCGTTGTCGTTCATCCTGAACGCCGAAGCCGCCGCGGCTTTCGACGACCTGACGCGCAGCAACCGCGACGACCTGCTGGAGCGCCAGGTCAAAGACGCCTGGCCCAACGCGTTCCGCCAGGCGCGGCTGATCCCGGCGGTAGAGTATATCCAGGCCAACCGCGTGCGCACCCTGATCATGCAGGCCATGGCCCGGCTGATGGCGGGGATCGACGTGTATGTGGCGCCGTCGTATGGCGCGAACAACCTGCTGCTGACCAA
>DASSGZ010000582.1:0-2020 GCA_035693165.1 Chloroflexia bacterium | reverse complement strand
GGGGGGAATCGCCGGCATGACGAAAAATCACTCCCCTCCCCGCCGCGGGGAGGGGCCGGGGAGAGGTTGCCCCCCGGTGAGCAAACCTTCACCCACCGCCACGGGACGCTAACCGCGCCCCGCCCCCGCCCGCGCTATGCTCAGACTGAGGGAATCGGCGCGCCCCCGCCCGGCAGCGGGCCGGGCCGCGCGGGCCGCGCCCCCTGGAAAGCGAGGAACCCCTCATGCAAACCGCCATTGCGGTGCCCGCCGCCCGGCACTTCGTGCCGCCGGCCCTGGTGGCCCTGACCAGCGACCCCATCACGCTGCCCGCCCCCGGCCCCGACCTGACCCTGGCCGGGCGCCTGGGGCCGGGGATTGTGCTCGACACGCTGCGGGACAACCGGGTCCATGTGCGCTGGGTGGCCGCCGGGTTCGACGCCTGGATGGACCCGGCGGACCTGCGCGTGCTCAGCCCCACCGCCCGCCTGATCACCATCTGCCAGTGCGACAGCGCGGGCCGGCGCACCCACGTCCGCTACCGGGTCGGCCCCCGCGCCGGGCTGGAGCACCACTGGACCGTCGAGCTGCTGCCCGGTGAGGTGGTGCGCGCCGTGCGCGCCGACGGCGCCGCCTGGACGTTCAACTGGCTGCGCCTGCTGGACCGCATCGAGCTCGCGCACACGGTCGGCCTGCTGCCCAGCGACGACGCCGGCGCCGAAGCGCGCACCGCGGTCGAGTTTGCGCTCGACCTGCCCAGCCCCGCGCCCGGCCAGGTGCAGAGTGAGGCGTGACGCCGCCTAGGGCCCCGCGGCCCGGTCGCGCCAGAGCCGGAGCAGGCCCCAGAGGCTGATCAGCGCCCAGACGCCTTCGAGCAGCAGGAAGCCCCACTGCGCCTCCACGACGGCGACGCCCGACAGGATGGCCGACCCGGCGAAGTTGAGCGCGAGATAGCGGCCACTGGTGGTCGGCATCCACCGCGCCTGGCTGGCGAGATACGCCGCCAGCACGGCCAGCGACCCGGCCAGCGAGATGAGCTGAATCACAGTCAATCTCCATCGGCATGATAGACGCACCGCAGAGGCGCCGAGGACGGTTAAGAGTTTAGATTAACAAAAACTCCCAAACGATCTCGGCGTCCTCGGCGTCTCTGCGGTGAACTCGCGTCGTCCTCGGCGCCTCCGCGGTGCAGCTAACTCAGGCCCCCGCGCCGTCCGGCTCGGCCAGCGCGCGCCGGTCGCGCAGCAAATACACCGCGTAGGCCAGCAAGATCACGTCCTTGACCACCTCCAGCGGGATGGTGGGCAGGGCGCTGAAGTGCAGCAGCAGGTCGCTGAGCAGGTGCAGCGCCACCAGCGGCCAGATGGTGTGCGTGCGCAGCCGCAGTGCGCCGAAGGCGATGCCGAAGCAGGCCGCGCCGATCATCTGCGCAAACACCACCGCCGGGCTGGGGCGCACCAGCAGGTTGGCGAGGTGCGACGCGCCGAACAGCAGCCCGCCCAGCACCACGGCGCGCACGGCGCCGCTGGGCCGCAAGAGATGCAGGATCAGGCCGCGATGCAGCCCCTCCTCGCGCAGGCCCACCAGCGCATAGGCCCCCGTCCAGAACGCGGCCAGGCCGGGGTCCACCGCCTTGACCCCGCCCACGAAGGGCAGCACGCAAATGACCACGGCGGGCAGGGCCAGCAGGCGCAGGTGGCGCCAGGCGGCGGGTCCGTTGAAGCCGCTCACCCGCCAGGCGCCCAACGCCGTCAGCGCAGCCACCGTCACCAGCGTCGCCGCGCACAGGGCGACAAAGTCGGGGTCGATCCCGGCGGGGGTCCAGGCGTGAGCGGCCAGGTTGAACCCGATTTGCAGCACCAGGTCGGCCAGCCAGATGCCGAGCGCGGCGGCCACCGGGCGGCGCGCCAACCGCGCCATCAGGGGCGCCGTCGCGCCCGGCGCCCCGGCGGGCACGACCGGGGCCGATATTGAAGACGAAGCCATGAAGTAATTTCCTCCTGCGGATAGACGGGAATCGGGGGGGTGGCGCCGACCGCGC
>DASSGZ010000581.1:0-10495 GCA_035693165.1 Chloroflexia bacterium | reverse complement strand
GCCCATCGTTACTTCCTCTCGCTCGGTCACTGATGCGCCTACTCCCATCAAGTTATCGAGCAATCACCATATTAAAACTATAGGGCTAATGCCGGAATCTGTCAAATTCATCCTTGAGTACCGGCCACACGGGCCAGCCGGTGCGCAACGGGGAACCAGTCCTTGAAGGCTGGTTCCCCGTCGCGCGGGGCCGCGGTTAGGCCACCTCCCCTGCGGTCGCGCTGGGCTGCGCCACCAGGTGGGGCACCGCCAGCCGGGCCGCCCCGATGCCCAGGATCAGGATGGCGGCGCCGAACCAGAAGGGCGCCGCCCCGCCGAACTGGGCGTAGAGGACCCCGCCAGCAGCGGGCCGGCGACGTTGGTCAGCGCCCGCAGCCCATTGCTCCGGCAATTGCGCGGCGTGCCTGTCGTCTGGAACTGGGCGCGCAAGCCGGTCGTCCGGCCCGGCGCGATGTAACAGATGGTGCCCTGGACGATAGTATCGCCCGGCGGGAAGACCCCGCCGGTCTGGGCGGCCGCCTGTTGGAAATTCCGATTATTGCGTTGAATGGGAAACGCCAGTTGCGTAGCGAGCGGAATCATCGTATATTGAGGTACGTTTATGCACCCAGGTCGCGCGGGAGCGGGGTGAGGGTGCAGCGCCCCGATCCTCTGTTAACTGCTTTACCGACCAATTCACTCGGAGGTAGCTCATGGTTCAGAGGGCACCATCCCCCGCGTCCCCCTCACTGCGGCTGGCCGAGATCATGGGCGCGTTCTCCCTTGCCACCGATTTAGGCACCGGTATCCCATTCGAGTCGATGCTGCGCGTGGCCCTCATGGCCGTGCGCCTGGGCGAGGCGCACGGCGTGCGCGATGACGAACTGGTCACCACGTATTACCTGCCCCTGCTGGCCCTCACCGGCTGCACCGCCGAGTCGCGCACCAGCGCCGAGATGCTGGGCGACGAAACCGACCCGCGCATGGTCCACGACTGGACCTACACCGACATGGCGAAGCCCCGCGAGATGATGGGCTTTCTGTTCAAGCACATCGGCAAGGGCAAGCCGCCCCTGGCCCGCGCGGCCTACATGGCCGGCATGATGGCGGGCGGCGGGAAGAGCCTGGCCGAACTCGACCGCGCCCACTGCGAGGTAGCGCAGCGGGTGGCCCGGCGCCTGGGCTTCGGCGCGGCCGTCGAGCAGAGCATCTGGCACGTCTACGAGCGCTGGGACGGCAAAGGCGTGCCCAACCATGTGCAGGGCGAGGCCCTCACGCTGCCCGCGCGCATCCTGCACCTGGCGATGGATGTGGTGTACGCCTACATCACGGCGGGGCCGGACGCCGCGGTCACGATGGCCCGCCACAAGGCGGGCACGCGCTATGACCCGGCCCTGGTCGCGACGTTCCTCAAGCACGCCGGCAGCCTGCTGGCCGGCCTGGAGGTCGAATCCATCTGGGAGACCACGCTCCGCGCCGAGCCGGGGCCGCAGCCCGGCCTCGGCGTCGATCAGTTGGATACCGCGGTCAAGGCGATCGCCGATTTCGCCGATCTCAAGACGCCGTTCATGGCCGGGCACTCGACGGCGGTGGCCGAGCTGGCGGCCGCGGCAGGGCGACGCTGCGGGCTGCCCGAGGCCGACGTCGTGGCGCTGCGCCGGGCGGCCTTCCTGCATGACGTGGGCCGGGTGGGGATCACCGCCGCCATCTGGACCAAGCCAGGCGGCCTGACCGAGAGCGAGTGGGAGCGGGTGCGCCTCTACCCCTACTACACCGAGCGGGTGCTGGCCCGGCCCAAGGCCCTGGCGCCGCTGGGCGCGCTCGCCGCGCTGCACCGCGAGCGGCTCGACAGTTCGGGCTACCACCGGGGCCTGCCCGCCGGCCTCCTGCCCGCGGCGGCGCGCATCCTCGCCGTCGCCGACGCCTATCGCTCCATGATCGAAGCCCGTCCCTATCGCCCCGCCCGCACCCCCGAGCAGGCCGCCGGCCTGATCCACGAGCAGGTGCGCGCCGGCTGCCTGGACCGCGACGCCGCTCGGGCGGTGCTGGCCGAGGCGGGCCACCCGGTGCGGGCCGCCCGGATCGAAGGCCCCGGCGGGCTGAGCGATCGGGAACTGGAGGTGCTGCGGCTGCTGGCGCGGGGCCTGCCCGTCGCCGAAATAGCCGACACTCTGGCCGTCTCCAAGAAGACCCTCGATAACCACATCCAGCACATCTACAACAAGCTGGGCGTGTCCACCAGGGCGGCGGCCACCTTCTTCGCCATGGAGAACAACCTGCTCGACTAGCCGCCAGGAATAGGTAAATTTCCCTATGCGGCCTCCTTTCGCTGAGTGTAGGATAAAGATGCCGGCCACAAGTGGAGCCGGCGCCGAAACTACACCAATGATCAGCGAAAGGAAAAACATCCATGTCCGCAGACAACAAGGAAGCAGTCAAATCGGTCGTCCTCGGCTTCGTGGAGTGCGGCAACCGCGGCGACCTGGCGGGGGCCGCGGCCCTGCACAGCGACGACCTGGTGTTCCACATGCCCGGTATGCCGGTTATGAACAAGCCGGCCTGGGAGCAGTTCAACCGGCAGTGGTTCGGCGCGTTCCCCGACCTGCACATCGCGGTCGACCCGAGCACCATGACCATGGAGGAGGACCGGGCCGCGGGCTACTACACCCTGACCGGCACCCACACCGGCGACTTCATGGGCATCCCGGCTACCGGCCGGCGCATCTCGGTCACGGGCGTCAACCTGTTCCGCGTGCGCGGCGGCAAGATCGTGGAAGAGTGGGTCAGCAACGACTCGCTCGGCATGATGCAGCAGTTGGGCATTATCCCCGCACCGGGCGCCGGGCAGTAGTAGCGGCGCGCAGCTACAGGAGACCACCATGCAGACAGCCACTCTCGCAACCGAGACGAGCCTCCGGGAGACGGCGGCGCGCGACGCGCTGATGTCCCAACTGGAAGACCTGTGGAGCAAGCTCGACCAGGTGTTGGGCAGCCTGCCGCCTGAGCAGTGGGCGGCCCGGCACGGCAGGGACTGGACCTTCGCTGATGTGCCCTATCACCTGGCCTACTTCGATCGCGACATGATCGCCGAGGCGATCTTGCGCGGGCCGGACCTGCCGCCGGACGAGCAACGGCCCATCCGCGGCCAGGCCGAGATCGACACCTGGAACGCGCCCTACTTCGCGGCCCACCAGCGGGGCGAGGCAGGAACCGGCGTCGCGCAATCGCTGGCCGAGATGCGGGCCAGCCGGGAACTGCTGCGCCGCCTGGCCGCCGGCCGCGATGACGCGGACCTGCAGCGCCCGGTGTTCGTGCGCCTGCGCGGCTGGGTGACGGTCGCCGAGGCGCTCCAGACCTGCCATCTGCACACGTTCAACCATTTCACCGAGTTGCTGCTGCGGCTCCAGCGCACCAGCCCGGCGCTCGACCCCCAGCACGACCACCTGGCTATGGGCACGCTGATGGCGAGTTTCGCGACGGCCATGGACGCGCAGTTCGCCGCCACCCTCCGCCGGCCCTTCACGGTGGTGATGCGCTTCACCGGGCCGGGCGGCGACGACTGGACGCTGCGGGTAGCGGACGGCAAGCTGGCGGTCCGCGAGGGCGCCGCGCCGGGGGCCGACCTGGTGATGCAGCAGGCGCCGGTGATGATGGTGAAGCTGGCGACCGGCATGCAGAACCCGCTGCTGGCGATGCTGACCGGCCAGATCCAGGTGCGGGGTATGCGGGCGATGGGCACCTTCAGCAAGCTCTTCCCGCAACCCGGCAAGCCGGGGCGCCGGTAAGCAGCTAAAACGCACGGGCAGAGGTCGCCGGGCAACGCCATCCCGGCGGCCTCTGCCGCTACGATTCGCTCGGTAGTACCCCCGCTCATTCCTGGGCAGCGTCCTATGGCCCCGCGCCTCGTCCCGATCACGGCGTCCTGGGCGGCGAAGAAAATCACAGCAGCCCGCAAAGTTGGGCAACAGCGCCGTATGGGCCGGGACCAAGCAGCAGCCGGCGCCGGCTGAGTCAGCGCCGGCTGCTGCTTAACAACTTCATAGCTTCTATAGCACAGGTCGGCTAGTGGGCGGAGACGGGTGCGGGGTCCGAGATATTGGACGCGCCTGCTGCGTTTTATCGGTGGAGGGGAACTCATGCGTTACCAGTTGCTATGCGGGCGTACCTGGGCCGCTTGCTGGTCGATCCCGAGGCGCGGCGCGGCACGGTCTCAAACCATACTCCTCAGCACGGATGCCGTCCTTGCCGATGACGAACGGGTTGCCCCACGGTCCACCGCGCCCCTTGCCAGGCCGCCGGATGTAGATATCAAAGGCTTCGTCGCGCGTGATATTGGGGACCGTGGTCGGTTGCGTGGGCATGGCAGCGCCTGTTGGGGTAAATCGTTTCAGCAGCTTTCCCCCATCCCGCCGGGCCAAAAGAGGCAAGGGGCCGCAGACCCTTGCGTCCGCCGCCCGGCTGGGGGTAGTGTCACAGAAGCCGGCAAAATGCCTGCGGAGCAGACCGAGCCACAGCATCTTGTGGCTCGGTCTGCTGGTATAGATTATGCTGAACGGAGCGCAGCGCGGCATCTCGTAGCCTGCCCTGATGCGCGATAATTAAGGAGGACGCCCCACATGAATCTGACTCCGCGTGAAGTCGAGCAGTTGTACATTTTCGTCCTCGCCGATGTCGCGCGCAAGCGCAAGGAGCGGGGCGTTAAGCTCAATCACCCCGAGGCCGTGGCGTTAATCTCAGAAGCTATTCTGGAAGGCGCGCGCGACGGCCGTTCCGTGGCCGAATGTGCGGAACTTAGCAGGCAGGTGCTAAGTCGGGACGACGTCATGGACGGCGTGCCGACCCTGATCCCCACGCTGTAGATCGAGGCACTCTTTCCCGACGGTACGAAGTTAGTGGCCGTGCATGACCCAATCACGTAATCAGAGGGCGACACGAGGAATCGCGGCGCAGATGCTTGTCGAACTTTTGAGCAACATGTGGTTGCGGGGGTAGGGAGTAGAGCACAGCTACACGAGTCAGCTCCGCCCTGTTCGCCCTGTAGCAAAGGAGGCCTGGATGGAACCCGGCGAATACTTTCTCCGCGACGGGATGATCGAGATCAACGCCGGCCGGCGTACCGTCAAGCTCCAGGTAAGTAATACCGGCGCCGGTAGGATCCGGCAAAACCACGCTGATCGAGGCGCTCGTGCCCCGGTTGATCACGTCCGGCCATCGGCCCCTGGTGGTCACGAATGACCTCTTCACGCAGGAGGACGCCGATCATGTCCGGCGCACGCTTGCGGATGTCCTGCCTGGCGAGCGCGTGGTTGGCGTAGAAACGGGTACGTGCCCCCATACCGCGGTGCGCGACGACCCGACGATGAACCTGGCCGCAATCGAAGAAATGATGGCGCGCTTTCCTGATGCCGACCTGGTGCTCGTCGAAAGCGGCGGCGATAATTTGACGCTCACCTTCAGCCGGGCGCTGGCCGACTATTTTATCTTTGTGATCGACGTAGCCGAAGGGGACAAAATCCCCCGTAAACGCGGCCCCGGTGTTATCCAGTCCGATCTGCTGGTGATTAACAAGGTCGATCTCGCGCCGTATGTCCACGCGAGCCTCCCCATCATGGAACGGGATGCGCGGCAGTTCCGCGGCGAGCGCCCGTTTGTATTCACCAACTGCGACACCGGGGAAGGATTGGACCACGTGATGGAGCACATAGAGCGTGTGATGTACGAGCATGCTGTATGACAGCCGTGCTCTGTCGTGATGACCCGCGACATTACATCCCCGGCGACCTGCCGCGCGAACTCCAGGGCTTCAATACCCCCGTGGAGCCAATCGATGTCGGTCGTCCCGGCAAGGTCGGTTTGTTGGAACTGACCTTTGCGCCGCGGGCCGGGGCCACGCGAGTGATTCACCAGTTCCAGCAGATGCCGTTGCAGGTATTCCGGCCGCTCTATCTCGATTCCTGTCTGCCGCACATGGCTTTTGCGTATATCTTCTCGCATGGTGGCGTGCTGCAAGGCGACCGCTATCGCATTGACCTCCGGTGCGAGCCGGCGGCCGCGGCGCACGTGACGACGCGAACCGCCACCAAACTCTATCGGATGGACCAAAACTATGCCACGCAGATGGTCCACATCACAGTGGGTGCCGGTGCTGTGCTGGAGTACCTGCCCGATCCCGTCATCCCATTCCGTGACTCGCGATTTTATGGACGGACCATGCTGACCGTCGACCCGACGGCGAGTGTAATTCTGGGCGAGACCCTGCTGCCGGGCCGGGTGGCCCATGGCGAGCAACATGCCTACGCACTATTCTGGAGTACGACTGAGGCCTCGGCAACGGATGGCACGCTATTGTTCAGTGACACGCTGCGCTTTGAACCGGCGGCGACGCCGCTCAACACGCCGGGGCGGCTCGGTGCCCACGCGGTGCTGGCGACGCTCTACGTCGTGACACGCCGTATCGATGCGCGTTCGCTGGCCGATCGCCTCCACGCGGCGACGGGAATGCATTCGGATGTCATGGCGGGGGCAAGCACCTTGCCAAACGACAGCGGGGCCGCCCTGCGCATCCTTGGCCCAAGCTCGCGTGCGGTCGGCGCGGCGTTACACGCGGCATGGGACGCGGCACGGTGGGTCGTGCTGGGCGCCCCCGCACCGGATCGGCGCAAACGGTAGCTACAGTATTCATGCAGACGGCTCAACCCCGGCCGAACCGGAGCTAACAGTAGAGGAGTTGATGCGTCATGAACGAGACCACTGATTTTACGCTGGGGGTCCATACGGAGGTTGAGGTACTCCCGGATATGCTCCGGGCGCTGCGCGAGAAAGCGCCGCCACCAAACGGGGTGCTCTCGGCCTATCTGCCCACACCGCCCGTGCAGGTGCTGGGGCAGAAGTATCTGGTGCGCTTCCGCGAGGAGTGCAAGGCTATCCGCGAGGAGTTACAGGAGGCAGGGCGCGCGGATAGGCAAGCGTTCGAGACCGCAGCCGCCCGCATCGAGGAGTACCTGACCGGGATGCCGACCCCACGCCATCCGGGTCTGGCGGTGTTCGCCGCGGAGGAGCGCGGCTACCTGTACGCAGCGCCGCTGCCGGAACGTCCGGCTACGGTGGTTGCCTGGAGCGATCAACCTCTGCTGATGCCGCTTGAACAGGTGCTGGACGATCATGAACGTGTGGCCGTGCTGCTGGCCGACAGACGCCAGGCCCGGCTCTTCACCATATACCTGGGCGCCATCGAGGAACGAGGGGAGTTCGTAAGCGACGATCCCGGCGTATCGAACATCTCCGGCATTGCCGGCAACCATGCCCGTCACTATCGCGAGCACGTCGACCGCCACCTGCGCCGCACGGCACACGCGGCGCAGGAGCTCCTGCGCGCGCAGCCTTTCGACCGGCTGATCCTTGGCGGGCCGGAGGACGTATCCGGTATGCTCAAGGATGAGCTGCCCCGCCCGGTCCGCGCCCGCTTCGCCGGCACCTTATCGATCGGCCTTGACGCCACCGATGCCCAGGTGCTCGATGCCGCGCTGCAGGTGGCGGAAGAGATCGAGCGGCGCACCGAGCTGGAGATGGTGGAGGAGTTGACCCAGGCCGGCGGCGCGCCACGGGCCGCTCTCGGATTGGAGCCGACGCTGGAGGCGGTGAGCGACCAGCGCGTCCAGCACCTGTTCATCGTGAGTGACTTTGCGGAGGCCGGGGGTGAGTGCCCAAACTGCGGGCGGCTGGTGGTCGGGCAGGATCGCTGCCCGGTGTGCGGCGCGGAGCCGGTCCAGCTTCCCGATCTCAGCGAGCGGCTGGTGGACCGGGCCTTGGAGCAGGCCGCACAGGTCGAGGTCATCTCCGGGGAGGCTGCCGAGATGCTGATGGACACCGGCGGCCTCGGGGCCTGGACGCGATACTGATCGGCTGTGGTGCCTGTCGCGCATGCGGGCGCCTCCGGCACGGAGGGAGAGGGATTGCGGCTGCAAGACCAGGGGACTCCTCCGTTCGCTGGGTCAGATTCCATATAGTCGGCAGATCCAGGCATCCCGCTGGTAGCACTCTGGCCCAGCCCTGCAAAATCGAGCCGGGTCATTGACCGGCAGAGTCGTGTGATTCTTCGCTGCGCTCAGAATCTCCGTCTCCGCACCCCTCAAGACGAGACTCTTCGCTGCGCTCAGAGTGACAAACACGCGCGGACGGACTACTCAGCACTCAGCAATGTGCTACGCACCGCTGCTCGCGCAGCACTCAGCACTCGTTGGCGCCGGGCATGGTATAATGGGGCATGAACACACACCCTGTTGCGGCCCGCCCCGGCGGACCGTTCCGTTTGTGCTATTGGTTGCTGGGTGCCGGCCTGCTGCTGGGGCTGGCCTGCTGTGGCGGCCCGGTGGCGTCCACGCCAAGCCCTGTGTCCGAGGTGGGGGGCGGCCAGGCGGCCCCGGCGGCGCCCACGCTCGGCGACACGGTCCAGCCGACCCTGCCGCCCTTGCTCCCGACGGCCACGTTGCCGCCGCTCCCGGCCACCGCCACCTCCGATATGATCCCGCCGACCGATACGCTGCCGCCCGTGCCGGCCACGGCCACCGACAACGTGCCGCCCGTGACCGAGACGCCCATGCCGCCCCCGGCCACCGATACGGCGCTGCCGCCTACCGACACCCCGGCCCCGCCGCCGCCGGACACGCCGCGCCCGGTCGCGCCCACGCACACGCCGCGCCCAGTGGCCCCGACGAAAGCGGCCACCAAAGCGCCGACCAGAGTGCCCGCGCCGCCGAGCCCGACCAGGGCGCCCGCGCCACCCACACCGGCTGAGGCCGCCGCGCAGCCGCCGACGCCCGCGGCGCCGCCGGTCGCCCCCGGCGAGCGCGATCCCTATGCCACGCCGCTCGTCGAACTGACGCCGCCCGTGGTCGATCAGTCGGCCTATACGGCCTATATCCCCGCGGCGATGAAGAGCCGCCAGTTTTCGCACTATTCGTGCGAGTTCGACGCCGCCTGGGTGGTGCTCAAGACCTACGGCTTCGACCCCAGCGTGGAAGAGTTGATCGACATCATCGGCGTGGACCACAGCGTCGAGCCGTATTACGAGGAGACGCCCAAGGGCGCCGTCATCTACGGCGGCGACATCCGCCGCTACTATTCGGGCGATTACCGGACCAACTTCCTGGGCCGGTCCAGCGGGCAGGCCATGAGCAAGGTCTTCACTCACTACGGCCTGCGCGTGACACCGGTCCACGACAAGGCGAGCCTGGAGGCCGCGCTGCGGGGCGGGTCGCTGGTCTGGATCAAGACCACCGCCGACTTCAAGCCGGGCGTGCCCGCCACCTGGATCATGCCCGACGGCAGCAGCTATCAGACGGTGCTGGGCAACGACCACGCGGTGGTCGTCATGGGTTACAACGCCACGGGCGCGCTGATCCGCGACGTGCTGGGGCCGACCAAGACCAACTGGAACCGCCCCTATGAATACCTGGTGCCCTGGGCCAAGTTTCTGGCCGCCTGGAAGCAGCAGTCCTACGACGGGCTGGCCGTGGCGCCCGCCCGCTAGCCGCCGGGCCCCGGCGCCGCCTCGCCTTCTCTCTTTGCCGGGAGGAGGCGATTTTCTTGCCGCCGCGCCGGCACCTGCCGCGGGGTCCGGCGTGTGCTATACTGCCTGGAACAGGGACTGACGGGGTCCAACGCATGTATACGAAGGGAGAGAGAAGACAGCGGTGACGGCAGTCGAATCGCAGCCGGCGGCGGCGGCCCGGTCGCATGTGCAGCAGGTGCTGGCGGTGGCCGTGCAGGCCGGGGCCATTATGCTCAGCAGCGGGGCGGAGACGCAGCGCGTCGAAGACACGGTCAATATCATCGCGCGGGCCTTCGGCATCGCCTCCAGCCAGTGCCTGGTGATGACCACCGGCATCTACGTGTCGCTCGACGACCCGCAGATGGCCCACCCGGTCACGCTGGTCCATCGCGTGCCCAGCCGCACGTTGCACTACGACCGCGTCTCGGCGGTGAACGACCTGTCGCGGCGGGTGGCGCGGGGCCTGGTCGGCGTGGCCGATGCGCAGCGCGAACTGGACGCCATCGCCCACGCGCCCGACCCCTACACGCTGCCGGTCTGGCTGGCCGGGGGGGCGGGGTCGGCGGCGGGCGTCGCGTTGCTGCTGGGCGGCGGCCCACTCGACGTGGTGCCCGCGTTCGCCAGCACCGTGCCGGTGCTGCTCATCGGCGTGCTGCTGCAACGCAGCAAGATCCCGGCGCTGTTCAGCGATACCCTGGGCGCGGCCCTGGCGACGGCGGTGGCGCTGGCCCTGGTCGCGCTCGGCGTGGCGATCCATCCCGCGATGGTGATTGCCGGCGGCATCATGACGCTGGTGCCGGGGGCCGCGTTGCTGATCAGCGTGCAGGACGCCATCTCCGGCAACTTGCTGAGCGCGGCGGCGCGCGGGCTGGAAACGCTGCTGAAAGGCGCGGCGCTCGCCAGCGGCGTGGGCGTGGCGCTCACCGGCGCGCTCGACCTGGGGCTGCATATCTCGGTGCAGAGCAG
>DASSGZ010000580.1:0-3432 GCA_035693165.1 Chloroflexia bacterium | reverse complement strand
GGGGGAAACCCGACGCCCCACGGCGGCGCGGGCAGGGGGGGAATCGCCGGGGCGAGCGCAAGTGACTCCCCTCCCCGCCGCGGGGAGGGGCTGGGGGAGAGGTTGGGCGCGCGCCGGTTGCCGCCCCGCCCGCGGCGTGGTATACTCGCGCCAGGTGCCACTATTCGTCCCTGATAGGAGCGACAAATGTCTACCGCTGTGCAACTGCCCCTGGCCGCGCCGCCCCATCGCAACCGCTATCTGTTTGCCGACCATTACCTGGATGCCATTTTGCCGGGGCGCCCGGAGTGGGCCGCGCTGGCCGCCGCCGCCGAGCCGGTGCGCCGGGCCGTCGCGGCGCGCTATGCCGCCTATAAACCCACCACCGTCGAGGCGCAGGTGGAGCGCGATCTCATCCAGCCGGTGCTGGAAAGCATGGGCCATGCCTTTGATGTGCAGGTGGCCCTGAAGGTGCCCGGCGGCAACAAACGGCCCGATTATGTGCTCTACCGCGACGCGGCGGCGCGCGACGCCAATAAGGGGCGCATGGTGGACGAGACGTTGCCCCAGCAGGGCGCCATTGCCGTGGGCGATGCCAAAGCCTGGGACCGCCCGCTCGACCAGAAGCTGACCGGCGGCGGCGACCTGTTCACCAACAAGAACCCGTCCTATCAGATCGCCTTCTATATGCGCTATAGCGGCGTCGAGTGGGGCATCCTGACCAACGGGCGGCTGTGGCGGCTCTATCACCGCGGCACGGCGGAGAAGCTGGACCACTTCTACGAGGTGGACCTGCCCGCCGTGCTCGACGACCCGGCCCGCTTCGTCTATTTCTACGCCTTTTTCAGCCGCGCCGCCTTCGACCCGGCGGCGCCGCTCGGCGTGGCGGCCATCCTGCGCGAGAGCCGCGAGTCGGCGCGCGCCGTGGGCGATGCGCTCAAGGGCCAGGTCTACGACGCCCTGCGCCACCTGGCCCAGGGGGTGCTCGACTACGCGCCCGACGCCCTGCCGGCGGACGACCCGGCCACGCTCAAGCAGGTGTACGACGCCGCGCTGATCGTGCTCTACCGGCTGCTGTTTATCCTCTATGCCGAGGCGCGCGACCTGTTGCCCGTGCGCGCCAATGCCCAGTACCGCGAGGACTACAGCCTGCACGCGCTCAAGGAACGGGTGGCGCGCGACATCCAGTGGCAGCGCACCCTGCGCCCGGCCAGCGGCATCTTCTGGGCGCGCCTGCAGGCCCTGTTCCGCATCATCGATAAGGGCGACCCGGCGCTGGGCGTGGCGACCTATAACGGCGGGCTGTTCGACCCGGCCCGCCACCCCTTCCTGGAGGCGCACCCGGTCGGCGATGCCCACCTGGAGCAGGCCATCGACAAGCTGGCGCGCATCGGCGGCGAGTTTGTGGATTACCGCGACCTGACCGTGCGCCACCTGGGCGCGATCTACGAGGGCCTGCTGGAGTACCACCTGGCGCCCCTGCCCGCCCCCGACAGTAATACCGGCGCCCGGCCAGGCCGGTTTGAAACCGGCCCCTACACGCAAAATGATCAGGGTGGACGACTGGCGGACCCGGCGCAGGGCTGGACGGTGGACCTGCTCAACGACAAGGGCGAGCGCAAGGCCACCGGCAGCTATTACACGCCCGATTACATCGTCAAATACATCGTGGACGCCACCGTGGGGCCGGTGCTGCGCGCCGCCGTGGCCGGGGCTGCCCCTACAGGGGCAACCGACGAGGCGAAGGTGGCCGCGGTGCTCGGCCTCAACGTGCTCGACCCGGCCATGGGCAGCGGCCACTTCCTGGTCGAGGCCACCGAGTATATCGCCCGCTTCCTGGTCGAGTTGGACCTGGCGCCCGGCACCGGCGGGGCCGAAACCGACCTGGACGCCTGGAAGCGCCGCGTGGTCCAGTCGTGCATCTACGGGGTGGACCTCAACCCGCTGGCCGTGGAACTCGCCAAGCTGTCGCTGTGGCTGAGCACGGTGGCCCGCGACCGGCCCCTCTCGTTCCTGGACCACCACCTGCGCACCGGCAACGCCCTGGTGGGCGCGCGGCTGGCCGACCTGCAAACCGCGCCCGCCGCGCAAGCGGCCCCCGCCGCGCCCCGCCGCCCCAGCAAGAAGGAGCAGGCCGCCGCCGCCGCCGGGCAGCTTTCGTGGTTCGATACGGGCGCCTTTGCCGCCGCGATGGGCGCCGCCGTGGGCAATATGTGGCGGATCGAGGCCAGCCCGGCCACGACCGCCGCCCAGGTGAAGGAGCAGGAGCAGCTTTATGTCAACCTGCGCGCGGACCTGACCCGCAAGTATGGCCGCCTGGCCGACCTGGTGACGGCCACGCGCTTTGGCCTGCGGGTGGACCCCGCCGTGTGGCCCGCGCTGGCCGATTTCGCCACCGGCCAGACCGTGGCCGCCCTGCCGAAGTTCGCGACGTGGCTGGCCGAGGCCGAAGCGCTGGCCGCGCGCTACCGCTTCTTCCACTGGGAGCTGGAGTTCCCCGAAGTGTTCTTCGACCGCCACGGCCAGCCGCGCGGGGCCGCTGCGGGCTTTGACGCCGTGGTGGGCAACCCGCCGTATGTGCGGCAGGAAACTCTTGGGCCATATAAGCCCTATTTCGCGCTGGCTTACCCGCAAACCTACAACGGCGTGGCCGACCTCTATGTCTATTTCTACCAGCAGGGACTCCAACTCACGCGGGCCGGGGGCCGGATGTCCTACATCGTGACGAACAAGTGGATGCGCGCCGGGTATGGGGAACCGTTGCGCGCCTACTTCGCCGCGCAAGGCGCATTGGAGCAAATTATCGACTTCGGCCATGCGCCGATCTTCGCGGAAGCCGATGTATTCCCCTGTGTGCTGGTGTTGGAGAAGCCCGCTTCACCGGACAATACGACGCCTGCGGAGCGCCAGGTCCAGGTCACGGTGTTCCCACGGGAAGAACTCCACCGGACGGAGTTGGGGCGTTATGTCAATGATCACTATCTGATGGTGCCGCACAGCCGTTTTGGCAAAGCAGCCTGGAACCTTGAATCGTCAGCAGTAGATGATCTCATGGCAAAGGTGCGGCGTGTGGGAGTGCCGTTAGCAGAATTCGCCGGTGTGAAACCCTACTATGGAATAAAAACTGGTTTGAACGAAGCGTTTCTAATCGACACACCGACTAGAGATCGCTTAGTGAAGCAAGACCCGCGCTCGGCTGAGGTCATCAAGCCTTATTTGCGCGGTCAGGATATGGGTCGCTGGATGGCCGAGTGGCAAGGGCTATGGATGATTTTTGCCCGGCACGGTATCAATATTGATGCCTACCCTTCTGTCAAAGAGCATTTACTTCAATTCAGAGAACGACTTGAGCCTAAACCAAAGAATTGGATTGGTGATAGTTGGTTTGGTAGAAAGCCCGGTGCTTACAAGTGGTTTGAGATTCAAGATTCGGTGGATTACTGGCGGTTTTTT
>DASSGZ010000579.1:0-21062 GCA_035693165.1 Chloroflexia bacterium | reverse complement strand
ACAGACAGGCCCGCCACTACCAGCACCGTGAGTGCCCCGCCGATAATCAGCTTCCAGCGGGCGTCGATCAGTTCTTTAGTGACCATCGGTGCCCTCCTTCTTGTATTCGAGGAAGAGGTCTTCCAGGTTCAGATTGACGCTGTCCAGGTCGCGCACCGGATAGGGGCGGGTTTGCAACTGCGCCGCCAGGGCGTCCACGTCGCCGCGGGCGATCACCCGCACGCCGCGCCCCTCCTGCTCGACGCGCGCCACGCCGGGCAGCGCCCGCAGGGCGGCGATTTCGGCGGGCGGCGGCACCTCGGCGTAGGTCAGCTTGAGCACGCGCTGAGTCTGCTTCAGGTGGTCCAGGTCGTCACTCACCAGCAACTTGCCGTCGCGGATGATGCCCACCCGGTCGGCCACCGCCTCCACCTCGGAGAGGATGTGCGACGAGAAGAAGACTGTCTTGCCTTCGGCGGCGATGTCGCGGATCAGGGTGTTGAGGAACTCGTGGCGCGCGACGGGATCGAGGCCCGCGGTGGGTTCGTCGAGGATGAGCAGGTCGGGTTCGCTGCCCAGGGCCAGGCTCAGGGCCAGTTGCGACTTCATGCCCTTGGAAAGCTGCCCCACCCGCGCCCGCGGCGGCAGGCCGAACAGCGTGATGTAGCGGTCGACCACGGCCTGGTTCCAGCGGCGGCTGGTCTGCCGGCAGAAGGCGCACGTCTGCGGGATCGTCAGATAGTCATACATGCTGTTGACCTCGCTGACGTAGCCCACGCGGGCGCGCACTTCAAGGCTTTGCGTGCCGATGTCGTAGCCGAGCACGCGGGCGCTGCCGCCGTTGGCGGGCCGGAAGCCGAGCAGCGCCTTGATCGTCGTCGTCTTGCCGGCGCCGTTGGGGCCGAGGAAGCCGTAGACCGCGCCCCGCGGCACCTGGAGATTGAGGCCGTCCACCGCGCGCTTGTTGCCGTAGCTGACGACCAGGTCCTGGATTTCGATGGCTGCTGCCGGCGGGGATGTTGGCTGCGCGCCCGCCGCCGTCGTCGCCATACTCGTCATTGCCGTCCCTCGCTCTCTCTATAAAACCGGGCCACCTCCGCCTGGAACCGGGCCGCCAGGTCCGCCGGTCCGATGCCCAGCCCCGCGGCATCGTGCACCAGGCGTTGCAGGCGCTCATACAGCGCCTCGATCTGTTGATGGCGTAACGCGCCGTTGGCCTGGGCGAGCACCACCGTGCCCGCGCCGGGCCGGCTCTCGATCAAGCCCATGCCCTGCAACTTCTCGTAGGCTTGCACGATCGTGTTGGGCGCGATGGCGAGGTCGCCCGCCAGTTGGCGCACCGTGGGCAACTGCTCGCCCGGCTGCAGGGTGCCGACTTCCATGGCATGCCGAAATTGCTCGGCGATCTGCATGTAGATCGGCACACCACTGTGGCGCTCGATGGTGATCCAGATGGGCATAGGCTCCCGTCCAAGTTGTCGCATATTACTAACACAATGATACATCCGACCAGGCCGGGAGTCAATAGGCCTCCAGACGGAGGGCGGGCTGGGGCAGATGCCGGGCAATTTCTAATATAGCGCTAACATTTCACTTATATTGTTCTAACGAAAGTTGTGGTAGGATGCTTAGCGAACGCGGGTAAGGCAGACTAAACGACAGACCTGCGGTCATTGGAATGTATCACCCGTATTCTGGGAAAGGAGGTTTCCGCCATGACCAACCTGACGAATCGTCCGACTGAATTCAACCAGCCCGTGCCCTTGCGGGAAGCGATCAACAGCTTGTTCTCGCAGAGCTTCCTCGGCCCAACCTGGGGCACGCTCCTGGGCCGTGCTGCGACGCCCGGCCCCGCGCTGGATGTGTACGAGGACGAGGACAACTACTTCGTGCTCGCCGTGATGCCGGGAGTCGATCCGAACAAGCTGGAGATCACGTCGCAGGATAATACGCTCGCTATTGCCGGCGAAATCGGCTCCTTTGTGCCGCAGGGTAAACACGTTGTCTGGCAGGAACTGCCGGTGGGTAGCTTCCGCCGCCTGCTGACCTTGCCGATGCCGTTTGACACCGCGAAGGTGCAGGCCCAATATGACGGCGGGCTGCTGAAGCTGATCGTGCCCAAGGCCGAGCATGCGCGGCTCCACCGGATTCCGGTCAGCGCGAACACGGCGAACACCGGCAATACCGCGCCAAGTAAGAGCTGACTCACCCAACGGTCTCAGGCCAGGCCCGGTCGGGCCTTGTACGACCGGGAAATAAGAAGGCCCGCGCTCCGGCGCGGGCCTTCTCGCTCTTTATGCGTTGTCTAACTGCGGCAGCAAGGCCTCGACCCAGGCGGGCTTTTCGTCGCTGCGGGTGAAGCGGCGCTCGTAGCCGCAATCGAAGCAGCGCACGCGAATGGTGCCGTTGGTGTCGCCGACTTCGACCCGGCGGCCCTGGAGCCGCCCCTCGTAGATCGTGTGCCGCACCCAGGACTCGTGCTTGCGGGAGATCACCACGCGCGTGTGCGGGCACGTGTCGCTGTTCATCGGCCCGGTCTCCTGCTCAGTCCTGGCGGTCGCGCCCGAAGGGTAAGCGCAGCCGGCGCCCGCTGTTGGCGCCTGCAGGCGCGCCGGGACGGGGCATGGCGGGCGGCACCGGCGGCACCGCCACGGCGGGCCCCGCCGGCGCGACCTCTGCGCTTTCGCCCTCGCCTTCAAAGTGCGGCTCGGGGCGGCTGAGCAGGCGCTGGTAGGCTTCGCGCAACTCGCCCCGGCTCAGCCGCTTGCCGCTTTCGAAATATTGGATAGCGACCTGGCCCATGGCCCAGGTGCCCGCGGCGGCCACCCCCGCGGCTACCGCCGACCCGCCCACAGGCACAAGCTTGGCGGCTTCCTGGGCCAGGTAGCGCAGGGCCACGCCGCCCGCGATGGTCGAGATCAGTTCGCGGGCGTGGTGGGCGGTGAACGGCTCGCCGTAGATGGCGGCGATGCGCAGCACCATGCGTGCCTGGTTCGCCAGCAACAGCGGTAGGTCGATGAACGGGATCGGCTCGGCACCGATGCCGCCGTTGATGATCATCGAATTGCGCACGACCTTGTTGGCCGCCGTGCGCCGGAAAGCGGGCAGGTTGCGCCCCAGCAACACGGCCAGGTCCGGCAGCGCATCGACCAGCGCGGGCAGCAACCGCTCGCCGACGTTGGTGCCCTTCTTGGCCGAGATAGCGATCACCGGCACGCCCAGGCGCCGCACCATGTCGGTTTCGACGCTCTGCGCGTCCTTGCCCACCAGGTCGATCTTGTTGGCAACCACGACCAGCGGTTTGCCCAGGCGGCGCAGCGCGTCCATCAATTGCAGATCGCTCTGGCGCAGCCCGGCGGCGGCGTCAAACACCACCAGCAGCGCGTCGGCGGTGGCCGCGCCTTGCAGCGCGGTGGCCGCGCGGTCCTCGCCCCCCGCTTCGCCGAAGCCGGGCGTGTCGATGAGCGTGAACGGCCCCAGCCCCTGCTCGATGACCGTGCGCGTGGTGCCGGGGATGGGGCTGGTCTGCGAAACCATCTTGCCGGCGATCAGGTTGAACAGGGTGGACTTACCCGAATTGACCGGGCCGACAATCGCCAGGCGCTCCTCGGCCTCGCGCTGGATCTCGCGCTGCATGCCTGTCCAGTTGAGCGTGTTCAGCAAGGTGCGGATGTCGTCGAGCGAGGTGGGTAGCCGGGGGGCCGAGTTGGACGAATCGGGCATGCGTGGTCTCCTCTTTGCGCGCGCAGGGCGCGGTGGATGGTGAACAGGTTGTCGATCAACAACACGACGTAACACATTTACGCACGGCGCGGGCGCCGGGTTGCTGCTGTGGTGGCGCGCGGCGGTCGGGCCTGCTGCCTGCAAGAGATGTGCCCTTGCTGCTCAGGGACCATCGGGCAGGCCAGGTCGGGACCTTTCGCCCTCGTCCGCCGCGCAGGCAGGCGCTACAATAGAACCGTTGATTACGATAAGCCTGTGTCGTTGGGACGGGCGTTATCGTTCGGGTCTGTTATCGGGCCCCTGCGCGCGGGCGCACCTCTTATCCCCGCGCCCCGCGCAGCCGATAGCCCGCTTCGTTCTGCCTCTTGCTGCCGCCCCCGCCTTCTCGTAAGCCCGCAAAGCGCATCACCCATCCCGCCGCCCCGGCAGTTATGGTATAATTGACGCGGTGTTTGCGTTTCCGGGACCGCAAAGGAACCTCTTCGAGACCCCCTCTGCCGGCTAATTGAACGCGCACCGGCGCCATGGTGCGCGGGCCTCCGGGCGGCTTGCGGCAGACCGCGCGCCTGCGCCGGGGGCCGGTAGTCGGCTATCTTATTATACGCTGGAGGATCGCCTGTCTTATGTCCTTGCCGCTTGCCCCGGCTGCTCCGCTGCTGCTCATCGGCGGCGGGTCGGCCAGCCAACCTGTCGATATGTTGCACGAGTTTGCCACGCTGGCCGGGGGACCGGGCGCGCGCATCGCCGTGATCACCAGCGGGTCGCGGGCGCCGCAGCAGGTCGGGGCACGCTATGAGCGGTTATTCCGCTCCATCGACATGGAGGTCGGGGTCTATCACCTGCTGAGCCGCACGGCGTCTAACGACCCGGCGGTGTTGCAGGGGTTTGCGGATGCCCAGGCGTATTTCTTCACCGGCGGCGAGCAGTTGTGCATCACGGCGCGTATGGGCGGGACGGAAGCGTTGCGCGTGCTGCGCCGGCGGCACGCCGAGGGCGCCGTCCTGGGCGGCACCAGCGCGGGCACCTCGGTGATGAGCGAGACGATGATCGCCTTCGGCAACGAGGGGCCGGTGCCCAGCCACAGCATGGTCAACCTGGCGCCGGGCCTGGGCTTTCTGCACGGCATCATCCTCGACCAGCATTTCAGCCAGCGCCATCGCCTGGGCCGGCTCAAAACGGCCGTGTCCTACAACCCCGAGGAACTGGGCGTCGGCGTGGACGAGGATACGGCGGCGCTGTTCCGGCCCGACGGCACGCTAGAAGTGCTCGGCCCCGGCACCGTGACGGTGGTGGACGAACTCGACGTGACCGACAACACCAGCCCCGATGTGGAAGATCCCGCTCTGCCGCTGTGTATCGAGGGCGTGCGCATCTACCAACTGAGCGCGGGCGAGCGCTTCGATTTCCTGGCCCGCAGCCTGGCCGCCATCCGCGCGGCGGCCTGAGCCGGGCCATTACACCTGCCTTGTCACTCTGAGCGCAGCGAAGAGTCTCGGCGCCGGCGCGTCTACGCGGCCCGGTTTCAACCCGGCCCCTACAGCGCGATGTCACTCTGAGCGCAGCGAAGAGTCTCCGTCTCGCTCGGGACAGAGACGAGACTCTTCGCTGCGCTCAGAATGACAGTTTACAGGGCGGTGCCCGAACGGTAGGAAACGCCTGGATTCTATCCCCGCTTGTCAATTGCCCCATCTGCCCGGTACAATTAGCCCCATGACCACCCGACTCCCGCGGCGCGGCGTGACCGGCGCTGTGCTGGCGCTGATCTTCGGCCTCTACCTGCTCACCATGTCCGGCCACACCTATTCGCCCGACGAGGAGACGATGCTGGCGACCGCTGAAGCGGTGGGGCTGCACGGCACCTTTGCCCTGCCGCGCAGCCGCAGCCTGGTCGAGGTGCCGGGGTTGGACGGGCGCTTCTACAGCCAATACGGGCCAGGGCAGCCGGTCGCGGCGGTGCCGTGGATCTGGGCCGGGCATGGCCTGGCCGCCGTGTTGGGGTTGGACGCCGCCGGGCAGGGCTTCGTCGTGCGCTTCGTGCTGGGCAGCTACACCCTGCTGGCGGCCGCCGGGTTGGTCGCGCTGCTCTACGCCGTGGCCCGGCGCCTGGGGGCTGGGCGGCGCGGGGCGCTGCTGGTGGCGGCGCTGCTGGCCTTCGCCACGTTCCTCTGGCCCGAGAGCCGCAGCTTCTTCGCCGAGCCGCTGACGGCGCTGCTGCTGTTCGGCGCGTTTGCCGCCCTGGGCGTGTTCGAGCGGCCCTTCGTGGCCGGGCTGCTGGCGACGCTGACTCTGGCCGTGAAGATCCAGTATGTCGTGGCGCTGCCGGGCCTGGGCCTGTTGGCCTGCTGGCTGGCCTACCGCGCCTGGCGCGCGGGCGACCGGCGCACGGGAGCACGCTTGCTCGGCGCGTTCGCGCTGGGTGGGGTGCTGGGCGCGCTGCCGCTGCTGGCCTACAATACACTGGCTTTCGGCAGCCCCTTCACCAGCGGCTACCACCAGAGCTTCGCCGAAACCTTCACCACGCCGCTGCTCGAAGGGCTGAACGGGCTGCTGCTCAGCCCCGGCAAGGGCCTCTGGCTCTACGCGCCGCCGGTGCTGCTGGGGCTGGTCGGGCTGGTGCCGTTCGCCCGGCGCTACCCGGCGCCGGCGGCCACTATTCTCGCCGTGAGCGTGCCGACCACTGTCCTGTTCGCGCTCTACCGGTTCTGGCCGGGCGACGGAAGCTGGGGGCCGCGCTACCTGATCCCGCTGCTGCCGTTCCTGGTGCTGCCGGTGCTCGGCCTGTTGCCCGCGGCAGATACCCCGGCGCAGCCTTTCGCGGCCTGGTCGGCAGCGCGGCGGCTGGGTGCAGCGGCGATTGCGCTGGCGGGCGTGGCCGGGCTGGCCGTGCAATTGCTGGGCGCGCTGGTCAACTTCGACACCTATATCAACCTGGTCAACGACGACAACACGCGTTACTGGAACGCGACCTATTCGCCGGTGCGCGGCCACTGGCACGTGCTAAACGCCCGTGTGGGCGCCTGGCTGGCCCGGCGGCAATATCCGCACGCCGACATCGCCCTGCTCACCGGCGGCTTCTCCTACAGCGAGGGCGATAAATACGCGGGTGACCTCTTCCCACGCTGGACCACGGGCACGGCCACCGTCGCCCTGCCCGACATCGCCGCCTACCCGCTCACGCTGACCATGCGCCTGGCCGACCACCGGCCCCCGACCCTGGCGCGCGCCGACCTCACCCTGAGCCTGGCCGGGCAACCCGTACCCGCCGACCGGAAGCCGGTGCCGGATAGCCCCGTCGAGTCGGTGCTGACGGCGACGATTGCCCGCCCGGCCGTGCCCGCCTGGGACCTGATGAACCTGGCCCTGATCAGCCCGACCTGGAATCCCAAGCAGGCCGAGGCGGGCGCACGTAACGAGGACCTTGGCCTGCTGATCGAGTCGCTGCGCTTGCAGCGCGCCGACGGGCGGCCCCTGCGCCTGGTCGAAGCCCTGCCGGTGCAACCGATGTACCCGGCGCCGCGCTGGTACTACGACACGCAAAGCCCGCATCTGGTCGATGTCTGGGCCTGGTATCTCAACGCGGCCCACCTGCCGCGCCGGGCCACGGTCGTGCTTGCCGCACTTGTGCTGTTGCTGGGTGGCGCCGCGGTGGGCTGGGGCGCGTGGCGCTGGCGCGCGGGCACGGGGTTATAAGCGACGATTTGTTTTGCAAGCCGATTTTCGCCGTCCCGGCGCCGGGACGGGGCCGGGGCTGGCACGCCACTTGCTACGTTAAATAGTGGCTGCGGCTAAGTAAGTCGTGGTCCCAAGTCTACCGCAAGGAGAGGAGGGATGTCTGATGTACAAAGCAGCAGACAACCTCGCTGTTCAGGGAGATACGCGTGCGGGCAGGTAACTGCCTCGCCAACGGTATGTTCGTGACGCGAGGAAAATGACAGACCCGGCGCTTGTGCCGGGTCTGTTGCTTTCTACCCCTGCTCGTCTGTACTGACCACTGACCCCTGCTCGCTGAGCACGCGCCGCGCTTCCGTAGCCGCTTCGTCCAGGATCTCGCGCAGGGGGCGGCCCGTGCGCTGGGCGGCGGCCAGGCAGTCGTCGTATTCGGGGTGGGCAGTCCAGGCGCCGTCCAGCAGGCGGGCCTTGGCCCGGATCGGACCGGCGCTGGTCTCGACCGTGAGCATGCGGCGGGGCGCTTTGAGCCGGTCGAGTTCGCGGCGGCGCACGCCGAGGGTGCTGGTCTCGCGCAGTAGCAGCGTACTCAAGGCATCGGCGGCGGCGGGCGGGGCGAGCACGCTGACGAGCGTGGCCGGGCGGCCCTTCTTCATCTGGATCGGCGTGAGCCAGGCGTCGAGCGCTCCGGCGCCCAGCAGCCGGTCCAGCAGGTAGCCGTAGATCTGCGGGTTCATATCGTCGATGTTGGTTTCCAGCAGCACCACGCGATCCTGCTCCAGCCCGCCGGGGGCTGCCGGTAGCGCCGGCTCGCAGAGCAGCACGCGCAGCACGTTGGGCCAGGGCAGGGCACGCTGGCCGAAGCCCACGCCCACCCGCCGCAGGCGCAACGGCGGTTGCTCGAACCGGCAGAGTTCGGCGACCAGGGCGGCGCCAGTCGGCGTCACCAGTTCGCGGTCGGTGTCGCGGCTGATGAAAGGCGCGTTGGCGGCGCTGAGGATCTCCAGCGTGGCCGGGCCGGGCAGGGGGATGGGGCCGTGGGCGCTGCGCCCGATGCCGCCGCGCAGGGGCAGGGGCAGCGGCCCGCAGTAGCATTCGTCCACGCCCAGCAGGGCCAGCCCCGCGACGACGCCCACGACATCGACAATCGAATCGAGCGCGCCGACCTCGTGGAAGTGGACCTGGTCGGGCGTGGTGCCGTGGACACGCGCTTCGGCCACGGCCAGGCGCCGGAACACGGCCAGCGCGCGCTCGCGGACCACGGGGGCCAGCGTGCTGCCGTCCAGGATGGCGGCGATGTCGCTGAGGTGGCGCTCCGGCTGCGCGGTATCGTCCAGCAGTACGCGCACACGGGTGCCGGTCAGGCCGTGCTGCTCGGCGCGCCCGGCGTCCAGCCGGTAGCCGGGCACGTTCAGCCGGGCCAGTTCGGCTTCGAGCGCGGCCAGAGGCAGCCCGGCGTCCAGCAGCGCGCCCAGGGCCATGTCCCCGCTGACGCCGGAGACCGGGTCGAAAAACGCCAGCATCGGCTTAGATTTCGTGAGCGGGGATGACCAGGGCCGGCGCGGGTGCGGGGGTGTCCTGATCGACGACGTGCGGGTTGAGGCTGCGCCGGCGGCTGTTCGGCTCGTGCTCCACCTTCAACTGGCCGCAGGCGGCGGCGATGTCCTGGCCGCGCTCGATGCGCACCGTGCAGGGGACGCCGTGCCGCTCGACCGCCGCCGCGAAGGCGCGCACCTGTTCGCGCGGGGTGGCTTGCAGGCCGGTGCCCGGCACCGGGTTCAGCGGGATCAGGTTGACATGCACCAGCATCCCTTGCAGCAGGCGGCCCAGTTCCTCGGCGCATTCCAGGCTGTCGTTCTCGCCCGCGATGAGCGCGTACTCGAAGGTCAGGCGGCGCTTGGTCACGTCGATGTACTCGCGGCAGGCGGCCATCAGGTCGGCGATGGGGTACTTTTCATTCAACGGCACCAGCCGGCTGCGCAGGGCGTCGTTCGGCGCGTGGAGCGAGATCGCCAGGTTGACGGCCAGGTCCTCGTGGGTGAAGCGCCGGATGCGCGGCACGACGCCCACCGTCGAGACGGTCATGCGGCGCGCGCCCAGCACCAGGCCATCCGGCGAGTTCAGCGTGCGGATGGCCTGCCAGAGATGGTCGTAGTTCAGGAACGGCTCACCCATGCCCATAAACACCACGTTCGTCACCGCGTCCAGCGGGCGCGGCGGCGCGGGCGGCGGACCGGGCGCCCGCGCGGGCGGTGGCGCGGGCACGCGCACCGGCGGGCGCCCGCGCATCGGCACGGGGCCACGGCGGTCCTGGGGTCCCCGGCCCATCGGCGCGGGCGGGCGGCCCTGCGGGGCGCGCGGCGGCAGCGGGCGGGGCGGCGGAACCGGCATGGGCGGCGGCTGGTACGGGTGCTGCCGCAGCCAGCGGCTGAACACGATCACTTGCTCCACGATCTCGCCGGGGCTGAGGTTGCGCGTGAAGCCCATCTGCCCCGTCGCGCAGAACACGCAACCCATCGCGCAGCCAACCTGGCTGGACACGCAGACGGTGGCCCGGTCGTAATAGAGCATCAGCACCGTCTCGACCGTGCTGCCGTCCTGGAAGCGCAAGAGCACCTTGCGCGTGTCGCCGTCCTGAGAGATCTGCTGGGTGACGATTTCGGCGCTGCCGATGCGGTACTGCTCGGCCAGCCGGCGGCGCAGGTCAATCGGCAGGTTGGTCATGGCGCTGAAGTCGGTGACGAACTCCCGATACAGCCAGTGCAAGACCTGCTTGGCGCGAAACACGGGCAGGCCCTGCCCTTTTAGTTCCTCGACCAGGCCGTCGGGGCTGAAATCATAGAGATTGGCGCGCGGGTCGGCGTCCGGCGGGGAGGCCGGGCGCCGGGGCAACAGCGGCAGCGGTTGATCGGTCAATGCGTTGGGTAATCCTTAGTCCTGACGCCGGCTCATGCCGGAGGCCAGCATAACGTAGTACAGCAACTGCGACACGGCGGCGGCCAGCCCGGCCACATAAGTCATCGCGGCGGCATTCAGCACCTGCCGCGCCTGCTTGTATTCGGTGCGGTCGATCAGCCCGGTGCTCTGCAGCAGGGTCATGGCCCGGCTGCTGGCGTTCAGTTCCACCGGTAGCGTCACGAGCGCGAACACCGCGGCCAAGGCGAACAGCGCCACGCCTAGCCAGACCATCCAGACCGCGCCGGTAAAGTGGGTGAACGCGGCCAGCATGATGCCGAGGATGATCAACCAGACGCCGATATTCGAGCCGATATTGACGGCGGGCACCAGGGTTGAGCGCAACTGCAGCGGCGCATAGCCCTGTGCGTGCTGGACCGCGTGTCCCGCTTCGTGCGCGGCCACGCCGACGGCGGCCACGGAGCCGCTGCGATAGATCTCCGGCGAGAGGCGCAGCGTGCGGTCGCGCGGGTCGTAGTGGTTGTCCAGCGGCTGCGCGCCGGGCATCTCCTCCACCGGCACATGGCTCAGCCCCTGGCTGTCGAGCAGCATGCGCGCGGCCCGTGCGCCGGTCAGGCCCTGCATACTGCGCACCTGGCTGTACTGCCCGAAGATGCTGCGCAGGCGCCATTGTGCCCACATCGCCAGGATCATCGGCGGCAACATGAAGACAAAATACAGCGGGTCAAAGAAAAACATCGTCGCTATTCTCCTGCCGGTTCCCACCGGTACATCTTACCAGAGGCGAGCACCCGGGTTCTCGCTCGGCAAGGATCGCATCCTTATATACTATGGTCCGTAGACCGTATACCAGCAAGCAACGTGCCGGACTATCCGATACATTGCCGGCTGCACATAGTATACGCAATCGGCGCCAAAACAGTCGCAAGCTGCGGCGCTTACGCCGCGCTTTCGGCGGCCTCTGCCGGGGTCAATTGCGCGATCCACTCAGCGGTGCTGAGCACCTTGCTGAAGCGCATCGCCTGCGTTACCAGGATGGCGCGGTGCAGTTCCTCGGCGCTGACGGCCCCGGCGCCGTTCTTCACGGCCAGCGTGCCTGTCGCGTCGGACAGGAACTCGACCTGCAGCCCCATGTGCATGGCCTGGCGGGCGGTGGTGTCGCAGCACATCTGCGTCATGTACCCGGCGATCACCACGGTGTCGATCTCCCGGTCGCGCAGCCAGGCTTCCAGCTCCGTGCCGGTGAAGCTGCCGGGCAGGGTCTTCTCGATCAGCGCGTCGCGCGGGCGCTCGGCCACCGCCGGGTGCAGCTCCCATTCGTGGCTGCCCCGGCGGAAGGTCGCCGAATCCGGCTGCGGTGCGCCGTGCTGGATCACCACCACCGGCACTCCGGCCCCGCGTGCCGCGTCCATGGCCTGGAGGATGCGGTCCAGGCTCCCGGCGGGATAGCTGACCGGCAATTTGCCGGTGAAATACTCATTTTGCACGTCAATGACTAATAATGCACGCTTCACCATCGTTCCTCCTATGGATCATCTTTTGCGGCGGGCAGGCCCCGCGCCGGCACCGGGACGGCACCGGCCGGTGTGCGGGAACCTATCTCGCACGCCTTCGTACCGTATTCTATTATATACCCTTACGCACCCTACCGGGTGGCGGACGGTCGCGCCTGGGTGCCCGCGGGCGGGATATGCTATACTGAGGGGGTATTTGGCGCGCCGTCCAGCCTTGCACGGGAGATCGGGGGACCATGAATGCAGCCGGATGACTTTCGGGTACAGGTTGGCCTGTACGAGCGCATGGGCGATCTGCTGCGGCGCCTGGGCGAGGTGCCGCCGGGCACACGGGTGCTGCTCCAGGTGCCGCCGCGCGCCCTGGCCCTGCGCACGCTCGACGATGCGCGCCTGCTGCGCGAACGCCAGGCCCAGCAGCAGCTTGACCTGATTATTGCCTCGACCGATGCCGCCATCCTGGCCCAGGCCCGCGGCTACGGCTTCCCGGTCGAAGATCTGCGCGTCCCGCGCCGCGGCGGGGCGGGGGGCGCCGCCGGCCCCGGCCTGGGCCAGGCGATGTTCCGCGGGCTGGGCCAACCAGGACCGGCCCCGGCCGCCGAGCCGCCGCCCCGGCCCGCGCCGCCGGTGGCGCCGCCGGTTCCCCCGCCGGTGGCTTCGCCGGTTCCCCCGCCGCTGCCGCGTGACCCCGGCCCGGCGGCAGCCATGCCGGACCCTTTCCGCGGCCTGGAAACCGCCGGGCGCACGCCTGACTTCTATGTCGAACCGCCCCCGACCCCGCCCGCGTTACCTACACTGCCGCCGTTCCGCCCGCCGGCACCCACTCCGCTGCCGCCGCGCGCGGTGCCGGGCGACGCCGGCCAGACCGCGGCCCCCGCCCCGAACCCGTTTGCAGCGCCGCCCGTGAGCACGCCCGCGGCCCCGGCGCCGCCGCCCACGTTCGCCCCATCGGTCGATGCGATCCCGGCGCGGCCGCCGGCAGCACCAGCAGCGCCGGAACGGCCGGTCGCCGTCCCGCCGGCGCCCGCCCCGCCGCGCGGCACAGCACCGCCCCCGGCGCCGGCCTCCGTGCGTGAAGCGCCGCCCAGCCCGCCGGCTCCGGGGGCGTCTGCCGCGTCCAGCGTCCCGGTCGCCGAGCCGCCCCGGCCCGCGCCGCCCGTGGCGTCCGGCCCCCGCGAGGCCAATGGGTCTGAGCAGGCCGCGACCATCCCGGCGCCGCCGCCTGCGCGCCCGGCGCCGGTCGTGGACCGCTCCGCCGTGCCGCCGCTTGCGGAAGCACCCGCACCGGTGGCATCCACTCCTGCCACCCCGGCGCCCGAAGCGCCGCCGGGCAGGCCGCGTTTCGGGCTGGGCGCGTTGCGTGATGCCATCGCCACACGCCTCAGCCGCGAGTCCACTGCGGCGCCGGATGCCGACTACGCCGGCCCGGTGCCCGACGCACCCCCTGTCGCGCAGGCCGCGCCGCCGATCCCCGCGGGTCGCACCCCGGTGCGCCTGCCGCCCGATTTTGCCGTCGAGGTATCCCGCCGCGCTAAGTCGGCGCCGCGGGGCGTGGAGTTCAGCACCGCTCTGGAACGGGATGAACTGGTGGAGGACCTGCTGGAACGGCTGGAACTGGTGAAGGGGGGCACGACGATCCGGCTTCACGTGCCCCGCGAGGCGCTGGCCCTGCAAACCCTGGAAGAATATGACATGCTGGAGGCGTTGCAGGAACGCCGGCAGGTGCGGCTGGCCGTGGTTTCCAGTAATCCCACCGTGGTCGGCATGGCCTGGCTCTACGGCTTCGAGGTCAGCGATCTGCGCTCGCCCCGCCCGGCGGGCGTCCCCGCCCCGGTACCCGACGAATACATCGTCGAGTTGAATCGCCAGGAACGCACCGCCGACCTGTTGCGCCGCCTGGAGGGTGTCCCCGCCGAGGCACAGGTCGAAATCCATGTGCCGCGCGAGGGAGCGGCGTTGCGCACCCCGGAGGATTACCAGCTCTTCCGTGCCGCGCGGCCCTGGCAGCCGGGCCAGGTGCGGATCACCTCCCGCGACCCGCGCGTGGTCGACCTGGCGCGCATCTATGACTTCGACGGCGAGTACACGCTGGAAATCGGGCTGCAGGAAACGACCCCGTATGCGCTGAAGTGGCTCACGACGTTGCCGCCGGGCGCGGCTTGCCGCCTGCGGGTGCATCGCGATACCACGGCGCTGCGCCGCCCCGTGGACTACAAGCTGTTGCGCAGCCGGCAAGCGGCCGGGCAGTTGCAACTGACGGTGGTTTCGCGCGATCTGCGGGTGCTGGGGCTGGCGACCGTGCATGGCCTGGCCGTGGATAACCTGCGCCTGCGCCACCGCATCCCGGTGGGCGCCGCGCCCGCCCCGCGGCCTGCCGGCGAGATCGCAGAGGCGCCGGAAGTGGCCGGCGCCCCGCCTGCGCAAGACACCGCAGCCGTCGCAGCCACGCCCCCTGTGCCCGCCCAGCAGGCGGCCCCGGTGGTGGTCCCGCCGGACGACACCACCGCCACCACGCCCGATACCGCATCCCCGGCCACCCCGGATCTCGACCCGGATGAAGCGCAGATTTGCGCCTATCTGCGCAAGCACGACTCGATCAGCCGTGCCCAATGCGAGCGCCTGCTGGGCGTGTCGCGCACGCAGGCCAAGCTACGGCTGCAGAAGATGCGCGACCGCGGCATCCTGCGACTGGAGGGGACCGGCAACAATATCCGCTACGTGCTCGCCACCGACCGCCGTCGCACCCGGTAGCGCCCCGCGCGCTAAACTTGACACCGCCTCTTGCCATCCTTATACTCAAGGTGGGTATTTGTGCCCTGGGCAAGCTATGCCCGTTTTGGGCACGAACATTTGTTCCCGTTGACAGGGCATCTTAATTGACATAAAATCGTAGCAGGAGGCCGTCCGTCCATGTTAAGCAGCCGCGAGATCCGCTCGCGTTTTATCGAATTCTTCGAGCAGGAAGGGCATACTCATGTGCCGTCTTCCTCCCTGGTCCCGCCGGGTGAGGATACCTCGTTGCTGTTCACAAACGCCGGCATGAACCAGTTTAAGGACGTATTCACAGGGGTGGAGCAGCGCCCGTATAGCCGCGCCGTAACGGTGCAGCGCTGCATGCGCGCCGGGGGCAAGCATAACGACCTGGAGAACGTCGGCCCCTCGAAGCGCCATCACACCTTCTTTGAGATGCTGGGCAACTTCAGCTTCGGCGACTATTTTAAGCGCGACGCGATCAGCTTTGCCTGGCGCCTGTTCACTGACGTCTGGGGACTGCCCAAGGATCGCCTCTGGCCGACCGTGTTCCAGGACGACGACGATGCCTTCAACCTCTGGCAGGAGGTGGCCGGGCTGCCCGCCGAGCGCATCACGCGGCGGGGCGCCAAGGACAACTGGTGGGCGATGGGCGATACCGGCCCCTGCGGCCCATGCTCCGAGATCTTCTGGGATTTCCACCCGGAACTGGTCGGGCAGCCGGGCCATAATCCCGAAGACGACGAGGAGAGTTTCATCGAACTCTGGAACCTCGTCTTCATGCAGTTCGAGCAGGTGAAGGGCGGCGCCCTGGTGCCGCTGCCCCGGCCCTCTATCGACACCGGCGCGGGCCTGGAGCGTGTGACCGCGATCCTGCAGGGCACCGACAGCAACTACGCGACCGATATTTTCGCCCCGATCATGGCGAAGATCCGCGAGATCAGCGGCCAGGACGAGGCTCAGATGCAGGCGCAGATTGCCTCCTACCGGGTGATCGCCGACCATGGCCGGGCCGTGACCTTTCTGATCGGCGACGGCGTGCAGCCTGGCCCGTCGGAGCGCGGCTATGTGCTGCGCCGCGTGCTGCGCCGCGCGCACCGCCACGGGCGCTTGCTGGGCATCGATCACCCGTTCCTGGGCCAGATCGCCGAGGTGGTGCTGGAGACGATGGGCGCGTACGCGCCGGAGATCCTGGCCCGCCGCGATTTCATCCTGCGCACCATCCGCACCGAGGAAGAGAACTTCCAGCGCACCCTCGATGCCGGCCTGAGCCGTTTCGAGGCGCTCACGGCGGGGGCCAACGAGGGCGATGTCGTGCCCGGCGGCGAGTTGTTCCGCCTCTACGATACCTTCGGTCTGCCGCGCGACCTGATTGAAGAGTTGGTGCGCGACCGCGGGTTGCAGGGCGATTGGGCCGGCTACGACGCGGCGTTCCGGCACCAGCAGGACGCCAGCCGGGCGGGCGCGGCCTTTGCCCAGGCCGACCGCGCCGACAAAGAAATCTATCAGCAGATCAGCCCGGCGCCGACCGAGTTCCTGGGCTACGATTACAGTGCCTTGCGCCGGCCCGCGCACGTGCTGGGCATCGCCGCCAAGGGCCGGCGCCTCGACAGCGCCGCCGCCGAGCAGGAGGTCGAGGTCATTCTCGACCGCACGCCGTTCTACGCCGAGGGCGGCGGCCAGGTGGGTGACACCGGGGTGCTGGAGTGGCCGGGCGGGCGCATGACCGTGCGCGACACCCGCAAGCCGGTGGGCGGCGTCTTCGTCCATATCGGCGTGATCGACGAAGGCGAGTTGCACACCGGCCAGCAGGTCGAAGCTATCGTGCAGGAGGGCGCGCGCTGGGACATCATGCGCAACCATACCGCCACCCACCTGTTGCACAAAGCCCTGCGCGATGTGCTCGGCACCCATGTGCAGCAGGCCGGTTCGCTGGTCGCGCCGGATCGCCTGCGCTTCGACTTTTCGCACAACGCCCCGATCAGCCGCGAAGACCTGGCGCGGATCGAGCACATCATCAACGAGCAGATCATCCGCGACTATCCGGTGGACTGGACGGTGATCCCGTACCAGCAGGCGCTGGCGAGCGGGGCCATGGCGCTGTTCAACGAGAAGTACGGTAATGAGGTGCGCGTCGTGCATATCCCCGGCTTCGAGAGCCGGGAACTGTGCGGCGGCACGCATGTGGAGCGCACGGGCCAGATCGGGTCGTGCTTTATCACCGGCGAGGCGTCCATCGGTAGCGGTGTGCGCCGCATCGAGTGCGTGACCGGGCGCGGCGCGGTGGCCTGGGTCGAAGGCCGCAACGCGCTCCTGGCCCAGGTCGCGGCGGCGGCGCAAGCCCAGCCCGAGCGCCTGGTGCCGCAGGTGGTCGCCTTGCAGGACCAGTTGAAGGCGGCGCAGAAGCGCATTAGCGCGCTTGAGCGCCAGATTGCCAGCGGGGCGGCGGGCATGCGCGGCGAGCAGGTGCAGGAAGTCAAGGGCGTGCGCGTGCTGACCGCGCGCACCGACGCCGCGAGCGCCGAGAGCCTGCGCGATGCCGCCGATCACCTGCGCGATAAGTTGCAGAGCGGCGTCGTGGTGCTGGGCACCGTGATCGACGGCAAGCCGTCGCTGGTGGCGATGGCGACCGCCGATGCCGTCGGGCGCGGCGCCAACGCGGGGCAGTTAGTGAAGCAAGTGGCCGCGGTAGTCGGCGGCGGAGGCGGGGGGCGGCCCGAACTCGGGCAGGCGGGTGGACGTGACGCCACCAAGCTGGACGACGCCCTGGCGACCGTGCCGGAGTTCCTGGCGCGACAACTGAACGGGGCGTAGGGGCGACCACGCTCTTGCCGAGGGGCCGGGAGGCGAGCAATGCAGCCGGGTGACTATACCATCGACGTTGGCTTACATGAAGCAACTGGCGACCTGCTCAAGCGGCTGGAAAATGTGCCGCAGGGCACCAAGGTGCGCCTGAATGTCCCCCGCGATGCGATCACCATGCGCACGCTGGAAGACTACAACATGCTGCGCGACCTGCAGAAGCGCCGCCAGGTGCAACTCACGGTGGCCTCGCCCGAACCGACGATCATCGGCCTGGCCCGCATCTACGGCTTTGAAGTCGAGAACCTGAGCCCCCAGAAAAAGGCCCCGGTGCCCGCCGCTGCCGTGGAAGACGAGGCGCTGCCGCAGTGGAACCGCCAGGGGACCACCGCGCCCGCTGCCGCCCCGCCCGACACAAGCTGGCCCAACTATGACGCGGCGCCGCCGCCCGCCGCCAACGGTGGCAGCGACGCCGAGACCCGGCCCCAGATCATTCGCCCTCTGGCGGAGACCCCGGCGGTGCCCCCGGCAGCACCCCCGGCGCCCGCGCCCGCCCCGACGATCTCCGAGAACGACTGGCTGTTCAACGGCATGACGCCCACGGACACGCAGGATCTGCCGCTGCCCGCCGAAGAGGCCACGCCCCGCACCAGCACCCCGCCACCGGACGTGACTCTGCCCAACGCCGTCCGCTTTGTGCCCGCGGGGCAGGCGCCCGAAGCTGCCCCCACGCCGCCCGCCCCCGCCGGCGACGACCTGGGCGACCTCGACAACTTGAATTTCGACTCTGCCGAACTCGACGCGCAATCGGAAGCCTACATGCGCGAGATCGCGAGCCGGAGTGCTGCCCGCGAGACCGCGCCGCCGGCTGACAAGGATAAGGCGAAGCCGCCCGCCCCCACCCGCGACCGCGGGCTGAACGGCGGCGCCGCTGCTGCCGCGGGTGGCGCCGCCGGGGGCTTGCTGGCCGGGCTGGGACTGGGCCGCGGGCGCAAACCCGCGTCCAACGGGCCGGCGGAACCGAGCACGCGCACCTTTGTCGACAACACGCAGCCTTCGCACGGACCAGCGGTGGTGCTGGGATCGAAGGTGGTGGGCGGGCTGGAACGCCGCCCGCCCGCCGCCCCACCGACCGACGAAGAGCAGGCCGGCGTGAGCGGGCAGCCGGTGGACGGGCATTCCAACGCCCACCTGGGACCGATTCCCGCCGCCGTGGCAGTTGCGCCGCCTCCCGACGCCGTGGCGGTGGCCCCGCCGGTGGATCGCGCTATCCCGGCGCCGCGGCCCCGCCTGCGTGAGCGCCCGGCCCGGCCCCAGGCCCAGCAGCGCACCTCGCGGCGCGGGGGTGGCTTGCTGGTGCTGCTCGGGGTGTTGCTCATCCTGCTCGCGCTCAGCGCCATCGTCGTCTTCAACATCGGCCCCGCGCTGGCCACAGCCACCGTGCAACTCCAGCCGCGCCCCGGCGACTCCCTGGGCGTGGTCCGCGTGACCGTGCCGGTTCTGACCACCGGTAGCGCCGATGCGGGCCGGGCCGGGCTGGCCGCGCCGTCGCTGCAAGTCACCGCGACCACCACGCTGACGACTACCCAGCCGGGTGCCGGCGACACGGTGCGCATGGCCCAGCCGGTGCAGGCGCAGAAATTTGCCGCCGCCGTGGTCGCCGATAAGACGATCCCGACCACCGGCGTGCGCCAGCAGCCCAACAAGGCCGCGGTCGGCACCATCGAGTTCACCAACACGAGCAGCGCCGCGGTGACAATCCCGGCGAACACCGTGCTGACCGCGCCGAACGGGAAGAAGTTCCACACGGTGAATACGATCACCGTGGCGGGCACCAACTTCCTGGGCCGCACCTTCGGCACCGGGCGCGTGGACATCCAGGCCAACGAGCCGGGACCGGACTCCAACGGCCTGCGCGTGGGCGGCAGCTACGGCAGCGCCGTCTTCGCCACGGTCATCCCGCCGGGCGGCGGCGATACCATCCCGGTCAAGACGATTGCCGAGAAGGATCTTGCCGATCTGCAGGGCGCGCTCAAGGCCGACATCGTGGCCCGCGCCAGCCAGGAACTGCTGGGCAAGGTGCCGCCCGCGATGCAGCCGATCACCTGCACCATGCCCGCCGCTATCCCCGACACGGCCTACGAAGCCAGTCCGCTGCCCGCGGTGGGGTCGGATGCCGGCGAGATCCGTGGTGTCATGACGGCGACGGTGGACGTATATGCCTTCGCCCCGGCAGAGGCCGATCATCACGCGGCGCTGGCTGTGCAGGGCGCCGTGCCGACCGACCTGCCGCCTGGCATCGAGGCCCAGATCGATCCGGCCAGCATCGACGAGACCGCGCTGACCCTGACCCAGACCAGCGGCTGCGAGGGCGGGCGGGTCGAATACACGACCGAGCTGCACCCGCGTATTCTCTACACGGTGACGGACCCGAAGATTATCCAGGATCAGATCAAGCAGCTTGTGCATGGCAAGACGCCTGCGGAAGCCCGGCAGCTTATTGCGTCCTCGCCCTGGGGCCCGTATATCGACAGCGCGCATATCAACCTCGGATCCAGCCTGTTGAATATGCAGCAGGATACACTGCCCGAGGCGGTGACGAACATCAATGTGCAGCTTCCCGCGCAGCCGGGCGGCACGGCCACGGGCGGCGGCGGTGACGTGACGCCCACGCCGGCTGTCGCGCCCGCGGGCACGGATACCCCGGCGCCGGCTGGCGCCCCCGCCGCAACCGGCGAACCTAAGTAGGAGGGTCCGGGGCGCGGCGCCCGCCCGCTCCGGGATCGCGCATGCGTATTCTCGCGCTCGACCTTGGCCGCAAGCGCATCGGCGTGGCGGTGAGCGATGAGCTGTGCCTGGTGGCGCGCACGCTGACCACGCTGCAAGCCCGCGGCCGCAACGCCGACACGGCGGCCATTGTTGCGCTGGTGGCCGAGCAGGAGGCCGGGCGGGTGATCGTGGGCCTGCCGCTGCACCTCAGCGGGGAGACGGGCGCGCAGGCCGAAAAGGTACAGAAGTTCGGCGCCTACCTTGCTACGCAACTCTCCGTCCCGGTCGAATACTGGGACGAGCGCTACACCACGGTGGAGGCGTCGCGCCTGCTCACGCAGTCGGGCGTCCACCCGCGCAAGCAACGCGACCAGATCGACGCCACCGCCGCCGCCATCTTGCTGCAAAGCTACCTCGACTCCCACCCGCATCTCCAATCCGGCGCCTTCGGTTCCGCCTAGTGCCCGTCCCTCGTCCCCTGTCACTTTGCGCCGATCTGGGTTCCCGACCCACCAGGGATGCTGAGAAGAGCCGGGATGGCGGTGTAGGGCCTACGCCGTGAAGGAATGGTCGCCACCGCATCGCCCAAGGGATGCTGAGAAGAGCCGGGATGGCGGTGTAGGGGCGGGTTTGAAACCCGCCGTGCCGCCCCACGCGCCCAGCCTCTTTTCAGCGCAGAGTCTCGTCGTGACCCCGAACGAGACGGAGATTCTTCGCTCCGCTCAGGATGACAAGGGTGGGGGCGGCTCACTCTGACCGCCGCGAAGAGTTTCGTCGCGGTCCCACCCGAGACGGAGCTTCTGTGCGGCGGTCCTCTGACAACAGGCAGCGCACGCGGGGGCAGGCCGGTTTGAAACCGGCCCCTACAGCGCTAAATCCCCGTGGACGCCTACCTGGCGCTGGTCTGCGGCCTTCCTTCCGATACTCACCGGCGCGCGGTGCTAT
>DASSGZ010000578.1:0-2140 GCA_035693165.1 Chloroflexia bacterium | reverse complement strand
TTCACCAGGAAGGGCAGGGCGACGGCGAACGGCCCGCCCTGGGTGATATTGAACAGGGCGGCGAGCGCAATCGTGATCCAGAGCCACGGCGCGGCCAGCACGGCCCGCACGCCTTCGCGCAGATCGCGCAGCATATGGCGCGCGCCATGCCCGGCCGGGGCCGGCGCCTGGGGCAGCCCGATCAGCGGGATAAGGCAGGCCGCCGAGAGGAAGAACGACAGGCTGTCCACCGCAAACGCTAGCGCGGTACCGCCCGCGGCCACGATCCCCGCGCCGATGGCTGGCCCGGCGATGTTGCTCAGTTGGCCGCTGAGGCTGGTCAGCGAATTGGCGCTGGGCAGCAAGGGCGCCGGGGTGATCTCGGGCACCAGCGCCGTGTAGGCGGGCTGGAAGAAGGCATCCAGCAACCCGAACACCATGCTCGCGACGTAGAGGTGCCAGATCTGCAACGTGTGTGTCGCCGCCAGCGCCGCGACCAGCGCCACCACGCCGCCTCGCAGCAGGTCCGACCCCAGCATCAGCCGCACCCGCGGCAGACGGTCCCCGGCCACCCCGCCGATCAGCAGGAACAGTAGCATCGGCGTGAAGGAGAAGATGAGCACGGTGCCCATCACCGCCGCCGACCCGGTCTGCTCCAGCACCCACCAGGAGAGCGCGACGCGGTGGATGCTGTCGCCCAGGCGCGAAATCGCCTGGCCCGTCCAGAGCCAGGCGAAGGATCGTTGCCGTAATGCCCCGACCACGGTTATGTTTTGTCCACCGTTTCCAGGACCCCGGCCGCCGGCTCTCGTGCGACGGCGGTGCCATGCCGGGCGGCCAGCGAATCGAGCCAGTCCTTATCTTCCACACGCCGCAGATAGGGGTTGAACAACTGCGCCACGCAGAAGATCACCAGGAACCCGCCCAGGGCGGCGATGACCAGGCCCGGATTGAAGAAGCCCCCGGCCAAGCCGGCCAGCGCGGTGCTCAGCGGCCAGGTGCATTGGGCGATCACCCGCCGCACCGAGAACACCCGCCCCTGCAACTCCCGCGGCGTCTGCGTCTGCCAGATTGACTGCGAATGCGCGTTCAGGATGGGGACCATGCCCGTGACGATCCCGGCTGTCACCGCCGAGAGGAACAGCAGGGGCGAGAAGCCGAAGATGATCTGGGCCACGCCGCCGATGATCATCGGCACGAGCACGCCGTAAATGCGCCGCTTTTTCAGGCCGCCCCAGGCGCTGACGAGTAGCCCGCCCAGCACCCCGCCGATACTGGCCGCCGACCCCATCAGGGCCAGCGCCGTCTCGAAGGTGAACCCCCGCGCCGCCCAATCGGCGGCCAGGTTGAACTTGAGCAACAGCGGCATGAACACTTCCACCGGCCCCCCGGCGAAATTGGCCACGGTGAAGGTGCCGAGCAGCCAGAGCAGCGGCTTGCGATGCCAGATATAGAGCGCGCCCTCGCGCACGTCGGACCACAGGCTCTTGCGCGGGCCGCCGGCCTCTTTCTGCAGGTCGGTCCGAATCGGCGAGGGGATCCGCAGGAACAGCAGCGTGGCCCCCGCCGCGAAAAACGTGATCGCGTCGATGGTGATGGCGATGGGCGTGCCGTCCTTCAGCCCCGCCAGCTCCCCATTGAGGCCGAAGGGCAGCAACCCCTGGCGGGCCAGCGCAGGCAGCGAGATGATGCCCGCGGCGATGGCCGGGGAAAGGATGCCGGAGAGCGACCACATCGTCTGCATCATGCCGTTGGCGCGGGGCAGTTGCTTCTCCGGCACCAGCATGGCATACGAGGTGTCGAAGGCCGAGCCGTGGAAGGAGCTCGCCAGCGCCATCAGCGCCATGATTAGCAGCAACGACCAGAGTTGCAGACTGCCCGTCGCCATGAGCGCCATTAGCACCAGGCTGAGGGTGCCGTTCGTGGCGTCCCCCGCGATCATGATGCGCTTGCGGTCGTGCCGGTCCGCCCAGGCCCCGGCGATGGGCGCGATGAACAGCGTGGGCAGGGAAAAGGCCAGGCTCACGGCTGCCAGCGCCGCCGCCAGTTCGGGCTTCTGCGCCGGGTCGGGGTAGAGCACCTGCGTCAGCCAGATCGTCACCGCGAAGAAGGTGAGGGCGCTGCCGAAGACGGAGACTGACTGCGTGCCCCAGACGATCAG
>DASSGZ010000577.1:0-7763 GCA_035693165.1 Chloroflexia bacterium | reverse complement strand
AGCGGGCGCCACCGGGCGGCCCGACGCGGTGCGCAGCGAGGTCATTTCGGCCTTCGTGGTCCTCCGGCAGCAGTACAACCCATCCGACGACCTGCGCCGCGAACTGCTGGACACGGTGCGCCAGGAACTCGGCCCGGTGGCGGTCATCAGCGAGATCAACTTCGTCCATATGCTGCCCAAGACCCGCAGCGGCAAGATCATGCGGCGGGTGCTGAAATCGGTGATCCTGGACCGTGACCCCGGCGACATCACGACCATCGAAGATGAGGGCTCGGTGGAGGAGGCGCGGCAGGCGGTGCAGGAGATGAAATCGGCCCTGACCGAGCTTGCCACCGACGAGATGGTGTTCCCGTAAACGCATCTGATAGTTCATTTTACCGGGAGGGCAGGTCTGCACCTGCCCTCCCGTTGTGTATAGGAGATCGGCCCGGCGGGAAGCCGCGATGCAGGGGGCAGATGGCACGTTGTATAATACCGCTATATATGCGCCGATTTTAGGGATCGGCAGCTTGATGGGAACGAGGATTTTTGACATGGCAGACCGCAAAGTGGCACCATATGGATCCTGGAAATCGCCCATTACGTCGGACTTGATTGTCTCGCAATCGATCGGGCTGGGCGGGATCACGGCGGACGGTGAGGATATTTACTGGCTGGAGAGCCGCCCGGCGGAGGGCGGGCGCAACGTGCTCGTCCGTCGCAGCCCCGACGGGCAGACGCGGGACGTGACCCCGCCCCCGTTCAACGTGCGCACCCGCGTGCATGAATACGGCGGCGCGGCGTTTCTGATCGACGACGGCACCGTGTATTTCTCGAACTTCGCCGATCAGCGCATGTACCGGCAGGCGCCCGGCGGCACGCCCGAACCGCTGACCGCCGCAGGCCCGATGCGCTACGCGGACGCCGTGCTCGACCGGGCGCGCAACCGCCTCATCTGTGTGCGCGAGGACCATACGCTGTCCGACATCCACGCCGCCAACACGCTGGTCAGCGTGTCGCTGGCTGACGGCACGGACGAGGTGCTGGTGAGCGGCAACGACTTTTATTCCAACCCGCGCCTCAGCTCCGACGGCACCCGGCTGGCCTGGCTCACCTGGAACCACCCCAATATGCCCTGGGACGGCACCGAGCTCTGGGTGGCCGAGGTCGGGCCGGATGGGCGCCCCGCACACGCCCGGCAGGTGGCCGGGGGGCCGCGCGAGTCGGTCTTCCAGCCGGAGTGGTCGCCGGATGGCGTGCTGCACTTTGTCAGCGACCCGACCGGGTGGTGGAATCTCTACCGCTTGCGCGATGGGCAGGTGGAAGCCCTGTGCCCGATGGAGGCCGAGTTCGGCGTGCCGCAGTGGGTGTTCGGCATGGCGACTTACGCCTTCATCGCCCCGCAACAGATCCTGTGCGGCTTTATCGAGCAGGGCACGTCGCGCCTGGGGATCCTCGACACCGCCACGGGGCAGTTGGAGCGGATCGACTCGCCCTACTCGGTGGGCAGCAGCCTGCATGTGGCCGGGGGGCGGGCGCTGTTCATCGGCGGCTCGCCCACCCAGCCGTCATCCGCCGTCGCGCTCGATCTGGCGCCGCGCCGCTTCACGGTGTTGCGCCGGTCCACGGATGTGAACATCGACCCCGGCTATATCTCGGTGGCGCGGACCATCGAGTTCCCGACCGAGCAGCAGCGGACGGCATATGCCTTTTTCTATCCCCCGCGCAACCGCGACTACCAGCCGCCCGCCGGGGACCTGCCGCCGCTGCTGGTGATGAGCCACGGCGGGCCGACCAGCGCCACCTCGCCCAACCTGCGCCTGGGCGTCCAGTATTGGACCAGCCGCGGCATCGCCGTGCTCGACGTGAACTACGGCGGCAGCACCGGCTATGGCCGCGCCTACCGCCGGCGGTTGCAGGGGCAGTGGGGCGTGGTGGACGTGGACGACTGCGTGAACGGCGCGCGCTACCTGGTGGAGCAGGGCCTGGTGGACGGCCGGCGGCTGGCGATCACCGGGGGCAGCGCGGGCGGCTATACGACGCTGTGCGCGCTCACCTTCCGCGACGTGTTCCAGGCCGGCGCCAGCCACTACGGCATCAGCGACCTGGAGGCGCTGACCCGCGACAGCCACAAGTTCGAGCTACATGACCTGGATAACCTGATCGGCCCGTACCCGGAGCGGCGCGACCTCTACATCGAGCGCTCGCCCATCCACTTCACCGACCGCCTCTCGTGCCCGGTGATCCTGCTGCAAGGGCTGGAAGACAAGGTGGTGCCGCCGAACCAGGCCGAGGTCATGGTTGCCGCGCTGCGGGCCAAGGGACTGCCGGTGGCCTATCTGCCGTTCGCGGGCGAGCAGCACGGCTTCCGCCGCGCCGAGAACATCAAGCGTGCCCTCGACGCCGAGTTGTACTTCTACGGGCAGATCTTCGGCTTCGATCTGGCGGACCCGGTGGAGCCGGTGGCGATTGAGAACCTGGCTCCCGCCGCGCCGGGCGGGGCTACGTGAACTGCCGCAAATCACTTGTCACGCTGAGCGCAGTGAAGAGTCTCGTCTTTTGGCCTGCGAGGCGAGATTCTTCGCTGCGCTCAGAATGACAATATGCAGTGGCGGACTACCTGGGCGCGGGAACCGCCTACGGGGTGTCTTTGTCCTGGTCGGGCGGGAGGACGGGGAAGGCGTCCCTGGGGATGGCCTCCACGTCGGTGTTGCCGCCGGACGGCACAAAGATATCGATGTTCCAGGTGCTGTAGGTGCGGTCGGTGGTGGTGAACAGCAGCGCCCCGCTCGACCGGCTCGTCTTGACGTTGCGGGTAAAGGCGGTGCCGTCCCAGTCGTCGCCCTGGCTGTAATAGAGCCGGTAGGTGCCGTCGGCGATGCCGTCGATGGTGAAGCTCTCGCCCGCGCGTAGGTAGACCGACATCTCCGGCTCGGTGTTGCGCGTGACCACTACCAGGCGGTCGCTGGTGTTGCTGTTTTGCAGGCGGAGTTCGCCGTGGCCCTGCGGCCCGGTGCCGGTGTGGATCATGCCGGTCAGCGGGCGGAAGTAGCCGGCCGGCACGGCGGCGCGGTCCACGTTCAGTTGCACCAGGTCGGCGGAGACCCAGCCTTCTTGCCCACCGGGCAGGCGGACCTTCAGCCAGTCCAGCCCCTGCGCCCGCCCGGCGACATCCAGCGGCGTGCCGGCGTCCAGCGTGGTGAGGACGGGATAGCGGGTCCCTGGCCCCTCGCGCACCCGCAGCTTGCCGCTCAGCACGACCCCCACGGGCCGGGCCGGGACGGCGGTGGGCGGCGGCAGCGTCGCGGTCGCCGCGGGCGGAACGGTCGGCGTGGGGGGCAGCGCCACCGGAGTGGCCGTGGCCGCCGCGTGGATCACGATCACGGTGATGGCGGGGTCCACCACTGCCGGGCTGCCGGGCATCGTTATCGGGGTGCCAAGCGCATCGGGCGCCGGGGCCGGCCCGAAGTCGCACCCGCCGCAGATCAGCGCCGCCAGCAGCCCGATCAGGATCCCCGGCCCAAGAGGGCGCCGTGCCCCGCAACGCCGGCGCCGCCGGCGCACCCTGTTTGGTTGCTCGTGCTTGCCCGTAGTCATGATTTCCGGTGGTGGGTCGCGCGGGATATCGCTCGCCGCGCCGCCGCGCGGGTAGGATGCGCCAATGCGGGGCCGGCCTGCGTGGGGCGGGGTGCGGCCGGCCTCACCAACCAGGCCGGGGGGCGGGTAACGCCGGACAACCAGGACGCACAGCAGGAACCGCGGCGCTCAAGCGGGTCGCGCGCCCGCAAGGAGAAAAAGCCGGGGCGCTACCAGGCCCCGGTGTCGCCCGCTTATTATACCATACCGGCCGCTCAGGCGTGGGTGTACTCTTGCGCCGCAAGGCCCTGAGCGGGCGCGTCTAGCGCGTGCCGGGCCACCTGCGCGTGCTCGTTGACGGCCTGGAGTTCGACCGCGTCGGTGAGGCGGGCCTGGGCGGCGGCGACAATATGCGCCAGTTGCTCGCCCAGGGCCGCGCGATGTTGCGGGCTGGGCGTGGCGGCGGCGACCTGGGCGATAACGTCAATCATGCGCAGCACGATGATGTGGTCGCCCGCGCCGTAGTGGCGGATCTGGTCGAAGGCCAGGCGCGCCAGGTCGTGGAACGTGCGCTCGTGGGCGATGACGCGGAGCCGGCCCCTAGCGTCGTAGCGACCGGGGTCGGGGTACTTGCGGGCCGCCAGCACGACCAGGATGGCGCCCAGGTGATCGATGCAGTTCAGGGCGGTGGTCGGGTCGTTCACCGCGGGCGAGATGGCTTTGAGGGCGATGTCTACAATTTGCCGCAGGCCAAAGGCCACGTCTTGCTGCATCGTCGGCGTGCTGCCCAGGGCAAACGCGTCGTTGACCTGCGCCTCTAACGCCGGCGTGATCCACGCCGCGGGGCCGGCGAAGACCAGCGGGGTGCCGCCGGTGACGAAGGCGCCCGTCCCGCGGTCCTCCCGCAGCACCACGTCCGCACGCGCCGCCGCATGAACGAGGGCCTGGTAATCGGTGTACTGGAGATAGCCGGACCGCCGCGCGAGAATGGGTGCCCAGTCCGCGGGCAGCACGGGCGTCTTGTCTGGGATCGCCTCCGTGGCCCGCCAGCGGTCGGGGTACACTGCGTCGATCTGCTGCCGGGTTTCTCGTGCAACGCCGCGGATGATGCTGGAGACCTGGATGCCGTGCGAGATGTGGTCGATGAAGTAGATTAGCATGACCAGGCTGATCAGCGCCAACCCCACGCCGCCCGTGACCGCCGCGCCGGGGACGAACTCAGTTTCGGCGGTGCCGCGCACCGCCCGCAACACCAGCAGGCAGTAGGTGAAGGTGGCGACGAAGAAGCCGAGCACCACCTGGTTGGTGCGGTCGCGCATGAAGCTGCCGAGCACGCGCGGCGCGAACTGCTGCGAGGCCAGCGTGAGCGCCACGATGGTGATCGAGTAGACGGTGCCCGCTACCGTCACCATCGACCCGGCGATGGTCGACAGCACCGCGCGGGCGCTCTCGGCCCCGCCCTGGAACGTCCACGGCAAGCTGAAATCGGTGTTGGCCGTCTGCCGGTCGAACTCGATCAGGCCGAAGGCCAGCAGTGCCGCGGCCAGCGTGCAGCCCGCCGGGATCACCCACAGGCTGGTGCGCAGGCGCTCGGCCAGTTTGGCGCTCCGGATCGACATGGCCCCATCCTCCGGCCCCGCGCCCTCCCAGGAATGCGCGGGCTGCCACTCTCGGATCGCAGATCCGTCCCGCCTATAGAACGCCGGGGGTACGCCTATTAACACGCCAGGGGGCAGGCTGGTCGACGGGGCCACCCCCTCGCGCGCGCCCGCCGATTCGAGTATAATACGCGCATACTTTCGCCCGCCAGGGTGCGCCCGGCCGGCAGACACTTCCACCATATAAGGGGGCTGAACGCATGTACGTACCCTACGATCTGAGCAAGGTCAAGGTCCTCGACCTCTCGCAGAACTTCAGCGTGGACTCCCCGCCCTTCGCCTTCTACGAGGGGCCGACCATCAAGTGGGTCAAGAAAATCGCCTTCGAGGGCGTGAACGCCCAGCATATCTCCAGCACCAACCATATCGCCACGCACCTGGACTCGCCCTACCATTTCTACGATCCGGGGCCCGACATCGCGGGCATCCCGATTGACACGCTGTTCGGCCCGGCCTGCGTGGTCGACCTGTCGCGCTACGGCATCGGCGACTACCAGATTTACGGATCGCAGCATTTCGAGCAGTGGGAGAAGGACACCGGCATCACTATCCAGCGCGGCGATATCCTGGTCATCCACACCGGCTACCATCACTATTACAATGAGGACTGGTACAAGGTCCACAACCAGGAGCAGCCCGACCTGCCGCGCTCGTTCTTGCGCCACCCCGGCCCGCAGCGCGAGTTCTGCGACTGGGTGCTGGACCGCGGCATCCGCTGGATGGCGATTGACGCCATCTCCACCGACCACCCGTTCAACACCAAGGTGCGCACCGCCCGGCCCGATCTGGTGCCCGAAGTCGAGGAAGTGATCGGCATGAGCATGGACGAAGCCTTCCCCTGGCCGAAGGACTACCAGTGCACGCACACGCTGCTCTTCCCCAAGGGCGTGTTCCACGCCGAGAACGTGGGCGGCCAGGTGGACGAGGTGCTGAACCAGCGCGTGTGGCTGGGCTGCTTCCCCTTCCGCTTCAAAGGCGGCGAGGCCGCCTTCGCGCGCATCGTGGCCTTTGTCGAAGAAAAGTAAGCGGGAGCCGCCATGAAACCCGCCCCGTTTGAATACTACGCGCCGGCCGGGCGCGCGGAAGCCCTCGCGCTCCTGGCCGAGCACGGCGGCGAGGCGAAGATCCTGGCCGGTGGCCAGAGCCTGGTGCCGAGCATGAACTTTCGCCTCGCCCAGCCGGCCATCCTGGTCGATCTGAACGGCGTGGCCGACCTGTTCGGCATCCGGGAAGGCGCGGACGGCGGCGTGGTGATCGGCGCAATGACCCGCCAGCGCACGGTGGAGCGCAGCCCGCTGATCGCCGCGCGTGCGCCGCTGGTCGCCGAGACGATGCCGCACATCGCCCACCCGCAGATCCGCAATCGGGGCACGTTCGGCGGCTCGCTGGCCCACGCCGACCCCGCCGCCGAACTGCCCGCCCTGGCCGTGGCCCTCGACGCGCAACTGCGCGCCCAGCGCGCGGGCGGCGACCGGCTGATCCCGGCGGCGGAGTTCTTCCAGGCGCTGTTCACCACGGCGCTGGAGCCGGAGGAGATCCTGGTCGAGGTGGTCATCCCGCCGCTGCCCGCGCGCACCGGCACGGCCTTCGAGGAGGTGGCCCGCCGCCACGGCGACTATGCCCTGGCCGGGGCCGCCGCCGTGGTCACGCTGGACGAGGCGGGAGCGGTCGCCGCGAGTCGCCTGGTGTTCCTCTCCATCGGCGACGTGCCGGTGGAAGCGACATCCGTCACGGCGGCGCTCCAGGGCCAGGCGCCCACCGCTGCCGCTATCGCCGAGGCAGCCCGAGCCGTGGACGCCGGCATCGATCCCAACGCCGACATCCACGCCACCGCCGCCTACCGCCGCCACCTGGCGCAGGTGCTGGCCCGCCGCACGCTGACCCTCGCGACGGAACGGGCGGGGCGGGCATCACAGGCGCCGGAATGAAGATTACTTATGATCAACAGGCTGATACACTGACGGTAATCTTCGCGGATAAGCCGGTGGCAGAGAGCGACGAAGATAAGCCAGGGGTCATTCTGGATTATGACAGCGCCGGAAATCTGGTGAGCCTGGAAATCCTCGATGCTTCCCGCCGTGTTACCGCGCCCACCAGCATTGAATACCAGATCGCTCAGGCGGGCGCATAAGCGCGGATCTCCAGCGATTGGACCTACATTCGACAGTAGCCGGGTTCCACGCAGCGCTATGGAAAAGGAACCATCATGACGAGCCGAGAGATTACCGTAACCGTCAACGGGCAGGCGTATACCCGCGCCGTCGAGCCGCGCCTGCTGTTGAGCGATTTCCTGCGCCACGAACTGCACCTGACCGGCACGCATGTGGGCTGTGAGCATGGTGTGTGCGGCGCCTGCACCGTGCTGCTCGACGGCGTGCCCGTGCGCTCCTGCCTCACCTTCGCCGTGCAGGCCGGGGGGCACGCGGTGGGTACCGTCGAGGGTCTGGCCGCCGATCCCGACCACCTGCATCCGTTGCAGCAAGGCTTCTGGGAGGCCCACGGCCTGCAATGCGGGTTCTGCACGCCCGGCTTCCTGATGACGCTGCTGCC
>DASSGZ010000576.1:0-14195 GCA_035693165.1 Chloroflexia bacterium | reverse complement strand
GGTAGATACATATATCTGCGCGGGGCGTATGCCGGGCAAAGCAGCCCAAGGCGGGATGTTAACGGTGCGAATTAAAGTAGACAACGCCCCTGACCCGGAATGGCCTTACGTAATCGCATCTTACTATCCACCAGCCCCATTCGGGAGCATAAAAATCGTGGATATTGTCGGTACCCAGATTGTGTTGCAAGCGGAGACCGGCGCGCACTTGATCTTCGACCTCTCCACGGGCCAGTGGATCGATCCCAGCGGCACGCCGTTACCCACGTTCACGCCGTAAACTCTAGCGCATCCATTACTGACGTAGATCGCCGGGCAAAGAAAAAGGCCGCTGGTGTTACCCAGCGGCCTCGTCCATACTAATTACCTGATAGCTGACGGCTGACGGCTGACGGCTACCCGACCTGCGCGTCGGCCTCCTGCGTGACCGGGAGGGCCACCGCCGGCTCGCCGACGACTTCCGGCAGCAGCCGGCTGCCGTCTTCGGCCACGGTCGCCAGGATGCCCTGGCCCGCCTTCAGGTCGCCGCGCAGCAGCAGCTTGCTGATCGGCGTCTCCAGCTCGCGCTGGATCAGGCGCTTCAGCGGGCGGGCGCCAAACGTCCGGTCGTAGCCGCGCTCGGCCAGCCAGGTGCGGGCCTCGTCGGTCAGTTCCAGGCGCATGTTCTGCACGCCCATGCGCTCGGTCAGTTCGCGGACCTGGATGTCCACGATCTGGCGCAGTTCGTCCAGCGTCAGCGCGCTGAACAGGATCGTGTCGTCGATGCGGTTCAAGAACTCGGGCCGGAAGGCTTCCTTCATGGCCCGCTCGACGCGGTGGCGCGTTTCGATTTCCTCGTTGCGCGTGTCCTTGACCGAGCCGGGGGTGCGGAAGCCCAGGCCGCCGTACTGCGGCATGAACTGCGTGCCCACGTTGCTGGTCAGGATGATCAGCGTGTTGCGGAAGTCGACCGTGCGGCCATGGCCGTCGGTCAGGCGGCCGTCGTCCAGCACCTGCAACAGCGCGTTGAACACCTCCGGGTGTGCCTTCTCGATCTCGTCGAAGAGGACCACCTGGTAGGGCCGGCGGCGCACCGCCTCGGTCAACTGCCCGCCCTCGTCATAGCCGACATAGCCGGGCGGCGACCCGATGAGCCGGGCGACCGTGTGCCGCTCGCCGTACTCGCTCATATCGACGCGCACGATGGCGTTCTCGTCATCGAACATGAACTCGGCCAGCGCCTTCGCCAGCTCCGTTTTGCCGACGCCGGTTGGGCCGACGAAGATGAACGAGCCCATCGGGCGGCGCGGGTCTTTCAGCCCGGCGCGCGCGCGGCGGATCGCGTCGGAGACGGCGGCAATCGCCGCGTCCTGCCCGATCACCCGCTTGTGCAGGTGCTCCTCCATGTCGACCAGCTTCTGCATCTCGTCGGCCAGCATGCGCTTGACCGGGATGCCCGTCCAGCGGGCCACCACGTCGGCCACGTCTTCCTCGTCCACGATCTCGTCGATGTTGTGCTCGGCGAAGAAGGCGTCGCGCTTCTGGCTGTAGGTCTCCTCGTGCAGCAGCAGTTCGGCCTTGAGCCGGGCGGCTTCCGCGTAGTCCTGGCGCTGGCCGGCCTCTTCCATCTGGTCTTCGAGGTCGTGCATGAGCGATTCGAGCTCGCGCACGTCGGCGGGCAGACTGAAGACCTCCAGGCGCACCTTCGACGCGGCCTCGTCCATCAGGTCGATGGCCTTGTCGGGCAGGAAGCGGTCCTGGATGTAGCGGTTGGATAGTTCCACCGCCGCGTCGACCGCGCTGTCGGTGATCTTCAGGCCGTGATGCTCCTCGTAGCGGGGGCGCAGGCCGCGCAGGATCGCCAGCGTGGCTTCGACCGTCGGCTCCTCCACGAAGACCGTGGCGAAGCGCCGCTCCAGGGCAGCATCCTTCTCGATATGCTTGCGATACTCGTCCAGCGTGGTCGCGCCGACGCACTGCAATTCGCCGCGGGCCAGGGCCGGCTTGAGCATGTTGGCCGCGTCGAGCGCGCCTTCCGCCGCGCCCGCGCCGATGACGGTGTGCAGCTCGTCAATAAAGAGAATGATCTCCTTGCTGGCCTGTTTCACCTCGTCCATGACGGCCTTGAGGCGCTCCTCGAACTCGCCGCGGAAGCGGCTGCCCGCCACCAGCGACCCCATGTCGAGGGCCAGGACGCGCTTGTTGCGCAGCAGGGCCGGCACATCGCCGCTCGCGATCTGCTGGGCCAGGCCCTCGACGATCGCCGTTTTGCCCACGCCCGGCTCGCCGATGAGCACCGGGTTGTTCTTGGTGCGCCGGCAGAGCACCTGCATGACGCGCCGGATCTCGGCCTCGCGGCCCACCACCGGGTCCAACTGGCCTTCGCGGGCCATGCGGGTCAGGTCGTGGCTGTAGCGCTCCAGCGCCTGGTAGCGGCCATCGGCGCCCGGATCGGTGATGCGCGCGTTGCCGCGGATCTCCTGCAGGGCGGTATAGACGCTGGCCTGGTCGATATTGATCTCGCTCAGCAGGCGCGCCGCCGTGCCGCCGCGCTCGGCGGTGATGGCGAGGAACAGGTGCTCCACGCCGATATATTCGTCGTTCAGCTTGGCGGCCTCTTCGGCGGCGGCGCTGACCACGCGCTGCGCGCGCATGCTGATGTGGATCTGCGCCAGGCCGCTATAGCTCGAATAGAGCCGCGGGCTGGTGTTCAACTGATCGTCGAGCCGGCGGGCCAGCGCCCGCGGGTCGCCGTTCAGCTTTTCGATAATCTTAGAAATCAGGCCATCGCGCGGCTTGAGCAGGGCCAGCAGAATGTGCTCGACATCGAGCTGGCTGTGCCGCTTTTGCTGCACGATTTCCTGGGCGTTGCGCAGCGCTTCTTGCGCCCGCTCGGTAAACCCATTGCTTGGCATGCGTTGTTTCCCTTACCTGGTACACCCGGCCCCTCGTGATGGGCTACTCAGGGCCAGTATACCCTAGATGTCAATATCTAATTCCCGCCGTACCTCGGCGAGCTGGCGCTGCAGGTCCAGAATGACCTCGCGCATATTCAGGATTACCTCGGCCCCCGCAAGATTCACGCCCAGGTCATTGGTGAGGCGTTGCATCATGCGCAGGCGCTCGATGTCGTGGTCTGAATAGAGCCGGATGCGGCCGCGGCTGCGGCCCGGCTCGATCAGTCCTTCCCGTTCATAGAGGCGCAGGGTCTGTGGGTGAACCTGGAGCAATTGCGCCGCGACGCTGATCACGTAGCGCGGCTCGTCGTTGTGGCCGAATTCGCTCATCATCCGGCCTCCTTATGTATACGTTGCAATTGTTCGAATAGTTGTCTTTCCTCGCCGCTGAGCTGCTTGGGCAAGTCGACCTCGGCCTTCACCAGCAGGTCGCCGCGCTGTTGCGGGTTGCCCAGGTGGGGCATGCCCTGGCCCTTGAGCCGGAAGGTCCGCCCGTTGGCGGTGCCCGCCGGGATATTCAAGGCCAGGTTGGTGCCCTTCAACGTCGGCACACGGGCTTCGCCGCCCAGCACCATCGTATACAGCGGCACGGACACGGTCTCGCTCAGGTCATCGCCCTTGCGCTCGAAGCGCGGGTGCGGCACCACGGTGACGATCAGGAACAGGTCGCCGCGGGGCTGGCCTTCCGAGCCGGGGCCGCCCTCGCCGCGCACGCGCACGCGTGAGCCGGTATGCACGCCCGGCGGGATGTTGACCTCGATGGTCTTCATGCGCGCCACGACGCCGCTGCCGCCGCAGGTGGGGCAGGGCCGGTTGCCCTGCATACCCGTGCCGCCGCAGGTGGGGCAGTTGTCTTCCGTCTGCATTTGCAGGCGGCGGCTGGTGCCGTTGAAGGCTTCTTCGAGCGTCACCTCGATGGGGTGCTCGAAGTCCTCGCCCCGGCGGGGTACTTGACGGCCAAAGCCGCCGATACCGCCCATGCCGCCGAACGGGTCGCGGCCCACGCCGCCACGCACGCCCATGCCGCCGAACAGCGACTCGAAGAAGTCGCTGAAGCCTTCGCCGCCGGGGGCCGCGCCGGTGTAGACCCGCCCGCCGCCCGGCGCACCGTAGCGGCTGAAGTCGAAGTCGGTGGGCGCTCCGCCCATTTTCTCGAACTGCTCCCAGTCGGCCCCGAACTTGTCGTACTTCTTGCGCTTCTCGGCGTCGCTGAGCACCTCGTAGGCTTCGTTGATGTCCTTGAACTTGGCTTCGGACTCTTTATTATTCGGATTTACGTCGGGATGATATTTGCGCGCCAGTTTGCGGTACGCGGAACGGATCTCCTTGTCCGTGGCCTCGCGCGCCACGCCCAACGTCTTGTAATAGTCTTTAACTTGCACAGCTTCGCTTCCTTTTTTCCGGTTAGCCGGCTGTCGTTTTATGGATCAGCATAATCAGCTTTGAGTAAATTATACTGACTTGATAAGACTATTGTCAATCTTAGCCGGGCCGGTTTGCGTTGGACTTGTGTTAGAATCCAGGCTATCACAAGCCGGTTAGCGCGGCGGCCGGCTGTCGGCGGGCAGGGTGGACAGCGCTTGCGGCACGCTGGATGCGGGAGTCGGGGTGGGTTGGTGAAGGGTGTGCCGGACCAATAGCGCGACCGTGGCGATCAGCCAGACCACGGCGGGGGAGAGCACGAAGCTGTTGTAGAGCATGGCGACGAAGCCGGCCACCCAGCCCGCCCAGAGCCAGGCAATCCAGCCGCGCGGGGCGGCGGGCAGCACGGCTGCCGCCAGCATCCAGGCGGGCACCAGCGCCGGCGTCAGATCATGCGGCAGCAGGTGAGGGTTAACCAGCAGGGCGATCAGGAGGGTCATGGCCCAGCGGCGGTCCCAGCCCGCCGTGCCGGGGTGCCGGCCCCTGGCCCGCAACGGACCGGGGCCGGCCCAGAGGAGCACCACCAGGGCCAGCGACAGCACCGTGGCGGCGACGGCAAGCCCGCCCGCGATGCTGCCGTCGCCGAACAGGCGGATGAACAGGCCGCGCCAGTTCTGCATGAACGCCGGGTCCAGCGCGGGACTCGGCGGCCAGGCCGCCACGGCCAGGACGAAGCGGAGGTAGCGCAGCGGCCAATCGGCGCCGAGGAAGGGCATGACGGCCAGCGTCGCCGCGCCGATCGTGGCCGCCCAGGCCAGCAAGGTGCGCCAGCGCCGCATGAGCAGCAGCGCCAGCAGCAGCACCGGCACGGCCTGCGGCTTGATCGCCGCGAGGGCCAGGGCCACTCCGGCCCAGCCGCCATAGCCCCGGCGCAGCGCCGCGCTCCCGGCGGCCCAGCCGAGCAGGATCAACGGAGTGCTCTGCCCCAGCAGCAGGGCGCCGGTCAGCGGAAAGAAGCTGAGCGCGGCCAGGGTCAGCAGCCGCCCCGGCGCGCCCGGCACCGGCCATGCCCAGTGCAGCGCGGCCAGCGCCAGGCCGATCGCCCCGCAACTGAGCAGGGTCCAGGCGGCGAAGATGCCCGGCGCCGAGAGTCCCGCTAATTGCAGGAGCCGGGTCAGCAGCGCCTCGAACGGCGGGTGGTTGAAGGGCAACAGGCGCAGCGGTTCGCGGCCCACCGCGCGGAGCAGCCGGGCCTGGGCGGCGGTCTGCGCTTGCTCGTCATAGAGGGCTTGCGGGCGGCCCTCGGCCAGGACGGCGCTCCCGGTGAGCACAATCAGGAAGTCCGTCTGCCGGACATAGCCTTCCGGCCCGCCTGTCTGCGGGTTGCGAACGAGGTTGAAGGCTATGAACCCGTAGGCCACGAGCAGCGCCAGGCACAGGGCGATGCCCAGCCGCCGGCCAAAGCCGGGGCGCAGCAAGGGCGCCGGGGCGTGGGGTGCCGGCGGCGCCGGGGGCAGATCGGGGCGGTTGGCCGGATTGGCGGATGGCTGCATCTCGTGTTCCCGCGAAGGTGACGGCGTGTCTGTGCTCATTATAGTCGCCGGGCCCGACCACCCGCAAGGCCACCTGGGCCCTGGAATCCCGGCCTTTCGGCGCTTGTGCGGGGGGACGGTGGGTGGTATAGTTTGCACATGCCGTCTACATCGTAGGCGGCGTGTGCCCCCACCTGTAATCCGACCGCGTCGCTAGTCTGGAGAACCTCGTGCCGGAGAAAGAGGACAGCGGAATCCGTATCCGGGCCAACCGCGCCGATATGACCGGTGGCCCCGCGCCGGCGCCCGCTCGCCGCCCCGCCCAACCCCGCCGCCAGAGTTACCAGTACTACCTCGAAGATCGCCCGGTGCTGGTGCCCGTGGTCATGATCGCCGTCTGCAGCGTCTGCGTCTTCTTGACAATAGTGACGCATGTGCTGCGCGACTGGCTGCTGGGACCGGCGCCCTCGCGCGCCGACCTGGGCAACTACAACCTGGCGATGAGCTGGATGGCCGCCGCTGCCCTGGCCGGGATCTTCCTCTCGCTGGTCTTCTTGCTGCTGCACGGCGGCGACCGGCTGATCCACCGGCTGCGGCGGCGGCCCGCCGTCTGCCCGCGTTGCGCCGCGGCCGAAGCCGGCAGCAGCCTCCGTTTCCGGCGCGCGCCGGTCGAAGGCACGGCCTGGGAAGAGATCACCTGCCCGCAGTGCGGCCACGCCTGGTACGGGCGCACATGAGCGGCGTCAGCCGCCGCTAAGCTCCGGCCAGGCCGCGTCGGGCCGCCCATCCGGTGGCTCCGGCCGTTCGGGTTCGTCCACGCGCCGGCTCCACAGGTTCCAGGCCAGCCCGGCTAGCGCCCCCACCAGCCAGACGATCACCAGCCCGCGCGCCCCGCCCGCCGCCAGCGTGGCCGCCATGCCCAGCGCATAGCCGATCCAGAGCCAGGCCAGCCAGTACACCCGCCGCGGCGCCCGCAGCCGCCCCGTCGCCAGGTGGGTGCCCAGGATCCAGCCGGGGATGATCGCCAGGGCCAGGGCGTTGGGCTGCAGGCTGAGCGCGGGCAAGAGCACGGCGATCAGGCTGATGGCCCAGCGCAGGTCCCACCCCACGCCGGCCGGGCGCCAGACGGCGCCGCCTTGCCAGGGCAGCCAGGTCCAGAGCAGCACCAGCAGGGCACATCCCACCGCCAGCACGGTGCCGGAGTCCACCCCGGCAGCGCTCGCGGCGGGCGCAGGCCAGGGCAGGATGCCCGGCAGGCTGTTCGCGCCGGGCAGGCCGGCGCTTTCCAGCAACCAACGGCCGTAGCGCAGGGGCCAATCCGCGCCCAGCAGCGGCGCCACCGCCAGCGCCGCCAGGGCCAGGGTCGCCGCCAGGGCGGCCAGCGCGCGCCAGCGCCGCGTGATCAGCAGCAACAGCAGCAACAGCGGCAGGACCGCGGGCGCCAGCACCGCCAGCGCCCCGGCGGCCCCGGCCACGCTGTCCCGGCCCGACTTGAGGCCCACCGTCACCCCCACCCAGCCCAGGATGGCGGGCATGAGATTCTGCCCGCTCATCAGGGCCGAGATCAGCGGCAAGAACGAGGTGCAGGCCAGCATCAGCATCCAGGGTGTGCCCTGCGGCGCGGCCCAGCGCCCGGCCAGCAAGCCGATACACAGCCCCGCTGCCGTGGTCGTCAGCACCGCCCACAGGGTAAACAGCACGCTGGCCGCGGCGCCCGCGCGCACGGGCCCGGCGAGCAGCACGGCGGCAAACGGGGGCGCAGTGTAGGGAAGGAGCCGGTCGGGATCGGCGTCGCCGCCCAGCAGGTTCGCCTGGGCAGCGGCCTGGGTGGCGCGGTCGTAGAGCAGCGCCGGCTGCGGCCCGGCCACGACGGCGGCGCCGGTCATCGTGGTCAGGAACTCGGTGTGGCGGACGTAGCCGTCGGCGCCGCCGCTGCGCTGCACGGTGCCGCTCCAGAGGATGCCGTAGCCCACCAGCAGCAACAGGCAGCAGGCCGCGCCGACTTTTGTGAAAAAGCCCGGCCCCATGCCGCTGACCTGGATCAGGTCGTCGCGGTTCTGGCCCATGTGGGTGCTCTCTCCTGGCGGGCCGCGCGCAGTTCGGCGACGAGCCAGCCGCAAACCAGCAGACTGAACCAGAGGGCCAGCCGGGCATCGGGCAACAGCCAGGCCGGCCAGACCACCAGGTACCCGGCCCACAGGGTGACGAACCCGACGGTGCGCCGCCGCCGGCCCATGCGCCACGCCGCGCCCGGCGCGTAGAGATGATGCAATAGCAGCCCGCCCGGCACGATCCAGATCAACAGGTCGTGGACATGCATGTGGGGCGTGAACAACTGGGTGGCCAGGATGGTCAGCGCCATGCGCAGGTCCCAGTTCGGGTTGCTCTGCACGGGGCCACGCTCGATCAGCCGGGTCCAGTGGCGGGGGCCGCCCGCCCAGCGTGTGCGTGCTGGTTCCCACCAGGCCCAGACCACCAGGCCCAGCCCGGCGGCCATGCCGGCCAGGTTGAGCACCGTGGCAGGACTGCCCCGCAAACCCAGCGTGCCCTCGACCAGGGCGCGCCAGCTTTGCATCTGCGGCAGGTTCTCGTACCCGGCATAGGCCGTGCTGCGCATCAAAGTGAGATAATCGGGGATGGCGCCGAGGCCGATGATCGGCAGGGTGACGGCGACCAGGGCCAGGCTCGCGCTCACGCACCAGAACAGGGCTTTGCGCCGCCGCTCCATAACCAGGGCCAGCACCGGCAAGATCAGCAACTGCGGCTTGACGCCGGCCAGCGCCAGCGCCAGCCCGCCCCGCCGGGCGCGGCCCTCCGCCACGCTGACGACGCCCCAGGCCAGGCCGAACAGCACCAGCGCGCTCGTCTGCCCCAGGATCGCCGTGCGCCAGAAGGGCACGAACCCGGCGACGGACAGGACAAACGCGACGCCGACCAGCGGCGGGGGCCGTGCCCAGCGCGCCAGCAACGCCGCGGCGCCCAGGATCAGCGCGCAGCAGACCGCCAGCCAGATCAGGAAGCCCGCGCCCATGGGCAGCGGGGCCAGCGGCAGCAAGGCCACGGCGAACCACGGCGGATTGACGAAGGGCACCGCCAGTTGCGGGTCGAAGCGCGCGCCCCAGTCGCGCACTTCGGTCGCGCGCTGGGCTTCGATGTCGTAGAGGTCCGGCCCATGCCCGGCCAGGATCATGCGCGCGGCGTTGACGAAGGCCGCATAGTCATTGAGGTTATAGGTGGCCCGCGCCGCGGGCAGGGTGGCCTGATCGACCCAGCCGGCGAACCAGGGCCTGTTCATCCAGCAGAGCAGCATGGCCGCCGCCAGGATGACCAGCAGCCCGGCCAGGTGACGCCCGCGCAGCCGGGCTTTTGGATTTCGGATGACGGTTTGCACTACGTGTTGCACCTTCAAACTCGGGATATGGTCCCACGTCCCTTCTGACCGGCGGCAAGCGGCGCCGGAAAGGTAATTATACACATAAGAGGCAGTGCCCTACAAAGCGAACACCGTGCCACCACCCAGCCGGTTGCCGCTCACAGCAACGCCTCGACGATGCGCGCGCAACGGGCCGGGTCGTAGGTCAATCCCACGCTCAACCCCCACAACCAGTACTCCACGCAGCGCACGAGCGTCCATTCGCGTGCCAGGCCGGGATCGAGTTCGGCGGCGTCGATCACCGCGCGGAAATGGCGCGCGATGCCGCCCTGGGCTTCGATGTCCTCCAGGCGCCGCCACAGCAACGGCCCGATCCCGTACTCCGGATCGCCGGCCACGACCATTGGATCGACCACCAGCCACGGCTCGCGCCCGCCCGCCAGCACGTCGTCGTAGTACAGGTCGAAGTTGACCAGCAGGTGCGCCGGGCGCGTGGCGGCGAGCCGGCCGGCCAGGGCGCACACCTCGTCCAGCACCGGGCGCGGCAGCGGGCGCCCGGTGCGTTCCCAGAGGCCGGGCAGATCGCGCGCGATGTCGCTCGCTCTGGCGGACAGCGGGTGCAGGCCGGGCGGGGCCGGGATCGCCAGCCGCCGCAGCAGCCGCCCGGCGATGCCGATGGCCTCAGCGAGATCTACATCATTCAACGTCCGGCGGTAGTCCAGGCGCTCCAGCAACAGCGCGTGCTCCGCCGGAGTCGCGTCCAGCAGCCGCACGGCGCCCCGCCCATCCCAGGCGCGCAGGGCGATGACCTCGGTCTCAATGTCCACCCAGGCGATCTTGAGCACGCACGGTTCGTCGCCCCGGCGCACCGGCACCACCAGGCTGATCCCCCCGTGCATCACCGGTCCGTCCACCGTCAGCCCCCACTGCGCGACGAGGGCGGCGACCCGCCCCGGCAGGGCAGCGATCCACGCCCGCCCGGCGGCCCCTTCCCGCGCGATCGTCCGCTCGGCGAACTCTTCCGGAACAACGATCATATACCACCCGGCCTTGCCGCTGCCCGCGGCGCGCCCTTTCGCCACGACTCCCTACTTGGTATATCCATTTCCCCCGTATTTGTTACGTTTCACCAAACGCTATGGGTGCAAATCGCGGCTCTTATCGGGCAGAACACACTGCGACGACGAGACTCTTCGCTGCGCTCAGAGTGACAATGGAGCAGCAGGCTTGTCATTCTGAGCGCAGCGAAGAGTCTCGTGCGGGGCCAAGTAGTTGCGCGCCCCGCCCCCCTGTCATTCTGAGCGCAGCGAAGAGTCGCGTCTCGTTCGGGTACAAGACGCGACTCTTCGCTGCGCTCAGAGTGACACGGGGCGGGCAACGCGCCTGCGCGGGTTGGACAGTGGGTGAGGATCGGGGGCGCCGGGTCAGGGGCCGGCGGAGGCCCCGGCGGCGAGGTTGGACTCTTGCCTGCGGGCGGCGAGGCCGGCGGCGGGCGCGCAGAGCAGCACAATGGCGACCAGCGCGAAGAGCACGCCCACGTGGATCGGCCAGCCGGGGAAGACCAGGATGAGTTCCAGGGTCAGGTTGCCGGCGAGATAGCCCGCGCCCAACAGCAGGGCCGTGCGCAGCACCGGGGCCGGGGCGCTGCCCGCGCGGGCGGCGCGCCAGGCCAGCACGCCGGCCAGGATCCAGAGCGGCAGTTCATACGGCAGCGTGTGCGGGCTGACCAGCGGCGCGGCCAGGATCGCCGCCGCCCAGCGCCGGTCCCAGCCCGCCGGGTCGGCGGCCCACGCGCCGGGCCGCCCGCGCCAGGCCCAGGCCAGCCCGGCCAGGACGGCCACGGTGGCGACGGCGGTCAGCGGCAGCACCCAGGACACATTGCCCGTACCCAGGCCGGCGGGATCGTAATGCGCGGCGAGCAGGGTGAAGAAGCCGCGCAGGTTCTCCATCAACACCGGCTGGATGGTGCTGTTGTCGGAACTGGCCCCGGCCACGTTGCCCAGCAGCCGCAAGTAGCTGCCGATCCAGCCAAACCCGCCCAGCAGCGGCGTGATGAGCAGGCTCAGGCCCGCGGCCAGCCCGGCGAAGGCCGCCAGCGCGCGCCAGCGGCGCGTGTAGAGCAGCAGCAACACCGGCACGATCAGCAGTTGTGGCTTGACGAGCACAAGCGCCAGCCCCAACCCGGCGGCGATCTGCCGCTCCTGGCGCAGATAGCGGATCAGCAGGGTGTAGCCCAGCAGCACCCAGGGCGCCGTCTGCACCTGCAGCAGGTTCTGGTAGACAGGGAAAAAGCCCAGGCCCAGCGCCCAGAGCGCGCGGGGCGCCCAGCGCGCCTCGACCGGCGTGCGCGCCGCCGCCCGCAACTCGCGGCTCAACAGGGCCAGCGCGACCAGCAAAGCCAGGACCGTGGCGCCGAGCCAGACAGCGTAGCCGATGGGCAGGGGCAAGTCCGCGAACGGGGCCAGGGCCAGGGCCAGGAAGGGCAGGTGGTTGTAGGGCAGCAGCCCGCGCTCGTAGCCGTAGGGCGCCAGCATCGCCTGCTGCACGGGCGCTTGCGCGGCGGGGTCGTAGAGCGCGGCGCCCTGGCCCGCGGCCACCAGCCGCGCCCCGGTGAGGAAGGCCGGGAAGTCGGTGCGCAGCAGGAAGTGCCGGAAGTCCGGCTCCTTGCGCGTCGTCAGCACGGTCAGGATGGCGAACAGCGCGATCAGCGCGACGCCCGCCCCGGTGATGCCCAGGTAGCGCCAGATCACGCCCGGCACGGGTTGGCGGCGGGGCAGCTTCACGCGGGCCTGTCCCCCTGGCGGATGGGCAGCGCCTGCCGGGCCGGGAAGCCGAGCGCCAGCAGCGCGCCGAGGGGGATCAGCAGGCTGGTGTAGAGCGGCAAGGTCCACGCGCGCTGCACGGTGGCAGCGGGCAGGACCAGCGCCGCCGCGGCCAGCGCCGCCGTGGCGACCCACGGCCAGGCCACCAGGCCCCAGGCCAGCAGATAGCAGTAGCGGGCGGCCCGGCCCCGCGCCCAGATGCGGTCGCGGGCGGCGGCCAGCAGGAACAGGCCCGGCAGCAGCAGCACCTGGTTATAGGGCGCCCAGGTGGGGATAATCGCCAGCGTGACCGCCGGGACGAGGGCCAGGGCCAGGGCAAAGCCGGACGTGCCCGCCGGGTCGCGGCGCACGCGCCAGCAGACCAGCGCCGTGAGGGCCAGCAGCAGCACGGTCGCCACGGTGCCGCCGATGGGTGTGAGCAGGGTCGCCAGCAGCGAGCGGCCGTCGGTGTATTGCTGGTAGGCGGCCAGCGCGTCGCGGAAACGCCCGATCCAGCCGGGCGAGGCGATCTCCGCGCCCACCAGCAGCAGCGCCATGGTCGCGCCGAAGCCCCAGGCCAGCCCCTGGCGCCGCCGCCAATCGCTGATCGTCCAGAGCGCCAGCCAGGCGGCCAGCGGCGCCGCCACCTGCGGCTTGATCGTGGCCAGGGCCAGCAGCACCCCGGCCAGGGCCGGGCGCCCCGCCACCAGGGCCGCCGCTGCGCCCGCCAGCAGCACGCCGACCAGCAGGCTCAATTGCTGCAACGCGATGCCCTGGACCACCGGGAAGCTGCCCAGCGTGAGCAGCACGGCGGCCAGCATGATCGGCATGCCCGGTCGCCAGCCCACGGCGTACATCCAGAGCGGCACGCCCGCCGCCGTGAGCGCCAGCAGCAGCCAGGTGAAGCCCGCCTGCACCACAGAGAAGTCGAGGCCGAGCGTGGGCGCCAGCAGGAAGGCCACATAGACCGGGTAGGCGAAGCCCTGCTGGTCCTTGGGGTCGTGCGGGCGCGCGGGGTCGATGGGCCGGCCATAGTAGCCCACCTGGATCTCGCGGGTGACGGCGGCGCTGTAGGGGTCGCGGCCATGCAGCAGCAGTTCGCGCGAGCCGAGCCAGCGCGGGTAGAGATCGGACAGGTTGCCGCGCGGGCGGTCGCTCCCCGCCGCTTCGGCCTGCTGATAGGGGATCAGCACGCCGCCCACGTAGTACCACATGGTCAGCGCCAGCACGAGCGCCACGCCCGCCGCTATCCAGCCTTTAGCCATGCGCGGCTCCCGCCGGGATCGTGCGCAGATCGGCGCCCGCCCGCGTACAGGCGGCGATCAGGGCGTGGAACAGGTGCAGCCCGTCGCTGCCGCCGACCAGGGCTTCGCCCGCGCGCTCCGGGTGCGGCATCAGGCCCAGCACGTTGCCCGCGGCGTTGCACACCCCCGCGATACCGGCCGTCGAGCCGTTCGGGTTGGCCTCCGGCGTGATCGCCCCGTCCGGCGCGCAGTAGCGCAGTACGATCTGGCGGTTGGCTTCGAGATCGGCCAGCGCCGCCGCCTCGACAAAGTAGCGGCCCTCGCCGTGGGCGATGGGCAACCGCCAGACGGCGCCGCCCGGCACCCCTGCCGTGAACGGCGTAGGCCGGGCGCCCGGCTCGACGCGCACGTGGACCGTGCGGCAGGAGAAGGCGAGTTCCTGATTACGCATGAGCGCGCCCGGCAGCAGCCCGGCCTCGGTGAGGATCTGGAAGCCGTTGCAGATGCCCAGCACCGGCCCGCCCCCTGCTGCGTAGTCGCGCAACGGCGCCATGACCGGCGAGAAGCGCGCGATGGCCCCGCAGCGCAGGTAATCGCCGTAACTGAAGCCGCCGGGCAGGATCAGGCAGTCGTAGCCGCCCAGCCGCGTCTCCTCATGCCAGACGGCGTCCGTGGGCACGCCCAGCACCTCGTTCAGCAGATAGAGGCAATCATGGTCGCCGTTGGATCCGGGAAATACCAGGACGCCGAATTTCAGTTGTCGCACGTGCGCGCCTTCTTTCGTATGAACCGTCAGCCGTCAAGAACCACGGGTCGGCTGCTATCTCTTAATATACAGTACCGACAGGGTATCGTGATAGACCTGGGACCAGCCGGGTGTGGCGCCGATAATCTTGTCCAGCGGCGCGCCGGTGCGGACGAGCACCCCGTTGACGCCGTGGGCGGCG
>DASSGZ010000575.1:0-5352 GCA_035693165.1 Chloroflexia bacterium | reverse complement strand
CTGGGGGCATCGGAGTTCGGGTGGATTCCCACGTGTATTCCGGCTATCGGGTGCCGGCCAGCTACGACTCCCTGTTAGGCAAGATCCTGGTCTGGGGCGAGGACCGCACGGAGGCCATCGCGCGCATGCGGCGCGCGCTCGCCGAGTGCATCATCATCGGCCCCGTGACCACGGTTGCCTTCCAGCGGCAGATCCTGGCCCACCCGGCCTTTGTGAAGGGCGATCTCGATACCGGCTTTCTGCCGCGGTACATGGACGATCTGGTCACAGCGGCGACCGGCAGCCCGGCGGGCGCGCCGGACCCGGCGAGTCCCGGCCCGCGCATCCCGGCGCCGGGGCCGCCGCAACGGGAGGTGCCTCTTGAGCACGGAGATAGCGCGGCTGGGCCGCGTGCGGATCGCGCCGAGCGTCCTGGCGATGATCGTCAGCCTGACGGCGCGCGAGGTCGCCGGGGTGGCGCACATGGGCGCCGCCGGGCATCTGACCCTGGGCAACATGTGGAACCGGCGCCAGGGGCGGCAGGGAGCGCATGACGGGGTGCGCCTGCTCGTGCGCGACGGCACGGTTTGCGTCGATTTGAGCATCGTGGCCGACCCGAACGTCAACCTGCGCGAACTGGGCGAGACGGTCAAGGCGCGCGTGGGCGAGGCGCTCGATACGATGGTCGGCATACCGGTGGCCGAAGTGAATGTGTTTATTGAGGATGTGGCCTGAGCACGGGCGGGAGCCGCGGCGATGGTAACGAGTGTCCGCCGGCTGGCCCGTGTGCTGGCCCTGCAAACGCTGTTTGAAGTCGACAGCACCGGCCACCCGGCTCCCGCCGTGCTCGCCCGCCATCTGGACGAGAACGGCCTGAGCGGCGAGGGGGCCGAGTTTGCCCGCACCCTGGTCCTGGGGGTGACGAGCCATGTGGACGAGCTGGACGCGATTATCGCCGCCGCCGCTCCCAACTGGCCCATGGACCAGATGGCGAAGGTCGATAAGAACGTGCTGCGGCTCGCCATCCAGGAATTGCTGTTCGATACCGACGTCCCGCTGAAGGCCGCCATTAACGAGGCCGTGGAACTGGGCAAACGGTTCGGCAGCGATAGTTCGAGCCGTTTTATCAACGGCGTGCTGGGCACGGTGGCCGCGCAAGCGGCCAATTATCGCGCCCAACAGGCCACCCGGCGCAAACGGACGGCGAGCGCTTCGCCCGATCCGGGCGTCCAGCCGGCCCCCGAGCTGCATGAGCTGCACGGCTGGTTGGACGAACCGGCGGAGGAACCGCCCGCCGGGGACTAAAGTCGGACGTGTGCCAGGTAGGAGTTTTGGCGAAAGGAGGTGAAACTATGGCCCAGGCAACCGAGCATCTGCGCGAGGTGGCGACCCGTGATTACGGCGTGGACGCCGCGGAAGCGCAGACCATGAGCGACGAGCAACTCGCGCAGGCCGTCCTGCGCGGCATCGCGACTCAGAAGTATGACGTGAACGCCGCCGATCTGGAAGGCAAGGACACCCGCGGTCTCATCGAGGTGCTGCTCACCAATATGGTGGTGGATCTCCTCAAGGTGGACCCCGCCAAGGTGAACACCGAGGCGACGTTCTCCGATCTCGGAGCGGACTCGCTGGATATGGTCGAACTGTTGATGAGCATCGAAGATACCTTCGAACCCTTCGGCGGTTTGAAGATCGCGGACGAGGATGCGAATATCAGCACGGTCGGCGAGGCGGTGGACCGCATCAACGGCTACATCGATACGTATCTCAAGCAGGACTCCGCTGCCGGTTAGGTGGTGGTTGCGGGGGAGTGCGGCCGGCCCGCGCCGGTCGTGCTCCCCTGATTTCTTATGACGACACCTCGCTTCACCCGCCGGCGCGGCCCCCGCCCGGCGCCCAATCCTGAGCAGCGCATGGCGCTGGTCGAGCACCTGCGCGAGTTGCGCGACCGGCTCATCAAGGTCGTCCTCGCCGTCATCCTCACCACGTCCCTCAGCTTCCTCTTCATCAACCAGTTGATGCAGTTGTTCCTCAACTTGCTGCCCAAGGCATCGAACATCCATGTCCAGGTGTTCGAGCCGGCGGAGGCGTTCACGTCCTACTTCAAGGTGGCGCTGACCTTCGGTCTCGTGCTGGCAATGCCGCTGATCGTCTACCAGATCTTCCGCTTTCTCGCTCCCGGCCTCACCGGCAAGGAACGGCGCTGGCTCCTGCTCAGCCTGCCGATGATTACCGTGTTCTTCCTGGCCGGGGTGGTCTTCTGTTACACGCTCGTCTTGCCCAGCGCGCTCAACTTTCTGCTCAACTTCGGCAGCCCGGACATCCAGCAGAACCAGCGCCTGAGCAGCTTTATCGGCTTTGTCACCAACTTCATGCTGGCCGTCGGCATCACCTTTGAGCTACCCCCGGTGATGTTCCTGCTGGCGAAGCTGGGGGTGGTCAGCGCGAAACGCATGGGCGGGGCGCGCCGGTTCGTGGTCGTGATTGCCTTCATCGCCGCCGCCATCATCACGCCCACGCCCGACCCCGTCAATCAGACCATCGTCGCGCTGCCCATCTACCTGCTCTACGAGCTGGGCGTCCTTTTCGCCCGGCTGGCCTGACGGACGCGCCGCGGCCCGCGCCCGCCCCGAGGGACTTCCCCATGAACGCAGCCATGCGCATTGTGGCGATTTTGCTCATCCTCATCGGCCTGATCTGGACCGGCCAGGGCTTCGGCTGGATCCGGGGTAGCTTTATGACCGGCTCGCTCTTCTGGGCCGTTGTGGGGCTGGTCTGCCTGGTCGCAGGCGCGGCCCTGGCCTACCAGAGCTTCGTCCGCGCCGGGCGCCCCCGCGCCTGACCGCGCAGCGGGGCGTAGCCCCTCACGCCGGATTCGGCACGCGCATTTCGGCATCCGGGTGGGGAGGCAGGCGCGATCAATCGCGCGCCTACGGAACTCGGCGGAGGGATCGGCTTGCGCCTGGATCACGCGGCAGTTGGGGCATCCGGGTAAGGCGGCGCGCGATCAATCGCGCCCCTACGGAACTCGGCGGAGGGATGGGCGTGCGCCTGGATCTCGCCATAATCCGTAGCGGCGCGATTGATCGCGCCTGCCTCCCTACCTCCCCGCTACCCGGAATGCGTGAATCCTGACGGCTGACGGCTGACACCTACTCACGGCGCCGGCGTAATATTCGGCGTGGGGTAGGGAGTCAGGTCGTAGTCCGACTTGTCCAGGTCGAGGTCCACCTCCGCGACCAGCGTATCGTGGCCGGGGCGGGCGATGGTCAGGTCCACGGCCCAGCCGCCGCTCATCGGCATCAGCAAGTGGCCCGTGTAGGTGCCCTGCGCGTTCGCCAGCGGCGTCAGTTCGGTGACGTGGCCGTGCGTCGGCATAATGCCCTGCATGGTCACGGTGGCGTCGGTGATCGGCCGGTCGTTGTTGTCGGTCAGGTGGAACACGAAGTCCACCGGCCCGCTCTTGGGCGGGTTCGGCTGCGTGGTCACATCGACATTGACGAAGTCGCTGGGGCGCCCGGTGAGGGCCGTGCCGGTCACGCTGTAGCGGAAAGCCGCCTTCAGGTCCTTGGGCTGGTTATAGCGGCGCACCACCACCACGATCTGCCAGTTGCCGTCGAGCGCCAGGTAGGGACCTTCGGGCACGGCAAAGCGCCCGCCGCCCGTGTCCGGGGCGACCTCGCTGAAGCTGGTGTTGTCGTCAAGCTGGGTCACGGTCAGCTTCACGCTCAGCACGCAATTGGCATCGGGCGCGGGGGTGGGCGCGCAGGCGGTGATCGCGCCGTGCGCGTCGTGCAGGGCCACGCTTAGGTTGTCCACCACACTATGCTCGGTGGTCAGCGCGAGGTCCACACCTTGCACGGTCTGGCTCAGCGTCAGCGTGGTGCTGACCGGCTCGGTGGGCAGCGGCGCGGCGGTAGCGGTGGGCGGGGCGGCCTCGGCCACGGTGGTTGCCTCTTTAGAGGCAGGGGGCGCCGTGCGCGCCAGGGCCGCCGGGTCGGTGGCCGGGGCCAGCAGCGTCAGCAGCGCGGCGCACACCACCGCCACGCTCACCAGCACGGCCTCGGCGCGGATGGACTGCTGGAAGCCGGCCACCAGGCGGCCCAGGGCCGATCCCATCGCCCCGCGCAGGCGGGCCAGCCCCGGCCCCACCCGGCGCAGATTGTAGGCCGCCGGGAGCAGCAACACGGCCAGCAGGGCCACTTTCGCCAGCACCACGCGGCCATAGTCGGTGTCCAGCGTGGTCGCCACGCTGGGGTCGGCGGCCAGGTAGAGCAGCGTCCCACTGAGCGCGACGAGCGGCACGCTGACCAGCCCGACCAGGCTGAAGCGGGCGATGCTGTCGCGCAGCACCGCCGCCCGGTTTTCGGGCGCCAGCCCGCGGATCGCGGGCAAGAGTATGCCGACAAACGAGAAGATGCCGCCGATCCAAACTGCGGTAATGAACAGGTGGACGACATTGGCCGCGGGCGCGATGGCCTGGAGCCAGCCCGCGCCACGCGTCTCGCTCAGCGCTGTGGCGTGGGCGCTGCCCGTTGCCGCCACGAAATAGGCGACCCCCAGCGCGACCACCAGCCCCCAGATGACGCCGCGCACGCGCCCCGTCGCCAGCCCGACCACCAGCAGGGCGAAGATGGTCAGCGCACCCAGCGCCCGCAACTCCAGCGATAGCCCGAAGCTGGTGCCCAGCACGTTGCTCAGGACGTTGTGCTGGGCAAGCACGGTGAGCGCATCGCTCTCGGTGACGCGCATGGCCTGGAGCAGCAGTTCGGCCCCCAGCGCCATGAGCAGCACCCAGGCACTCACCAGCGCCACCATGACCAGCCGCAGGTCGAGCCGGGCCAGCAGCGCGGCGCGGGCCTCGCGCACATGGGCCAGCCCGGCGGGCACGACCAGCAGCCGGAACACGGCGGCGCCGATGATGATTGCCGGGAGCAGGCCGGTGAGCCAGCGCACAAACACATCGGGTGGCCCCGGCAGCGTGAATTCGCTCGTGGTCGCGGCGGCCTCGTTGTCGTCGGGCGGCAGATTGACGGTGGGCTGCGGCGTCGCCGCCGGGCCTACCCCGCCCGCGGTCCCGCCCGCCGCCGGGGCGGGCGTCTCGGCGCCCGCCGGGGGCGCGCCACCCTGCACGGTGAAGGCGAAGCTGCCCCGCGTCAGGTGGCCGTCGATCACCGAGACCACCTTCCACTGCACGATATAGACACCGGCCGGCAGGTTGGGTTGCAGCGCGACCGTGACCAGGCCCTTCTGCGCATCGATCACCGGCGGCTGGGCCGACTCGTAGTGCCGTCGCGCCCGGTCGATGACCGCGAAGCTGCTGAAGTCGGGCGCCACGCCCTCGCTGAAGGTCATCTGCACGCTGGCGGGCGG
>DASSGZ010000574.1:0-17399 GCA_035693165.1 Chloroflexia bacterium | reverse complement strand
CGGATCGTGCCCAACATCGACTACGCTCAGGGCATGGCGACCTCGCTGCGGGCGGGTATCGCCGCGCTGGGGTCGGAGGCGCAGGCGGCGCTCGTCGTGCTGGGGGATACGCCCGAGGTGGACCCGGCGGTGTTCGCCGCGCTGCTGGCCGCCTACCGCGCCGAAGGCCGGCCCATGACCCTGCCCGTTTACGGCGGCATTCCCGGCCCGCCCACGCTGTTCAGCCGTGCCGCCTTCCCTGCCCTCGCCCAACTCACCGGCGACCAGGGCGCGCGCCGCATCCTGGTCGAACATCCCGACTGGGTTACGCGCGTGCCCCTGCCCGTCGCGCTCATCCCGCGCGACATCGACACCCCCGACGACTACCGCGCCTATATAGACCGGGAGGGCTATCCAAAAGGATAGGGGAGATTGATTGCACCTATCGCGCTTACAGAAGCCTCCAGTTCGGATCGCGCACATCATTGTCGTTGGACGGGCGCACAAAGCGTAATACTCGGCGCTCCGAAGCGCCAAACTCCAGAAAATTGCGTTGTGCCTGCTGTAGCGACACCCGGTTCGGTCCAATCACTTCGTCGGGGTGGCGGAAGGCAACGGAATCATCCTGCCAAAAGCAGATTTTGCAGATCGCGTATGTTTCAGGCGGCTTTGTATAACCGAAATTCGTCTTATAGCCCTCGATCGTCTTGTACCCACAGCACAGACAATAGTGCCGTTCCGGCTCCGCGGTATAGCGGGTTTTGTCGTACTCGAACGGTTCAATACCGCGTTCTTCGTTAGTGAGATTGCCCATGGACTGTCTTGCTTCGGCCAACGTGGGGAAAAACTGCCAATCTACGAGTAGCTCGGTCGAGATGTCCGACCACGAAAGCCGAAACGCCAGCAAGGTCCAGAGGCGTGTAGCTCCGTATAGTACGTCACCCGTCATATTAGTTAGCTCATAAATACAATAAAAGCGTTGGTCGGCCCCTCGCGCATGTTCGACTAAAACACCGTTCACCATCGGCCACGTCGAGGGAGCTAGCTCTGCCATTTTCACCTCTTCCCTTTCGGTCTGATATTGTGTTGCGGGTATATCCAGGCCCGGTGATTACCTACGGCTCCGGCGGCCCATTATCGATCACGACCGCCTTGAGCCGGGCGAGCATCTGCAACGTCAGGAAGTTGCGCAGGTTCCAGCCGTAGCGCAGCCCCTTGGCGGTGAAGGTGACGGAGCCGTGGCCGGGGTAGATGCTGGGGTGGACCATGTCGCTGCCCAGCCCGTGGTTGGGCAACTGCTGCATCGCGGCCCCGTACTCGATCAGCGGTAGATGCTCCTGCGCGGCCAGGGCGCGGATGGCGTCGTTGAAGGGCGCCGTGCGGTAGGCCGCCTGCGGGTAGTCCATGCGGTCGGGGATGGTGCTGAGCACCGGGATTATCCCGCCGTCGATGCTCGCGTGGACGATGGCCGCCAGGTTGCTGCTGAAAAAGTCCACCCCGGTCTGGTCGATGTCGTTCGTGCCGAACATGATCAGCGCCACCGAGGGGTTGATCGCCGCGTACTCCTGCTGCAACGGCGACGGCTTCACCACGGGCCGCCCCGGATGGATGCCCAGGATATCCGACCCCATCCAGCCCGCCTTGGCGGCCAGGCTGCGGCGGTTCAGCGAATTATGCGCCCGGCCCCCGCTGCGGTCTACCCGCGCGGCCCGGTAATAGGCGATAATAGGAGCAAGTTCGCGGTGGTCGCCGAGCACGGCGCGCCCGTCGCCCACGTCCGCGAGGAACGAGCCCGACGCCGTGATGCTGTCGCCCACCTTCGCCAGCACATTCGGGCGGCGGCCCCGCGCCTGCCCCGCCTGCCAGATGGCCCGCAGCCGGGCCTTGGTCGCGGCGTCGAAGCGGCTCAGCGTCGGCCCCGGCGGGATCGGCGTCGGGGCGGGCGGCGGCACGGTGGGGGTGGTCGTGGGCGAAGGTGGCGACGGCGTGCGCGTCGCCGTGGGCGGCGGCGGTGCCGGCGGGGCGGGCGTTGCTTGCGCGGGCGACCCGGCCAGGCCACCGCCAAACGGCCGGCTCACTGGCAGGGATCGCTGCTGCGCTATACGGGTAGGCGCCGGATCAGCCAGGGACACGCGGCCGGCGGGCGTAGCGGGCGCCGCCGGGGCATCGAGGGACGGCCCGCAAGCCGCCAGCCCCGGCAGCATCAGCACCAGCGCGAGCACGACAGCCAGTACACGCAACTGAGGAGGCACGCCGGCATGGAAATCGAGCGCATCGACCACTTTGTCCTCACCGTCCGCGACGTGGAGGCGACCTGCGCCTTCTACCAGCGCGTGCTCGGCATGGACGTGATCACTTTCGGCGAAGGTCGCAAAGCCCTGGCGTTTGGCCGGCAAAAGATCAACCTCCATCGTCTGGGCCAGCGGATCGAACCCCGCGCCGCCTACCCCACCCCCGGCACCGGCGACTTCTGCCTGATCATGCGCACCCCGCTGTCCCAGGTGATCGCCCATCTCCAGGCGTGCGGCGTCCCCGTCGAACTCGGCCCGCTCCCGCGCACCGGCGCCCTCGGCCCCATGCAGTCGGTCTACATCCGCGACCCGGACGGCAACCTTGTCGAGATCGCCGCGTACCCAGACTCAGCGGGCGTATAGAGCGCGGCGCGGCCACCATACGCCCCGGCTCGCTTGCTTCTATTCTAGCGCGGTTTCTGACTTATGTCAACTAGTCGGGCGAAGATCATTCTTGTAGCAGCTATGGCAAGCTGCTACAATGCCTACAATAACCAGTGATGTGGAGTTAGCCTACCATGAGCAAGCATTGGCGCTACGAGGTTTGGATCCCGGCAGCGCACAACCTGAGCGTGGCACAACGCAAGGAAATAATCGAACTAACCCAGGCCCACGGTTATCGACCTGTCCAGGGGTTTCGGACCCTGCCGTCGGACGAATGGCAAGAGGTCATGTTAAACAGCAGGGATGTGACCGTAACGTGGTTAGGCGAACTAGGCGGGCTGCTTCAACTGCATAAAGGCCCGGATGATTGGCCGACGGAGATTGAAATGAGTCTGCCGGATGCCCCCGGCCATTATGAGCGGAGGGATAGCTTGTTAGCATTCAATGAGCTGGTCTTGTATGTCGGCGACTACAATTATCGTTACCCTGAGGAGGAGGAGGATCGGTTGCAAACAGCCAGCGATGTGCAAGCGCTATACTGCGATCTTTGCACGTATCTGGACGCGCCATATGGCGTGGCCTGGAGCAACTACGATTATGAAGAGGTCATCAGAGATTTGCACACGGCGCTGTACGGGCAGCCGGAGCCGGCAGCAGATGACGCTCTCGGCCGGCGCACGTTCCAGGCGTTGATGGATGGGGAGCGCTTTTACGCAGAGGTGAGCAGCGGCCGTCCGCCGAGTGCGTTGTTCTGGCTCCAATACTTCTCCAACGAGTACGCCCGTAGCATCGATCTCGCTACCTGCGTCGAGTTAGGCGCCAAGATCCGGAACCTGCCCCACGGCGTACTGGTCAAGTTTTTCGACTATCCCTGGAACGTGGGTTGGCGGCCCATGCTCATGATAAATCAGCAATGGCGAAGCCTTCATCCGGATATGTTGCAACTCTAGAACACCACCGAGCACAGAAGCGGCTGGACAGAAAAACCTCGTCCAGTCGTGCCAATATGTTTAGCCAAGCGATCATCATTCGTCCTGGCGCCGCTCCTGGCGATCCTCGCGTTCCCGGCGCTCCTCGCGCTCCTCCCGTTCCCGGTCCTGGGCCAGGTCGAGCGCAAGGGTGGCGGCCAGGATGAGTACGTCATCCTGCCCCGCGGCAACGTCCACGCCGTAGGTCTCGGTGAGGCTCAGCCAGCGCTTGGAGACCACCGCCACGGTTTGCCCATCGCGGGCGATGGTATACTCGTGCTCCAGCAGGCTCCCGGTCACGCTCAGATCGTGGGTGCCGGGCAGATCGATGGTGAAGCGATCCACGAAGGGGCTGATGAGATGCTTACGGACCGTCGCCGGGGCGGCACCCGGCCGGCTAATATGGTACGTCGGACGGAGGGCGATCAGTTGCCGCTCCACTTTGGCGACCTCGTTCCCCGCCATATCGCGGACGATGAGCGTGTTATGCAGGGTCAAGACCTTGCCGTCAACGTGATAGACGGGCCGGCCCTGGTCGTCGGTGATGTCGGAGTCCTCGCCCAGGCGGAAGAACCGCTCTCGGATGACATAGCGCATCGGCAAACCTCCTGTCATTCAATACAGCGTCCGGGTGTCTCCCCGTTCCCGTGGCGGGAAGGGGGCCGGGGGGTTAGGTTGGTCGCGCGCCCGGATGCCGCTCGTTGCGCGCGAAAGCCTGACGCGCCCCCGGCGCCCGCCCCTACTTGGCGATGTCGCGCCGGGCGAAGCCGGCCAGGCTGCCCCCGGCCAGCAGCAGGGCCACCACCAGCAACACCGCCATATTGCCCCAGGCCAGCCCCTCGACCAGGGGCCGGCCGTAGAGGTGGAAGATCGATAGATCGCGCACCGCTTCGGGCCAGTTCAAGAAGCCGCCCAGCAGTTCGATGAAGTACATGACGATGAGCAACCCGCCGGTGATGGGCACGGCCAGACCGGGCTGCTTGAGCCAGGTGGCGACCGCCAACCCAAAGGCCAGCACCACCAGCACGACCACGCCGATGCCGAACAGGAAGCCAACCACCCGCCCGGCGTCCAGCGGCGTATTGGTGAGCGCCGCGGTCACGATGAGCGCCACGCCCTGGAGCACCAGGATGCCCACCAGGCTGCATACCACTGCCGCATAGCGCGCCAGCAAGATCCGCAGGCGCGGCAGCGGCTCGCTCACCAGCAACTCCATCCGCCCGCTCTCTTCGTCGCCGGTCCAGTTGGCGACCTGGATCACGGCAAAGAAGGCCAGGATCAGCGGCAGGATGACGTCCATATAGCTGGAGAGGTAGCCTTCGGTGGTCGCCAGGTTGCCGAACAGCGCGCCCAGCCAGGCGATGTTGCGCACCACGTCGCGCATCGGCGCCACGGCCTCGTTCGCCACGGCCACCAGCAGCGCCGCCAGCGCTCCCAGCGCCAGCCCCCAGCCCAGAGCCGGCCCGATCAGGTCGCGTAGGGTTTTGCCGAAGATCGACCCCAGCAGGGCCAGGCTCCCGCCGCGGTTCGCCGTCCGGCGGGCGGGTAGCAGGGGGAACACCGCGCCCACGTCGCGCCGGGCAAACATCCAGAGCGCCGCGCCCAGCAGCACCACCGTGCCCACCGCCAGCGCCGCCCAGGCGCCGTACTCCAGCACCCGCCCCGGCACCAGCGGCTTGTTAATCGAGTAGTAATGGAACGGCAGCGCCCAGGCCAGGCCTTTCAGACTGTCGATCCCGGTGAGCATGTTGTCCAGCACGAAAGTGACGAACAGCAGCCCGCCCGTGATTGTCGAGGCCGTGCGCCGCGACGCCACCACCTGCGAGATCAGCAGCGCGACGCCGGCCCAGAAGGCGGTGATCAGGCCCATGTTGGCCAGCGTCGCCACAGTCCCGTCGAAGGGCAGCGTTTCGTTGACCGAGGCCGCGCCCGCCAGCATGCACACCCCCATCAGGACCAGCACCACCACGAGGCCCAGGCCCAGGGCCGCCACCTTCTGCCCGAACACGGCGGAACGCCCGTGCGGCGTCGTCAGCAGCACGTCCAGGGCGCCCTGCTCTTCCTCGCCGCGGATCAGCCCGGCCGCGACGATCGCCGCCCAGACCCCGATGACCACCGGCAGAAAGCCCAGGCTGCGGAAGGTCAGGAAGCCGCCGAGCGTGTCAATGGGCACCGGCTCACCCAACAGTGCGCTGAACGCCTTGAGCAGTTGCATGAATTCCGCACTCTGGCGGGCGCGCTCGGCGGCGCTGCCGGTAAACAGCGCCGGATACGACGTGATCGTGACCAGCAGGACCAGGCCCAGCCCCAGCCCCACCGCCAGGATGCCCCAGCGGTTGTCGCGCAGGGTCTTGAGGAAGATATTACGCAACACGGCCGGCCCCCTTCTCCGCCTCCACGGCGGGCGCGACACCGTCCGGGCGATAGTAGGCCAGGAACGCTTCTTCCAGTGTTGGCTCGTGGCTGGTCAGGCTCAGCACCGGGTATTGAGCGGCCAGCTTGACCACCGGGTCGAGCGCGCCCTGCACGACGAACTGCAGCCGCCCGTCCTGCGCGGCCAGATTCTGCACGCCCGGCAGCTCGGCAAACGCCTGCCGCACCGTGCCGTCCACCGGCGCCCCGAACTGCAACTCCACCCGATACTGCTTCTCGCTCACGATGTCGCGCACAGCGCCGACACGCACCAGCAGCCCCTCGCGAATGATGCCCACGCGGTCGCAGGTGTGCTCGACTTCGCTCAGCACATGCGATGAGAGGAAGACGGTGGCGCCGCCCTTGCGCGCTTCGGACAGGATAGTAAAGAATTCTTGCTGGTTCAAAGGATCTAGACCGGATGTCGGCTCGTCGAGGATCAACAGCCGCGGCTGGTGCATGATCGCCTGGATCAGCCCGACCTTCTGCTTGTTGCCCTTGGAGTACTCGCGAAACTTCTTGCCCAGGTCCAGTTGCAGGCGCGCGGCCAGGCTCTCGATGCGCTTGGTGTCCACCCCACCGCGCAGGTTGCCCAGATAGGTCAGCGTCTGCCGCCCGGTCAGGTTGGGCCAGAGCGCCAGTTCGCCCGGCAAGTAGCCGATCTGCTGCTTGATCGCCACGCTGTCGGCCTGCGTGTCCTTGCCGAAGATATGCGCGTGCCCGCCCGTGGGCCGGATCAGGTCCATGAGCAAACGGATCGTCGTCGTCTTGCCCGCCCCGTTCGGCCCCAGGAAGCCGAAAATCTCGCCTTCGTTCACCGTCAGGTCCAGGTCGACCACGCCGCGACTGGTGCCGTAGTACTTCGTCAGCTTGTCCGTCTGAATCGCCGGAACCATCTGTTGTGCCATTGTGCGTTGCCTCCCGAAAACGCTGTTATCGCCCGGTGTCCGCCCCCGGCCACTCCCATCTGAGCAGTCTTTTCGCGTCCGCCGGGCTGTTAGATACTGAGTATCTAGTTTCTTGGGAAACTATACATCTGGTATCTAATTTCGTCAATAGGACCTTTGATGGATATTTCGAGCCTGATTCCGCCGCCCGCCGGCATCGCCGGTGGGTTGCCCAGGCCATGAGCAGCGCGTATTTGCTATAATACACCACGGAACAAAACCGCCCAACTGGTAGACAAACGCGGGGGAATCAGAGATGAATATATACGACGAGATCGGCGGCGAGGACGGCTTCTTGCGCCTGACCGATGCCTTCTACGAGCGGGTGGCCGCCGACCCGCTGCTGCGCCCGCTCTTCCCGCCCAACATGGAACCCGGCAAGCGCCGCCTGGCCCTGTTCCTGGCCGAGTCGCTTGGCGGCCCGCCGCTCTGGTCGCGCGAGCGGCGCTTCCACCACCTGATCCACGCCCACCACCGCCGCGACTTTACCGAGGACGAGCGCGACGCCTGGGTCAACCACATGCTGGCCGCCATCGAGGACCGCGGCATCACCGGCGAGGCCCGGCTGATCCTGCGCGATTTCGTGCTGAGCGGCGCCGACCTGGCCCTGAGCCACGCCCCGCGCCGCCCCATCCAGGTGACCATCCCCGACTAGCCGCCGCCCCTACCCCGATCCTAGCCGTTTGTCCGGGTAACCCGCTAGCCGTCCGGGTGATGCTCTCCCAGCACCCTAGCGGGTATAGTGAGGATATGTTCCCGATGGGGGAACCCCGCATTATCTGGGAGGATACAGACCATGGAGCAAACAACCACGGGCGCCGACACCCTCGGCGCGTTATCGAACGCGATGGCCGATGCCGTCGAGCGCGCGGGCGCGGCGGTCGTGCAGGTCAACGGGCGCCAGCGCCAATCGGCCAGCGGCGTCGTCTTCGCCCCGAACCTCGTGCTGACCGCCGACCACGTGCTGGAGCGCGAGGACAACCTGACCGTCGGCACCCCCGACAAGCGCACCCTGCCCGCCCAGTTCGTGGGCCGCGACACGTCGAGCGACCTGGCCGTGCTGCAGGTGGCCGATCTGAACATCAACCCCATTACCGCCGGCCAGAACCCGGCGCGCGTCGGCCAGTTCATCCTGCTCGTCGGGCGCCCGTCCACCGACGGGTTGATGGCGAGCCTGGGCATCGTCAGCGCGGTGGGCGGCCCGGTCCGCACGCGCCGCGACCGGATGCTGGAGCAGTTCATCCAGACCGACGCCATCCCCTATCCCGGCTTCTCAGGCGGGCCGATGATCGACAGCAGCGGCGCCGTGCTCGGCCTGCTGACTACCGGCCTGGCGAACGGGGCGGCCCTGGCGATCCCCACGGCCATCGCCTGGCGCAACGCCCAGACCCTGTCGCAGCACGGCACCATCAAGCGCGGCTACCTGGGCATCAGCAGCCAGCCGGTGCAACTGCCCGAGGGTCAGCGCGCCGGGTGGCCGGGCGAGATCGGCCTGATGATCGTCCGCGTGGAACCCGACAGCCCGGCCGCGAAGGGCGGCCTGCTGCTCGGCGACATCCTCGTCGGCCTCGACGGCCAGGTGCTGAGCGATACCGACGATCTCCAGGCGCTGCTCAGCGGCGACCGGGTCGGCAAGCCGGTGCCCATCGACGTGATCCGCGGCGGCGCCCGCCAGACCGTCCAGGTTACCATCGGCGAACGGCGCTAATACGAGCGCACCGGACCGGGTTGCCGCAGCGGGCGGCCCACCGGAGCGCGTACAGAGGTGAATAGCATGACAGTAGCAGATACTGTAGCAGATGCAACTGTAGCAGATGCAACTGTAGCAGATGCAGTGGCCGTAACCCCCGCTGCGACCGGGGTGGCCGCCGCGCTCGCCGCGGAGAGTGCGGCGATGATCGAGCGTGTGCGGCCCAGCGTGGTGCAGGTGCAGAGCGAGGGCCGCGGCGGCGGCGCCGGGGTGATCTGGCGATCCGACGGCGCCATCGTCACTAACAACCATGTCGTCGAACACACCAGCGGCACGATCCAGGTCCTGTTGACCGATGGGCGCAGCCTGGAGGCGACGGTTGTTAAGACCGCGCGCAGCCTCGACCTGGCCCTGCTCCAGGTGGAGGCCCAGGACCTGCCCGCCGCGCCGGTGGCCGACTCCAGCAACCTGCGCGTGGGCGAACTCGTCTTTGCCGTGGGCCATCCCTGGGGCCAGAAACACGTCGTGACGGCGGGTATCGTCGCCGCCCATGGCACGGTCGATCCGCCCGGCAGCGGGCGCAGTGCCCACTATGTGCGGACCGATGCGCGCCTGGCCCCCGGCAACTCGGGCGGCCCGCTGGTGGACGCCCACGGCGCCGTCGTCGGCATCAACGCCATGATCTTCGGCGGCGACCAGGGCGTCGCCATCCCCAGCCACGTGGTCGAAAGCTGGCTGGCCGCCGAGCCGAGCCGCCGCGTCTACCTCGGCGTGGAGGTGCGGCCCATCGAACTGCCGCCCTCGCCGCGCGACGAACGGCGCAGGCCCCGCGCCGCGGGCTTGCTCGTGGGCACGGTCCATGCGGATGGACCCGCCAATCGCGCGGGCCTGCTGGCGGGCGACGTGCTGCTGGAAGTCGACGGCCGGCGGCTGGACGGCACGGATACCTTGATCGAAACGCTGTCCCAGATCCACCCGCGTGAGACCGTGCGCCTCCATGTGCTGCGCCGGGATACCGTGCTGGCAATCGATGTCGAAGTGGCGGAGCCTATACAGAATTCATGACGCGCGTGTTCATCGCGGCCCTCACCCCGATGCTCCGCGCCGGCCTGCGCACCATGCTGGCCGGCGCGGAGCTAGAGGTGCTGGGCGAAACGGCCTACCTGGCCGGGGACCTTGATCTCGCCGAGGCCGACGTGTTGCTGGTCGCCGACGAGAGCCTGCTGGGCAACCTGGCCCAGGTGCTGAGCGGATCGCGCCGCCCCGCCGTGGTCGCCCTGGCCGACGACGCCGGCCCGGCGGCGACGTTGCGTGCCCTCGACCTGCCCGGCTGGGCCATCCTGCCCCGCGACGCGCCTATGGACGAATTGCAGACCACCGTCCTGGCCGCCGCGCACGGTCTGGTCGCGCTGCCGGTCGCCCTGGCCGAGCGCATGCTGAGCCAGCCGGCGCCCGTTGAAGCCCTCAACCCCACTCCCCTGGACGAACCACTGACCCCCCGTGAGCGCGAGGTGCTCGATCTGCTGGCCGAGGGTCTCTCCAACAAGCTCATCGCCCGCCGCTTGCAGATCAGCGAGCATACCGTTAAGTTCCACGTCTCCTCGATTTACGCCAAGCTCAGCGCCTCCAGCCGCACCGAAGCCGTCAGCCAGGGCGCCCGCCGCGGCCTGATCACACTCTGATTCTCGGGCACCCCGCCGATAGGTGGTCTAAATCGTGCTGCATCGATCTCCACGATTGTGACCCACCTTTACCCCACACAGGAGAGTGTCCATGGCTGTCAAATTCGGCGTCATTGTGCCGCAGGGCTGGCGGCAAGACCTCGTGAGCATTCCCGACCCGGTCGAGAAGTACGAAACCATGACCCGCGCCGCCCAGGAAGCCGAGCGCCTGGGCTATGACTCGATCTGGCTCTACGACCACTTCCACACTGTGCCCACGCCGGAGTTAGAAACCAACTTCGAGTGCTGGACGGCCACCGCCGGGCTGGCCCGCGACACCAAGACCATCCGCGTCGGCCAGTTGGTGACGTGCAACAACTACCGCAACCCGGCCCTGCTGGCGAAGATCGCCTCGACCGTGGACGTGATGAGCCATGGCCGGCTCGACTTCGGCATCGGCGCGGGTTGGTACGAGGAGGAGTACCGCGCCTACGGCTATCCCTTCCCCGACGGCCCGGAGCGCCTGCGCCAGTTGGACGAGGCGCTACAAGTGATTTGCGCCATGTGGACCGAGGACTACGCCACCGTCGAGGGCAAGTACTACCAGGTGCGCGGGGCGATCAACGAGCCGAAGGGCGTGCAAAAGCCCCACCCGCCGCTGTGGGTCGGCGGTGGCGGCGAAAAGGTCACGCTCAAGCTCGTCGCCAAATACGCCGACGCCTGCAACATCACCGCCCGCGACCCCGCCATGTGCCGCCATAAGTTCGACGTGCTGCGCGAGCACTGCGCGAAGCTGGACCGCGACTACAACAGCATCATCAAGAGCAACCACATCTTCATGTACCTGCTGGAGCCAGGCCAGAGTCCCGACGACGCCGTACGCGACGCCCGCCGCCTCGCCAAAAGCGACGAGCCGACGCTGGAAAGCCTGCAGAAAACCAACATCATCGGCACCGCCGAGGAAGCCATCCCGGTGCTCCAGCAACTGGTCGCAGCCGGCACCGAGTACTTCGTCATCTACTTCCGCAACAACCTCGCCAATCTGAAAAGCTACCGGATCTTCGCCGAGAAGATTATGCCCGCTTTCCGATAAGCAACCGCTACTAAGCACACGAAGGCCGCCCACATCTGTTTGCGTGGGCGGCCTTCCGCTACACAGTTCGACCCGCCGGCCCCGCTTCCGGTGTAGGGGCCAGCCTCCAACGCACAGCGGGTTGTTCTCCCCGCTCCGGAAAAGGCCCTGATGTCGGTGTAGGAGCCGGTTTCAAACCGGCCTTGCCGCCCCACACGATCTGCCTACGTTCAGCTCCGGAAAAGGCCCTGATGTCGGTGTAGGGGCGGGTTTCAAACCCGCCTTGCCGCCGCACGCGCCCTGCCGGGGTTCGGCGTAGCGCCCACCCATCCCTTGTCACTCTGAGCGCAGCGAAGAGTCTCGTCTCGTGGGCGCAAGCCGGGGCGCCGCACAGAGGGACGCATGACGAATGCGAGCTAAGCAGGCTTGCGGCGTTCCGCAATTACTTCGGCCAGCCGCTCCTCAAAGCGCGCGGTCTCTTCATCCGTGGCGAAGACATACGATCGCGCTTCCCACAGCACCCGCCGGGACTCTTTCGTATCGATCTCCAACAGCGCCCGGATCGCCCAGCCCCATAGATCGCTGTCGCTGCCCTGCAAGTAGGTAGCCAGCAGCGGAACAACCGCATCGGAATGCGTGGCGCCAACCGCCTCAAGCAGCAGCCAGCGCACGGACTCGTGTTCGGGCGCCTGAAGTGCCTGGATGAACTCCCCAACATGCTCCGGCGCGTGATTACGCAGAATACTCAGCCCCCACTCTAGCTCCTCCGCGCCGGCATCCAGCATGTCGAGACAGGCGGCAAAGCCCGGAAACTGCCGGGTCCGCTCGTATTGCGCGATTATGTGCTGCAATTGTGCCCGGCGCTTCTTGCTCAACTTCATCTATGGCATCCCACCCTAACGCCTACCGGTCACCAGATCCTGCAACGCCTCGCCCAGCGCTTCCGGCGCCCGCGCGATCTGGAGCGTGCCCACCGCGTGCAGGAAGCGCGGCACGTCGAACTGGGCCACGACGGCCCGGCGGCGCAACTCCGTGGGCAGCAGGTGGTGGTACGCGCCCAGCGCCAGTAGCGGCTCATAGCGCCGGTACTGGTCGTGCAAATAGCGTGTCACCTGATCGGCGGTCCAGACCGGCAGGGCGCGCAGTTCCTCGCGCAACACCAGGCACACGCCCGGCTGCGGCGACTCGTTCGCGCCCAGCGTGTAGCGCAGGAGATCGAGGGCCGCGCGCCCATACACATCGCCCAGCCAGTGGAACCACAACCAGCCGTCGTTGTACGGCACCAGCGGCGCGGCGCCCGGCGCCAGCCCCACTTGCGCCGGCAACCGGCGCGCCAGGTCGTAGCTCAGCACCTGGCGGCTCGACAGATAACGCAGGTGATCGGCGGCATCGGTGCCCCGGTAGGCCGACACCCACAGCGAATCGCCGTCGGCCCACTCCACGTTGAGCGGGCGGCCTTCCAATGTGAGCAGATCCCGATCAAACCACTGGCGGTCCACACTCGCCACAACGCGCTGGCTGTACTGGTCGCGGATCTTGATCGGCGGCGTATCCGCCACGGCGAGGTTGCTGTGCAGGCTGAGCGGAGCGTGTTCCGTCGCCTGCTGATCGACCAGCCGGTGCAGCCGCGCCCCCGCCCGCCATTCGCCGGGTCGCCCGCTTTGCAGATAGTCCAGCGCCTGCAAGGTGCCGAGAATCGCCAGGAGATCGGCTTCCGTGAGCCGGTCGCCGAATATGTCGCGCAAGGGCGCGAGCCGCACCGCGCCGGTGGGACTCTGCTTGAGCAGGCTGAAGATCTGCTGGATGGCGACCGCCGGGCGAAAGGCGCTGGGCGGGGCCTCGTAATCCTGCCCGGCCAGCAGGGCATCGAACATGAGCCGCTCCAGCGGCGTGCGATAAAAGCACACCACCTGCACTGTTTGGCGGCGCCGGTTGGCCCGCCCCACGCGCTGGGCAAACGCCGCCAGGCTGCCCGGCGCCCCGATGAGCAGCGCCACGTCGATGCTGCCGATGTCGATGCCCAGTTCCAGAGTGCTGCTGGCGAAACAAAGCGCGGCTTCGGCCTGCGCGAACTGCCGCTCGATCTCGGCCCGCCGGTCCCATTCCAGATTCGAGTAATGCACATACACCGCATCGCCGAAGGGCGAAGCGGCGGCGCGCACCGCGGCGGCATAGCTTTCGATCTCGGCGCGGGTGTTGCAGAAGGCCAGCGCCTTGCGCCAGCCGCGCCGCCGGAACGTCTGCAGGTAGTCGAGCAAGGCGCCCGGCGCATCCTTGTCAAGCGCGATGTGCTCGGCCTGGATCGCGCGAGCGCCCCCCACACTCACCACCTGCGCGCCGGGAAAGTAGCGCGCGGCGGTTTCCGCCGGATTGGCTAGCGTGGCCGAGAGCGCCACATATTGCACGGCCGCATCATCGGCGTCGCCACTGGCGCCGGCATAGGCGCGCACCTGGCGCAAGCGGTTCAGCAGGATTTGCAGTTGGTCGCCGCGCGCCGTGCCCGCGAAAATGTGCAGTTCATCGATCACCACGGCGCGCACCCCGGCCAGCACTTTGGCCTGCCCGGCGAACAGCGCATCCAGCGACTCCGGCGTGGTCAACAGCAGGTCGGCCGGGCGCTGCGGATCGAAGGTGTTCAGGTCGTGCGTTTTCTGCGCGAGGGAGATGCGCAGCGTTTCCAGGGGGACGGCCAGGCGCGCCGCCACGTCGTTGATCAAGGCCCGCGTCGGCAGCAGGTAGAGGACCGCCAGGCTGTGCGCCGGGCGCAGCGGCGGCAGATGGCGCTCGATGAGCGGGGCCAACGCCGCCTCCGTCTTGCCGCTGGCCGTGGGCGCCGCCAGCAGCACGTTTTCCCCGGCCAGCACGGCGGGGATCGCAGCCAGCTGCGCCGCGGTGAAATTGCCGTGCCGGCCAAAGAACGGCCCCCAGGTGCGGGGCAGCGCCGCTTTGAGCGCCTGGGGGTTCACACCTTCAGCCCGCGCTTCAACTCGTCCAGCAGTGTATCCGGCTGGTAATCGGGGTACACATAGAGGAGATCGCAGACCGTGACGGCGCTGCGGATCAGGCCGCGCAGATTGATGCGGTGCTGGGCCAGCGCCCGCGACAGCATCCCGGTCGAGTCGATGATCACGTTCTGGTAGCGGTCCTGGGGCGTGGCGTAATCATACGCCAGCATATGATAGCGCAGCAGGATGATGAAGAACTCGCGGATATCCTTTTCGATGAAGCGGTCGTCCAGGCGGACGATCTGCGAAGGCGCGAGCCAACTGCCCACCGGCATCCGGTCGGCGCTCTCGGTCAGGGCAAAGAGGAAGAACAGGTGCGACTCGGACGAAAAACTTACCGGGTAGACCACGCGGGTGTTGTCGGGGATGTCCCGCGCGTCGATGCGCCCATTATTCAGGCCCAGCGCGCCCACGATCATGGCCTTGAAGAACGAGTCGGCCCGCTCGCGCTGCGTGGAGCGCAGCAGCGAATAATGCTCCGACTCGTCGATCAGCACGGCCATGCCGCTGTAGCCCAGCAGCGTCGCCAGTTTGCTGATGCCGGTGAGCAGGTAGCTATACTCGCGCGCCGTCTCGCCGGTGACGTACAGAGGCGGCGGTTTCTTGAGGCAGGTCCGCATCTCGGCCTGCGGCTTGGCCTGGCCGCTCAGCCATTGCACGATCTGGTCGAACGCGCTCTGGCTGGGGCAATCTTGCAGCGCCAGCAGCGCGGCGGTCAGCGGGCAGTTCTTCGGTTCGCGCGGGCACATTTCGGCGAATTGGGCGATCACCGCCGGGTTCGCCAGCGCCTTGTTCAGCAGGGGCAGCAGGCCCCGCGCCTCCGTATCGGGATAACGAATCGACGTGACCAGCGCCTCGTAGATCTTGTGCGCCTTGCTCGGCGGCACCTCCACCAGATCGAGGCTGGCTGTGGCGGCGAGAAAGTTCCCGCGCAAGGCCCGGCGCGCCGCCAGTTCGATGAAATGGCTTTTGCCGAAGCCGTAGTCGCCGATGACCGCCAGCACATCCCCGCTGCGCTCGCGCGTGCGGTCCAGCGCCCGATCCAGCGTCACCTGCTCGGCTTCGAGGCCGATGGTCAGCATTTCCGCGTCTTGCACCGGGACCACCCCGACCCGCAGCGCTTCCAGCGTCTGCTGCGCGCGGAACTGGTCCATTTCCAGCACCGGCGCCCGCGCCGGGAGCGGACGCGCGTGGTTCTCGCCCTGGATCGCCGTATACGACCCGCGGTCGAACTCCTTGGCGGGCAAGCGGAAGCGCCGCCCGGACTCGAACTGCACTTCCCACTCAAACCCGCCCATGAACGTCTTGAGCAACGTGCCCGCGCCAAACTGCGGATGATAGACTTGCTGTGATTGCACCGGCGGCACTCCTAGTAGGGGCTTTGCTGGGCGTCCGCCAGCGCGTTCAGGGCCTCACTCTGCCCCCGGATCACCGCCGTAGCATACTCCGGGCTGATCACCGTTTCGCCCGTCTCCTTCTGGCGGAACCATTCCGTGACCAGCGCCTTCACGAACAGTCGCCGGTGGCTGATCGCCAGGTACGACTCGCGCGCCGCCGCCGACAGGATATGGATGTTCTCGGTCTGGATGGCCCGGTCGAGTTGCACGCCATATGCGACCTCGAAGATCGCCAGGAGCCGGTAGCCGATCTCGTTCAGCAACTCGTCGTCGGGGATATCCAGATGTTCGAGATTGATCTGCGGGCTGAACGGGTTGATGCGCGAGAAATAGTCCGCCGCCTGGACCCGCTGCTGCAACGCCGGGTACTTAGGGACCACGGTGTGCAAGAAATCGGGTGGGACGGCATACATGAATAGCGCGCCGGGCAGATCCTCGCGGCAGCGGTCGATCACTTCGCGCAGATTATCGGTGGCTGTCTTTTCGGCCTTGCCGCCGATGCTCAGCATCCGGTCGCCCTCGTCGAACAGCAAGGCCAGGCCGGTGTAGCCCAGCGCTCGCACCGTCTGGCATAGCGAGCGCAGCATCTTGAAGGCGTTGTTCTTGTTAATCTTTTCCGTCACGCCGATGGTCCGCAGATCGCGCATATCTTCGGGCGTGACTTCCTCGCCGTGCAGCCAGCGTTCCAGCGACTCGACGCGCCGATCCTGGCCGCGCAGCAGCGCGTTAAAGTAGCCCTGCGCCGCTTTATGGAAGCTCAGACTGTCCACCGCGCTGTGCTCAAGGGTATGCAGGAAAGCGCGCACTTCCGGGATGTCCTGCACCCCCTCGTCCGCCAGGTCGGCGCCCTGTTGCGCGGCCAGGCGCCGCAGCGTGCCTTCGAGGAAGCGCGACAGGCCGTGCTCGTCTTCGCTCAGGCTGCCCAACTCGTGCCACACGACCGATGAGGCCACCGCCGCGTACACCCGGCGCTGATCGTCATACGGGCTTTCCTTGGGGCTGAGGTCAACTTTGCTCACCGCGAAATTGCGCTGCCAGGCGCGGTCGCGCACGCAGTAGAGAAAATGCGACTTGCCGCTGCCGTAGTCGCCCACCACCAGCTTAAACACTGCCCCGCCGTCCGCCAGGTAGGAACCGAGATAGTGCATGTCGATGGCGTTGAGCAGCGACTCGTTGCCCACATTGTAATAGCTGACCCCTTTGGATACGGGCGTGCCCGATTGCCCCAGGGTGTCGATAATCTGCCGGGCCAGGCGCGGTTCAGGTAACATGCTCAGTCCTTCGCAAACTCGATATCGGCAATGTAGCGCCCATCATACGGCGTATCGCCCTCCACGATCCACATGCTCTTCGTCGGGTTGTCCGTCTGCGACTTGGTGGCGCTGTGGGCACGGACTCGGTGGTCGTCATAGCCCAGCCGCTGCCGGTCGGCAAACTCGTAGAAGTCATAGATAAACTGCGCGCGCATATAATCGACAAAGGTGCGCTTGCTTGGCGTGCTGAGGAAGGCGCGGCCCTGGCGCAGCAGTACCAGCTCGAGGTAGCAGTCCACGATATTGATCCGCGGGCCATGCGCGCTGCGCTTGCGCCGGG
>DASSGZ010000573.1:0-4104 GCA_035693165.1 Chloroflexia bacterium | reverse complement strand
TTGTCGATCCGGCTCGCTGATCAGCTACTTGGGGTCTGGCTCATCCTTGCGTGCTTCCGACTCAACCACACTCAACCTCAAAGAGCCATATTCCGTTAATGGTCACAGGGCTTGTAGTGCTCGTTACTGCTCGTGGATTTGCTGTCCGCTTGCGGCGGATCTATGCTCTGATATTGTTCCTGGCTGGATTATTTCTTACCGGTTTGTCGTTGCCGGAAGAACCGGATTCGGGTTTCCAGAAACTGGGTGGAAACATAGCCCTCGCTGCTTCATTGGCGGTCATTGCGTGCATGGTGGTGTTGGCGATCCTTCTCTATCCATTTACGGTTGATGGCTGGCGGGTGCGAGGCGAATCTGGCTTCCTGAAACTAATCCAAAGGCTGGATCATCCAGATAGCTTGTTCCGCGCGCAAGCAGCCGAGTTCTTAGGCGAGTTAGGCGACCAACGCGCAGTAGAGCCGTTGATCGATGCACTCCAGGATGAAGAGAGCGCGGTACGAGCGAATGCAGCAATTGCGTTGGGCCGCTTGGGGGACATCCGCGCATTACCAGCACTACACCAAGCAGGGCAAGATCCGAATCGATTCATGGGAACCCGGCCGCTTGCCGACGTGGTTGCTGAAGCAATCGCCGCGCTTGAGGAACAGCCCCAGAACAAGTAGCCCTAATCAGTGGGGCGGATGAAGAAGAGGCGCATATCGCCGCCGACCAGGGTGTAGTCGGTGTAGCCGGCGAAGCGGAAGCCTTCGCGACGGCAAAAGGCGATGCCGGGGTAGTTGCGCGGCGAGAGTTCCATCATCAGCGCGGTCAGGCCGCCACCCCCACTCTCCGCGACCGAGGCGCGCGCCCAGGCGCGGGCGGCGTCGAGCAGCATGCGGCCCAGGCCCCGGCGCCGATGTTCCGCCGCTACGGTTAGCTCGGCGATCCAGCCCAGGCGCGCGCCGGGCACGGCGTTGCAGGCCATGTAGCCCCACACTACTGGGGGCGGTGGCTCGGCATCCGGATCTTCGCCGGGCTCGACGGCGGGATCGGGCGGCGGCGGGCCGACGATGAGCATACAGCCCGCGGCTTCCCAGGCGGCGACGCGGGCGGCGGGCGGGCGCACGGTGTAGAGGCCCGGCTCGTGGACCGGGCGCGGCAGGCGCAGCGGCTGGAAGGTCACACTGAAGGGCGCATCCGCGGCGCTGTCGCTGGTCGTCAGGGGCATCCCACCGGCCAGGTCGTCCAGGCTGCGCGGCACGGCCTGCCACATGCGGCTGGTGGTGTACCCGTCGTCGAGGGCAAGGCAGGCGGACCAGGCGCGCGGACCGGCGAGCCGAATGGCCAGGCCGCGCGGGTCGTAGGGCCGGCCCGCCGGGGGCATCATGGGCGGACGGGCGGCGGGGGTTCGGGGCGCCGGCCTGCGGAGAACGACTCGCCCTTTCGCTCTGCCTCGCCGGACGCCGGGTCGGGCCGCCGGCCACGGGGGGCGGGAGGCGGGGAAGCCGGCTCGGCTTCCGCCGCCAGATCCTGGGCGGCATCGCGTACCGCGGTCGCGCCGGATGCCGCGGCGGTGCGGGCAAACTGCACCGCCGCTTGCTCATCGACCACCAACCCGACCGCCCGCGCGCTGGCCGCCACGGCGGGGTCGTCGGTGATCACGTGCACGTCCACACCCTGATCGCCGGCCAGCAGGACCAGGCGCCGGTAGTCGTCGGCGCTTTCCAGCGCGGGGGCGACGATGCCGCGCGGCATCACCAGCAGCAGGCGATGGCCGGGCGCGTTGCGCACGCGCCGCGCCAGCAGGTCCCAGCTCGTCGTCTCGCTGACCGCCAGGGTCTGCCGCGGATCGGGTTCCTTGATTTTCTGCCAGAGATATTCGAGGACGATCTTGACGACGCCGGCCACCGGCACGGCCAGCAACAGGCCCAGAATGCCGGCAATGCTCGCGCCGGCCAGCACGACAAACAGGACCAGCAGCGGCGGTAGCTCGACCGTCCGGCCAATGACAAACGGCACTACCAGGTAGTCTTCGGCCTGCCGGATCACCGTGTAGAGGATCGCCACAGCCAGGCCCAGCATCAGCGGTGGCCAGCCGAAGTTGTTCGGTTGCGTTTGGGTCATCGCCACCAGGACGGCGATGGCGCCCGCCGCGTACGGCCCCAGGTAGGGGATCGTCTCGACCAGGCCGCTCATGATCGCCAGGGCTAAGGCAAAGCGCACGCCCAGCAGTTCCAGGCCGATAAACGTTGCGGTGCTGACGATAGCAATCAGCAACGCCTGCCCGCGCAGGTACGCGCCGAGCGTGCTGTTGATGCGCTTGAACCAGGGATCGAGCTCGGTCAGCACCGCGGTGGAGAACAGGCGGCGCACGCTGCGGGTGAAGCGGTCGGCCTGCAGCAGCATCGAGAAAGTGGCGATCAGGTAGAGCAGCAGCTTCAAGAGCACGTCGAAGGCATCGCGGGCCAGTTCCGGCGCCCGCGCGCCCAGGCCCCCGGCGAATTCGTTCAGGGTCCGGTCAATGCCCGCGCTGAGTTCGCGCGCCGACCAGTGCGACATGCCGAAGGGCAGATTGTTGTTCTGGGTGAATAGCTCGAATTGATGCAGATAGTTGGGGACTTCGTTCGCCAACGCCTGGACCTGCATAACGAGCACCGGCGCCACTGCGGTGATGAGCCAGATCAGCCCGGCCACCAGGCCGAAATAGATCAGGGTGGCCCAGGCCCAGCGCGGACCGCCGGCCCGGCGCATCGCGAAAACGACTGCCGCGTTGAGGATATACGCGGTGACAAAAGCCCAGATGAACGGGGTGACGATGGGCCGCACGCAATAGAGGAAGGCCAGCGCCAGCAGCACCATGCCCCAGACCAGCCAGGTTTTGGTACGCGAACTAAAATGAATAGCAGTCATACCCTTAATCATAACATAGCGGGTCCCGCCATACAATTCCCACTCTTCCTATCTCCGGCGGGACATCTGTCCCCCACCGGCGGTAAAGTTTGACGCTGCCGCGGGCGGCATGGTACAATGGGGCGATTTATCGGACCGCAGGCAACAGGAGGATTCACGGCGCATGGCCGAAACCAAAGTCACTATTGAAGGCGTGGAAATCAAGGACCTCGTCACGCATCCGGACGAGCGCGGGTTCTTCCGCGAGATCATCCGCGTCACCGACAGCTTCTTCGGCGAGGGCTTTGGACAGCTCAGCCATTCCCTGATGTACGCCGGGGTGGGCAAAGCCTGGCACATCCACAAGACGCAGATCGACTGGTGGTACGTGCCCATTGGCGCGCTCAAAGTCGCGCTCTACGACAACCGTCCCGAATCGCCGACCCACGGCGTGACCATGGAGTTGTTCATGGGCGAGGCGTACCCGGAGTGCGTGCTGAAGATCCCGCCGGGGGTGGCCCACGGCTGCCGCGCCCTGACGCTCAGCCACCTGTTCTACGTCACCTCGAACACCTACGACCCGGCGGAAGAGGGCCGCATCGCCCACGACGACGCTGAAATCGGCTACGATTGGACGGCGTTCCCCAGCATCAAGTAGGCGCCGAACCTCTCCCCAACCCCTCCCCGCCGCGGGGAGGGGCTTTTTTGTCTGCGCGGGTGCGCTCACGCACCGGCGCCATAAGCGAACTCATCAAAATTAGTACGCTAATAATAGTACTAATAGGTCATTCACTCCCCTCAAAAGATCCTTTACACTATATCGTGGAGCGATAATTCTGGCGGTGCGCTCTCAGTCGATCATCAATGCCGCCTGGATGGCCCGACGGTGGAGTGTCAGGAACAGAGAGGGGTTCTTTGAGCTTTAGTGTGCTTGAGTAGGAAACACTCAAGGATTATGCCGAGCGCGAGAGGCCAATCCCCGACCGAATCCTTGCTCGTCGGGTCACCTAGACGCCTCGCTAGCTTGTGAGATTGCGGAAACATCTTGAGTATTCAGGACTCAAGCACACTAAAGCTCAAAGAGCCAATAAGCGGCTGTATAGAGAGGAGACTGGGATTATGAACCGAGCAGAAGAAATTCTTTTAGATCTGTTAGCTTTATGTCCCGCCTTCCTACACACATGGGAGAATGAGCGCGAGTTCGGGAGGGATGAGTACGGAGTGCATACTGTCTGC
>DASSGZ010000572.1:0-2456 GCA_035693165.1 Chloroflexia bacterium | reverse complement strand
CGAGGAAGGCCCACTGCTGGACGAGCAGCGCCAGCAGTTTGGCGTAGACCTCGCACAGGACGCGCCAGGGCTTGCCGCTGCGCGTCTGGTCGAGGCGGCCGTGCGTCTTCCACCGGTCGAAGCGCTGCTCAATGGTCTAATCGCAAACGACAAAATCTGCTTCGTGCGGTTCGCGCGCCTGGCGCGCGAGCGGGCGCGGCCTTCCTCGCCGCGCGGCCCGCGGCGGCCGCCCGCGCCCGGCTACCCTTCCGACGACGGGGATCGTCAGGGAGGGGGCGATGAAGCGGGCGTGGCGCATCCGACGGGAGGTGCTGGCGGCGCCGGACGGGCAACGGCGCTGGGACCGCGCCTACCAGGAGCTCTTGAGCTGGGCGTGCCCGGGCAGTACCGCCGCGCCGGCGCTGGCGGGCGAGCGCGCGGGGAAGGAGGGGGTTGATGCGGGTCGCGATCTACGCGCGGGTGTCGACGCTGCGGCAGGCCCAGGCGCAGACGATTGAGCAGCAGTTGGAACGGCTGCGGGACCATCTCAACGCCGCCGGGTGGGAGGTCGCGGACCGGCGCATCTTCCGCGACGACGGCTACAGCGGCGCCGCGTTGCACCGGCCGGGGTTGGACCGGTTGCGGGACGCGGTCGCGGCCGGCGAGGTGGACCGCGTGCTGCTGACCGCCCCCGACCGGCTGGCGCGCAACTATGTCCATCAGGCGCTGTTATTGGAGGAATTCGAGCGGGGCGGTTGCGCGGTCGAGTTCTTGGATCGCCCGATGAGCCAGGACCCGCACGACCAGTTGCTGCTGCAGATCCGGGGGGCCGTGGCCGAGTATGAGCGCAGCGTCATCGCCGAGCGGATGCGCCGGGGGCGCCAGATGAAGCTGCGGGCGGGGCTGCTGCTGCCGTGGACGCGCGCCCCGTACGGCTATCGCCTCGACCCGGACCGGCCGCGCGACCCGGCGGGCGTGCGGATCGAGGCCGCCGAGGCCGCGGTCGTGCAGGAGCTGTTCGCCACCTATCTCGAGGAGGGCACCGGCCTCATCGGGCTGGCGAAGGCCCTGAGCCGGCGCGGGCTCGTCACGCCGAATGGGCACACGCGCTGGAATGCGGCGACGGTGCGGGGGATGCTGACCAACCCCAGCTACACCGGCCAGGTCTACGCCGGGCGCAGCCAAGCGCGCCCACCGCGTGGCCGCCACTCGGCGCTGCGGCCCATCGGCCGCCCGGGCACCACGTCGGTCCCCGTACCACGCGAGGCGTGGATCCCCGTGGCGACCATCCCCGCGCTCGTCGGCGCCGACCAGTTCGAGCAGGTCCAGGCCAAACTCGCCCGGAACCGGCAGTTCGCCCGGCGCAACAACACGGCGCGGGACTATCTGCTGCGGGCGCTCGTCAGTTGCGGCCATTGCCGGACCGCCTGCGCCGGGCGCAGCGACCGCAAGCAGCGCTACGACTACTACGTCTGCCGCGCCAAGGCGAACCCGGTCGCCGCCCACCGGGACGAACACTGCCCTGCCCGCTACATCCCGGTGCAGGTGCTCGACGGCCTCGTCTGGCAAGATCTCTGCGCGGTGCTGCCCCACCCCGAGAGCATCGCCGAGGCGCTGGCGCGGGCGCAGGGCGGCCACTGGTCGTCGCAAGACCTGCAAGCCCGGCGGGAGCTGCTGCGCCAAGGCCAGGTCGGCCTCGACCAGCAGGTGGAGCGGTTGACGGACGCGTATCTGGGCGGGATCATGCCGCTGGCCGAGTACCGGCGGCGGCGTGGCGAGGTGGAGCAGAAGCAGCGGGGCCTCGCGCAGCAGCGCGAGCACCTGGAGGCCCAGGCCGCTCGCGCGGGCGACCTCGCCGCGCAGGTGCGGGGCGCCGAGGAGTTCTGCCAGCGGATCCGGGCGGGGTTAGCCGACGCCTCGTTCGCGCAGAAGCGCCACCTCGTCGAACTGCTCATCGACCGCGTGGTGGTCACCGACGACGAGGTCGAGATCCGCTACGTGGTCCCGACCGGCCCGCGCGGCGAGCACACCCGCTTTTGTCATTTGCGCTTGGACTATTTCGATCGCCCAGGGCCCGCGCGCAGGGCCTCGAGCTGGGCGGCGGTCGCATCGTCGGGGGCCAGGCTGGTCAGGGCGTCGCGCACCTCCTGGCGCACGCGGCCGGTGGCCAGGGCCACGGCGCGATAGCGGCGGCGCAGCACCTGCCCCACGTCGGGCCAGGCGAGGCAGGCGTTGAGCGCGGCGCTGCGCGTCAGCGTGCGCCGCTCCAGCCGCCCGTGCCCCTGGTCCAGCGTGGCGGCCGTGGCGAGGCGGTCGCCGGGCAGCGGCGGGGCCGGGAAGGGCGGGTCGAAGCGGTCCCGGAGGTCGGCATACCGGGTCGGCTGGTGCTCCTTGACGAGCAGCAGGTCGTCGCCGGTCAGCACCCGCCCGCGCCAGTCGAGCCGGGCGACGAGGCGGGGGGCGGCGGTCAGTTCGGC
>DASSGZ010000571.1:0-5989 GCA_035693165.1 Chloroflexia bacterium | reverse complement strand
CCACCTTCCAGAAGGCGGGGCCGAAGACGCCGCTGAGGTTGGGGCCGACCTGGACGAGGTCGCCGTAGTTGTTCTGGCTGCCGGCGGGATAGCCGTTATCGCCGGTGGTCACCGCGAAGCGGGCGCTGCTGCGCGCGATCTGCGCCAGCACGTTGGCCTGGTCGGGATTGCGCCCGTTGGCGTCGACCATGCCCCAGTCGCCGAAGACGGCGAACGAGAACGCCTGGCCGGAGTTGGGCGGCAGTTGCGTCCAGAAACTGGGCGAGGAGTCCGAGCCGAGGAGATTAATGGAATCCAGGTAGACGCGGTAGCAATAGCGGGTGTTGGGGCGCAGGTTGAGGTTGGCCTTCCACTGGTATTCGCGGACGCGATTGACGAGGATGACGGTGGCGCCGGCGGGGGTGGTATGGGCGGTACAGGACTCGACGCCGGCCTCGCCCCAGCGCACATAGCCGTTGAGGGAGGTATCGACGGTGGCCCAGTTGATCGTGGCGTACGGGCCCGTCACGTCCGTCAGATAGGGGTAGCGAAGTAAGTCGCGGTGGTAAGTGGGCGCCAGGGCCGCGCCGCCATCGTCCGGAGTGGACGTAGCGTCCGGTGGAGGCATCGTGGGGGTGGCCTCTTTTGCCGGCGGATCGGGCCGCGCCTGGACCACGGCGCCCGATCCGCCCGCCGCGGGCAAGGTTATGCCAATGAGGAGGAGGCAAGCCAGTCGCATAGCTAAAACGGATCGTTTCATGACGCTCCTCTCGGATCTATACCAAACCCCACGCGCCCACCCCGCGGCAGCAACCCGCGATCACCCGGTTGTCTCCCCAGGGGCAGGCGTTCTGGGCGCGCGGGCGAAGCCGGCCGGCGGGCGGGAGAGAGCCGGCGCAGCGGGAGGCAGCCCGCGCGCTTGCACCGCCCATGTGGGCAGGCGCCGGCCGCCCTGCGGGACTCACGTCGTTCCACCGGGAATCGATCGCGCGGACACGGGGGTTCCTCGCGACATATGTCGCGGGCGTGGCAATCACACTTGGAATAGGACCTGATGGACGGCTGCGTTTCCGGTGCCCGCCCATACTACAGGAACGCACCGGAATAGTCCGGTGCGCTATATCCCCAGGGATAGGGGCCGGCCGGCTCGTGGAGGGGCGCCATCACGGCGACAACTTCCGCATAAAAGGCGGCCCACGCGTCGCGCATATCCGGGGTCCAGCGAGGTCCCAGGGCGAGCGCCAGAATCTCCAGCAGCGCCTGGCCGGCGGTGGCGTAGGCGTGCTGCGGGACCCCGCTGGTGTGCCACTGCGCGCCCATCTCCGCCAGCAAGCGGCGGGTCGTGGTGGGGTCTTGCAAGGTCGCGATCATCACCCCGAGCGCTTCCTGGAACGTCTGCAACTGGTCCTCGACCGTGGCGGGCACGAGGGGGCGGAGCGCGGAATCGAGGGCAAACAGGCGAGTATAAAACCCGGTACCCACGGAGTCGAGCATGGGCAGGAGTTCGAGTAGGGACCGTTCGATCAAACGGCGCTGCGCCTCGGTCATGAGATCGCCCCTTTCTGCGCGGAGGCCGGCGCCGCCGGGGCGAGCGTATACCGGCGCACCCGCTGGGAGGTTAGCAGCACCCGGAACCGGCGGGCGCCAGGGCCACACCACGGGCAAAGCGGTATCACCAGGGCCGGCAGCAGTCCCGGCAAGGGCAGCAGGCCACGGGCCGCGAAGCGCGCCGCCTGGCCACTCCGATCCCCATGACGGAACATGGCGGCAGCACCGGATCGCGACAGCACAGCTCTCTTGAGCCGCGGCGCGGAGCAGCCCGCATCCGGGGCTAGGCGAGCGCGGACGCGCGAATCATAGCATGGCGCGATCCGCACGTCAAGGGGAGCGCCACGAGCGGATTCCGCCCGAATCGGGAGTGTATTATGCGGCATGGTGCGCCTACCCCACGGTATGGAAGCGCACGATCTGTAGGCTCGCCCCGCGCCCGCGTATCCTGCGCATCAGGCGCGCAGTGTGCCAGGCTTCCCGCGGCGCAGTGATGCGGGTATAACTCTGACCCGGCGCGCTGGCCCGGCAAACAAAGAAGCCCCTGCCCTTGCGAGCAGAGGCTTCTTCGCACCAGAAGGAGGAGTAACCTATATCCCGTCTTTGTCTGAGTTCTAATATACCGCGCATTTCTAACCAGGGCCTGTATTCTGACTGAGCGACCTCAAGATGGTGTACGGGCCTTTCTTAACCCAGCGGGGCGTTTTCCTTACAAGCCGGTAAGGTTCACAGCAGCAAGCCCGATCATCGGTCCAGGCTGTTATGTTACCGGCCGGTTCACGGTTACGTTTGCAAGGGTTGGTCAAATCGTACCTGCCGCAAATAATCTATGTGACGCCGAGCTGCTACAGGTGCGGCTGCGCGGCGGGCGAGGGTATAAAGCTTGCTGAAGTCCCTCGCGGGGAGGCAGGTATGTAACAGGGCCATCAATCGCACGCAGTGGTTGCCGCACCGGCATCGGCAGCGCGCAGGAGGGACGGATGAGCACGCAGCCAGGGCCGCCGCGACGGCAAGCACCAGAGGAGCCCGCGCCCCAGGATCAGCAGCGTTCGCCGCTGCGCAACTGGCTCAACTTGGCGCTGCTTGCGGCCCTCATCATCTGGAATCTCTTCGTGTTCTGGCCGCAGGGCCAGCCGTCCTCAACCCAGATTCCCTATAGCACCTTCCTGGCGCAGATCGAGGCCGGCAACGTGCGGCAGGTCAGCATCCAGGGCGCCGACATCAAGGGCGCGTTCGTGCAGGCCATCCCGGCGCCGGCGGGCACCCCGACCGCGGCGGCCACCGGGCAGGCCACGCCCGGCACCCCACCCACCTTCGCCAATTTCGAGACGACCTTCCCGGATGCTGTGGGCGACCCGCGGCTCATGCCGTTACTGGCGCAGCATAACGTCGTCGTGAACGTCTCGGCGCCGTCCACCCCCTGGTTCGTCGTGCTGCTGAACAGCTTCTTCCCGATCCTGCTGCTGGTGGGGTTGATGGTCTGGATGGGCCGCTCGGCGGCGCGCAGCCAGGCCGGCATCTTCAACTTTGGCCGCAGCCAGGCCCGCCGCTATACCCAGGACCGGCCCACTGTGACCTTTAACGACGTGGCCGGGGCCGATGAGGCCAAGCAAAACCTGGCCGAGGTGGTCGAGTTCCTGCTCAACCCGGAGAAGTTCCATAAGCTGGGCGCCTATATCCCGCGCGGCACGCTGCTGGTCGGCCCGCCAGGTACCGGCAAGACCCTGCTGGCACGCGCCGTGGCCGGGGAGGCCTCGGTGCCCTTCTTCAGCATCAGCGGCTCGGAGTTCGTGCAGATGTTCGTCGGCGTCGGCGCCAGCCGGGTGCGCGACCTCTTCGCGCAAGCCAAACAGGCGGGCCCGGCGATCATTTTCATCGACGAGTTGGACGCCGTGGCCCGTAAGCGCGGCGCCGATTCCTTCGGCACCAATGACGAGCGCGAGCAAACCCTCAACCAGTTGCTGGTGGAGATGGACGGCTTCGACGAGCGGCAGGAGGTGATCGTGCTGGCGGCGACCAACCGGCCCGATGTGCTCGACCCGGCGCTGCTGCGCCCCGGTCGCTTCGACCGCCAGGTGGAGGTGCCCCTGCCCGAGCGCCACGGCCGCGAGGGGATCTTGCGCATCCACAGCCGCGACCTGCCGCTCGCCCCCGACGTGAACCTGCCCGCGCTGGCGAGCCTGACGACCGGCTTCAGCGGGGCCGACCTGGAGAACCTGTGCAACGAGGCCGCGCTCAATGCCGCGCGGCGCAACGGGACCCAGGTGACGCAGGTCGATTTTCTGGAGGCGCTGGACAAGGTGCGCCTGGGCGGCGTGCGGCCGCTCGCGCTCTCCGAGCGCGACCGCAGCATCACGGCCTACCACGAGGGCGGCCATACCGTGGTCGCCTGGCGCTCACCGGGCGCCGACCCCGTGGACAAGGTGACGATTATCCCCCGCGGGCGGGCCCTGGGGGTCACGCAGCAGGTGCCGGGCGAAGACCGCTACAACTACAGCCTCTCCTACCTCACCGCGCGGCTGGCGATCATGGTCGCCGGCCGCGCGGCCGAGGAGATCGTCTTCGGCGATGTGACGACCGGCGCGCAAAACGACCTGGTGGAGGCCACGCGCCTGGCGCGGCAGATGGTCACGCAGTGGGGCATGGGGTCGCTGGGCCTGGCCGCGGTCGAGGGCGACGACCAGCAGGGCGGCTACGGGCCTTTGCAGCGGCGGCCCTACAGCGATGCCACGGCGGCCTTGATCGACCAGGATGTACAGCGCCTGCTGGACGATGCCCACACCCGCGCCCGCGAAATCCTCACCCGATCCCGCGCCCAGCTCGACCAGGTGGCGCAAGAGCTGCTCAGCGCGGAAACCCTCTACGCGGTGGATCTGGCGCGGATCCTCGGCCCGCAGCCCGCCGCCCCTGACCTGACGCCCACGGAGTTCTCGCCCGACGCCAAGGTCCCGCAAGAGGCGCCCAGCGGCGCCCCCGCCGGCGGTTGAGCGACCCATTGTGCCCGCGCCGCCCGAGGCTAGTACATTGATGGAGTGCTGATGCATAACCTGGATCTGCTGATCAACATCGCCATGGCGCTGGTCGCGGCCTTTGCCGGCGGAGTGATCGCGCGGCGGCTGGGGTTGCCGGCGCTGGTGGGCTACCTGCTCGCCGGGATGGTCATTGGCCCGTTCACGCCCGGCGTTGTCGGCGATGTTAACAGCATCAGCCAGCTCGCCGAGCTAGGGGTCATCTTCCTGATGTTCGGCGTGGGGCTCCACTTCTCCTTACGCGATCTCTGGACGGTGCGGGCCGTCGCCATCCCCGGCGCGGTGGTACAGATCCTCATCGTTACCGGGGTCGGCTTCGCGCTGAGTCAGGCCTGGGGCTGGAGTGCACCCGCGGGGCTCGTGCTGGGGTTCGCCGTCTCCATCGCCAGCACCGTAGTCTTGTTGCGCAGCCTGGAGGATAGCGGCCTGTTGAATACCGTGCCCGGCAAGGTGGCGATAGGCTGGCTGGTGCTGGAAGACCTGGCGACGATCTTAATCCTGGTGCTGTTGCCGGCGCTCTTTGGCGGGGGGAACAGCGGCGGCTGGGCGGCGCTCGGGCTGGCGCTGCTGAAGGCCGCCATCCTGGTCGTGCTGATGCTGGTGGTGGGGGTGCGGCTGTTGCCCTGGCTACTGACGCGGATCGCCTTCACCCGCTCGCGCGAACTGTTCATCCTGGCCGTCGTCGCGGTTGCCGTGGGCACCGCCCTGGGATCGGCCGCCCTGTTCGGCGTTTCGCTGGCCCTGGGCGCGTTCCTGGCGGGCGTCGTGCTGGGCGAATCCTCCATCAGCCACCAGATCGGCGCGGAAGTGTTGCCGTTTCGCGATGTCTTTACCGTGGTGTTCTTTGTCTCGGTCGGGATGCTGGTCAATCCGGCCTACATGCTGAACAACGCCCTCCAGGTGTTCGCCCTCACGGTGCTGATCGTGCTCGGCAAGCCGCTGTTCACGCTGCTCATGGGTCTCCTGCTGCCCGCGTCGGGACGGACGGTGCTGGTGGCTGCGCTGGGCCGGGGCCAGATCGGTGAGTTCTCCTTCATCCTGGGGCAGGCGGGCGTGGCTCTGGCGGTGCTCACGCAGGATCAGTATTCGCTGATTCTCGCCGGGGCGTTGATCTCGATTATCGTGAACCCGTTGGTGTTCCGGCTGCTCCCCGTGGTCGAAGGGGCCCTCAAACGGGTGCCTGCCCTCTGGCAGCTCCTGAATCGCCAGGGGGCGATCGCGGCGCTGGCCCCGCCGGCCCTGGCCGATCACGTCGTGATCGTCGGCGCGGGCCGGGTGGGCGAGCACATCCTGACGGTGCTGGAGCGGCTGGCGGTCCCGCTGCTGGTAGTCGAGATCGACGCGCAACGGGCCGCCGCGTTCGACCGGCGCGGGGTGGCAACCCTGTTTGGAGATGCCGCCAATTCGGAAGTGATCCGGCACGCGGGGCTGGA
>DASSGZ010000570.1:0-3923 GCA_035693165.1 Chloroflexia bacterium | reverse complement strand
CTGCCCCACCCCGCCACGGAAGTGCGTATCGACGGCAAGGTGACAGCGCAGCGCCGCCCCGAACAGGTCGTCATCCCCCACCTCGCGCCGGGCACGCCGGTGCGGATCGATGCACGATGATGGCCCGCCTCCGCCTGCCCGTCGCCCTGGCCCTGCTGCTGGCGCTCGTCGCGGGCGCCGTCGTGTTCGCCGTCTACCGCCTCACTCCACCCGCGTGGACGGTCGAGATCGGCGGCCCGCTGAGCGGCGCGCTGCTGGACTCCGGTTTCTACGCCGACGAGGCCGAGCAGGCCGGGCGCTACCGCTGGACACACGGAGCGGCCACGCTGACCTTCGCCGACATCGGCGCCAACAGCCCGCTGCTGCTGCGCTTCCGCGCCTCCGCGCCCGCCCGCCCGGCGGACGCCCCGCCGCCCGTGCTGACGCTCACCGTGGCGAGCCGGGTGGTCGCCACCTATACCCTGACCGCGCAGCCCGCCGTCTACACCACCCCGCCGATCCCGCGCCCGCCCGACGATCCCGGCTTGCAGGCCACGTTCAACATCCCCACCTTCACGCCCGGCAACGGCGACACACGCGACCTGGGCATGAAGCTGGAATGGGTGCGCGTGGAACCGGCCCCCGGCGCGCCCGCGCCCACGCCGCCCGCCGCCGTGCTGCTCGAAGCCGTGCTGATCACGCTGGGCCTCTACGGCGCCCTGGCCCGCCCGCCGCTGGGGCGCAGCATCCTGGCCACAGTCGTGGCCCTGGCCGCGCTGGCGCTGGTCGTGGCCGGGCTGGCTGTGGCGCGCCCGCTGCTGACGCCCTGGCTGCCGGAGATCGCCTTCGCCGCGGCGGGGCTGGGGCTGCTCGTGGTGGGCTGGCCGGTGTGGCGACGCTGGCCCGCGGGCCTGGACAGCCTGGCCGCGCACCGCTCGGTGGCCGCACCGCTGATTCTGGCCGTGATTTTGCTGGGATATGCCGCCTTTGCCTTGAACGCGATCCCGCAGATCGACTGGATCGGCCACGCCGACTACGCGGACAACGCCGTGGTGGCGCGCAACCTCGCGGAGGGGCGCGGCCCGGTCATTGACTATGTGCCGCAGTTCTACCGGTTCTTCCCAGGCATCACCCACCCGGCGGAGACCTGGCCGCTGTTGCAGCCGCTGCTGATCACGCCGTTCTTCCTGCTGCTGGGCGCGCAAACCTGGGTCGCCAAGCTGCCCAACCTGTTCGTGCTGCTGGCGCTGGCCGTCGCCGTCTACCACTTCGCCGGGCGCTGGTGGGACCGGCGGGTCGCGCTGCTGGCCGCCGTGCTGACGCTGCTGCACCCCTACTTCTTCCAGACGGTGCTCTACCCGATCAACGACCTGAGCTTCACCCTGCTGGCCCTGCTCACCATCGGCTGGGCCTGGGAGGCGCTGGAAGCGACCGTGGCGCGCGCCCGCCGCCAGGTGGCGCAGGCCGCCGAGGAGGAGGACGGGGCCGCGCCCGCCGCCCGCCGCCCGCTTCCCGTCTCGGCGCTGCCGCCCGCGTCGCCCACCCGCCCGGCCATCCTGGCGGGGATCGCCGCCGGGTTGCTCGTCTGGAGCAAGGGGCCGAGCGCGGGCCTCATCATCGTGGGGTTGCTGCTGGGGCTGGCCTGGGGCTGGCGCACCGGGCGCTGGGCCGGGCGCCGCCCGGTGCGCGACTGGCAGCCGTTGCTGTGGGGCCTGGGGAGCGCGGCGCTGGTGGTCGCGCCGCTGCTGGCGCGCAACTTCCTCACCTTCGGCAAGCCGTTCCACTCCACCGAGGAATACGACCTCTGGATCTTGCGCTTCTGGACCGGCGGCACCGGCCTGCCCTGGGAGAACATCTACGCCGATTACCTGGACGGCCGCCCGCTGCCCGACCGCAGCCTGCTGCTGCACAGCTACCAGGAACTCTACACGGCGGTGCGCTGGGGCTTCGACCAGATCTGGACCGGCGGCATCGTCCACGGCGACATTGTCGATCTGCCGGTGTTCGTGGCCGGGCTGGCAGGCTGGCTGCTGATTCCCGCCCGGCTGCGCGGGCTGCGCACGGCCTGGGTGGGCGCGTTCGTGGTCTACGGCCTGTTCGTGCTGCTGGCCTGGCACTACGAGCCGCGCTATTTCCTGGCCCTGGCGCCCTGGTTCTACCTGGGCACAGCGGCTACCCTGTTCTGGATCTGGGACCACCTGCGCGGGCGCGCCCCGGACAGCGTCGATCCCGCCGCGCCGCCCGCCGTCCGCGCCCGCCGCGCCGGTCCTGTGGCCGCGCCCCTGGCCGGGCGCCCGCGGGCCTCGGCTGCTGCCCTGGCCGTGCTGCCGCTGGCCGTGGCCGCCCTGCTGTGGCCCGCCCTGACCGATATCGCCAACCGCGCCACAGGCGACGCCGGGCCGGACAACTTCGCCATCGCCGGGCGCTGGGCCGCCGCCCACCTGCCCGCCGACGCCGTGGTCATGACGCGCAACCCGTGGGAGTTCAACTGGTACGCCCAGCGCAAAGCGGTGATGATCCCGATGGGGCCGCTCTCCGACGTGCAGGCGATCATCAAGCGCTACGGCGTGACCCACATCTGGCTCGGCGGCCCCGGCGACCCGACCAACCTGCGCAATCCCCCGGCCCGTCCGGCCCTCGACGCTCTCTACCGCCGCCAACCCGACGCCACCCTCCCCGCCACCCTGGTTTACGACCAGAACGGGTATCTGATCTACCATCTACAACCTTAGCAAACCGAAGACTAAAAAATAATTTCGGCGGTACAAAAACATTCTCGGGAAGAACGTCGTTTAACAACTTTAGCAGCTATACTAGTATACATTTGAGGTGTAGCGCGACCAGTTCACTAATGTAAGGAGCCAACTGTGCGTATCAAAAGCCCACTTAGCAATCTGAGTGAGACGATTAACCAAGTCAAGGGATCGGCAGCACAATACCGAGAAACACTCCAGCGAAATGAAGCTGCTACACGTGCCGTCTTAATTGACCCAATTCTACAGGCGTTAGGTTGGGATACTGCAAATACATACATGGTCGAAGTGGAAAAATCACTTGATCAGACTCGCGTTGATTACGCTCTATATGATCGTAACGCAAATGTCCGCATTGTTGTTGAAGCTAAAGCTCTAGGTAGCAATCTCAATGACAACTCCATAATAATGAACATCGTCAGGTATGCTTTCACCTATAAGATTCAAGATATTTTCTTAACTGATGGCTTGGTTTGGAAGCACGTAACGAGTTTGCAGCCTGGAAATATGGACATAAAGGTCATGGATTTCGTTGGGGATAACGTGGTGGATTGTGCAGTGTATCTTGTCGAACGTCTTGATGCTGCGAGATTTTGGCCTGAAGAGCAAAACATAGACTCACTTGCTCAAAAGGTTTCACAGCTGGAGAGTGCGCTTGCTACTTTGCAAAAGGAGTTTAACCAGCTAAAAGTATCAGGAGAAGCAGAGACAGTACACACAAAGGTCGCGCCCAAAATTTCGTCTGGTAGTGCAAATACTGTTGCACCAACTGCATCTTCGGATCATATCTTTACTAGCATCGACACAATCAGTAACGTAACTAGAACAAGACCTTCATTACTGCGCTTACCGGATGGCACGCAAATTAAAGTTAATAGCTGGACAGATGTACTACGTGAGTGTTGTAAGTTCGCGTTGAGCAACAATCCTCATATTCCTATTCCATTCCCAGACCGTGCAGGGAAAAAGGTGCGTCTCTTTGATACAGTGAAGCCTCCTCCCGGTATCTCATTTGTGGAAGAGAAATACAACGGACAATCTCTCTATATTTACGTCAACTATGATGCAAATAACAGTGTTTTAAACGCGCGCCATGTTCTGGGCCAAGTTCCACAATCTGCGCAAAAGGTGAAGGCAGGCGTCGTTTTCAGTTAGGTACACCTTGCCTAGTATTCTGGCTCCAACAGGCTT
>DASSGZ010000569.1:0-23303 GCA_035693165.1 Chloroflexia bacterium | reverse complement strand
GCTGAGTTAAGACGAGAAGACGAGAAGACCAGCCACCGGGAGTGACGCTTCCTCGCGCCGGCGATGCCCCCCTTCCCGCCGCGGGAAGGGCGTTAGGGGGTTAGGTTGGTCCCTCACCCGGATGCCGCCCTACGGCGCCGGCGAAGGGGCGGGGGTGGGCGTCGGCGGGTCCACGCAGACCGTGGCGCCCCACGGATCGCGCAGGCGCGGGCTGGACTGGCCGCAACTGAGCCAGGGGAACTCCCAGGACGCGTCCACCGAGCCGGGGTCGGCGGGGCCGAGCGGGTTGACCTGGATATGGACGTGCGGCCCGGTGGCGTAGCCGGTCATGCCCGTGAGGCCGAGCAGCATCCCGGCGTGGAGTTGCGCGCCCACCTGCACCGCCGGGTCGATCTGCGCGAAGTGGGCCAGCAGGATGTGGTGCCCGGTCACGGCGGACTGCCACCAGATGTGGTTGCCCCAGCCCCGGCCACAGGCCGCGTCACCCTGCACGCAGCCGCGGTGGACTTCCTCGACGGTGCCGCCGACGGGGGCGGTTTGCGGCACGCTAAACTTGGCGTTGAGATCCAGGCCGTAGTGCGCGCCGCCCTCCGGGTACTGCCCGAATTCGCTGGTCAGGTGATACACGTGGGGTAACAGGTCGGCCCGCGCCACCGGGCCGGGGGTCACGTAGGGCGCCTGCGGGACAACGGCCGTGCCGTTCCAGGAATCGACCAGCCGCTGGATATTGCCCACGAAGGAGGCCAGATCCTGCGGGTCGTCGGGGCCGGCATAGCGCGCAGCGATGGCCGCCGCCTGGGTCAGGCCCAGGTCGCCGACGTACTGGGTGCGCATGGTCCGGTACCAGTCCTCGATGCCGGCTTCCCAGGTGTCATAGGCGCGGTAGCCCTGCTGCTGGGGGTCGCCCGGCCCGGCGCGCAGCATGCCGATGGAGTGGAGCTTGGCGGCCAGGCCGCGCGTGCCGGCGTGGCTTTCGTGGGCGAAGAAGGCCAGCGCGTAGGCGGGATCGACGCCATATTGCACACCTAGCTGGTAGAACACGGGGCCGAGGCCCTGCGCCGGCGAGTGATAGCGGGCCAGGACGATCTCGATGCCCTCGACGGAGATGCTGGGTGGGGCGACGACGGCATAATCGGGCGTGTGCGGCGGCAGGCCGCTCGGCGGTAACGGCGCGAAGGGCAGCGTGCCGGGCGGGACGACGACCGGGGGCGGGCCGCCGGGCTGCGGGATCAGCAGCAACTGGCCGGGGTAGATGCGGCTGGGGTCGGCCAGCCCGTTGGCGGACGCCACGGTGTCGACCGTGGCGCCGTAGCGCCCGCAAATGGCGGCCAGCGTGTCGCCCGCCTGGACCGTGTAGCGCACGGGCGGCGCGGGCGGGGTGAGCGGCAGGACGGCAAGTGCCGGGAGCGTGGGTGCGGCGGGCGGATCGGCGCCCGGCAGCGCCGGGGATGCGGCGGCGGTGGACTCGGCCAGGGCCGCGGGCGGGGTCAGAGCATCAGGCGGTTGCTCGCCGCCGCGCCCGCCGGGCAGATCTTGCGCGGCGGTGGGGGCCGGGGCCGGCGCGACTGCGGGGGTGCCGGTCGGGGCGGCGGGGGCCGGGTGTCGTGGGTGGGCGGCGGTCAGCCCGCCGATGAGCAGCAGAGCCAGCAACCCCGCGACCCCGGCCAGGGGCAGCGCCAGGCGCCGCATCCGGGCCACGCGGGCCGCCCGCGGGCGGGGGGATTGGGAGGCCTCGGCCATCCAGACGTTTCCTTCCTGTGTGGGACGCAAAGCAACATGCCGGGCCGGCGACGGGCCGTCACTCTCCCGCTGCATGAGCCTGCCGGCGCCTTGCTTATTATAGCAACTTTTGCGGCGTCTCGCTGTCCGCAACCAGGGTAGATCGGGGATCAGCCGGATCGCCGCTTTGCTGCCGGGCGGCGGCACGGTATATGCGTTCATACCGCGAGACATGGCGCTGGCGCCACGGAGCAGCGCCGCCCGTGCGCCCCTGCGGTCAGCAGGCGGCTCCCGCCAGGCGTTGACAAACTGGAATCGACTAGCTAGAATAGTGCTGTCCTCTAGTGCCGGGGGCGCTGCGAGATCGGGTTCCCCGTCTCGTGTCCACATGGACAGATCAGACCATAGAGAGGAGCGCCTTGGCCGGACATGACATTATCGTAGTGGGCGCATCCGCCGGGGGCGTCGAGGCGCTACAGACGCTCGTCCGCGGCTTGCCGGCGGATGTACTCGCGGCGATGTTTGTCGTGCTGCATATGTCCGCCGACGCCCCCAGCATGCTGCCGCAGATTCTGAATCGGGCCGGCCCCTTACCGGTCGCCGCCGCCGTGGACAACGAGCCGATCGCGCCGGGGCGCGTCTATGTGGCTGTACCGGACCACCACCTGCTGATCGAGCGCGGCCGGGTGTGCCTGGTCCGCGGGCCGAAGGAGAACCGCTCCCGGCCCGCGGTCGATCCCTTGTTCCGCAGCGCCGCGCGGGCCTATGGTTCGCGGGTGATCGGCGTGGTGCTGACCGGCGCGCTCGACGACGGCACCTCGGGATTGCAGGCGGTTAAGGGGCGCGGCGGGTTGGCCGTGGTGCAGGACCCCGCCGAGGCTCTCTACACCGGCATGCCTCGCAGCGCCATGGAACATGTGGCGGTCGATTATTGTATGCCGCTGGCCGAGATTCCGGCGCTGCTGGCCCGCCTGGCCGTCGAACCCGCCCCGGACGAATCGGCATACCCTGTGCCGCCCAATCTGGATCTGGAAGTACGGATCGCGGAGTTGGATATGGAAGCATTTGATAACGGAGAGGTGCCCGGCACCCCATCCGTATTTGCTTGCCCCGAGTGTCACGGCACCCTCTGGGAGATCCAGGACGGTAATCTCCTGCGGTTCCGCTGCCGGGTCGGGCACGCGTATTCCGCCGAGAGTATGCTGGCCGAGCACGACGACGGACTCGAAACGGCCCTCTGGTCGGCGTTGCGCGCCCTGGAGGAGAGCGTCGCGCTCGCCAGGCGGATGGCCGCGTCGGCGCGCGACCGTAACCACCCCCGGCTGGTGATGCGTTACGAGCAAAAGGCGCGTGACCAGGAGCAGCATGCGCTGCTGCTGCGCGATCTGCTGGATGGCAGCCGGCAGGTAAACAAAGATCGAACAGCTTGAATCTATTTCGCCGCCCTGATGGTTTGTTGGTGGTTTTGCACCGGGCTGTTGGGCTGCTCATGGGGTCGCCTGTGGGCGCCCGCTGCACCGGAGACTGTGGATGAACCCTGACGAACCTGGATCCCCGCCCCCCGCAAAGTTGGTCGTCGTCGGCGCATCGGCCGGCGGCATCGAGGCGCTGTCCACCCTGGTCAGCACCCTGCGATCCGATTTTCCCGCGCCCGTGGTCCTGGCCCAGCATCTCGATCCGCAACGGCGCAGCCACCTGGAGTCGATCTTGCAGCGGCGTACCGAGCTGCCCATTGTGCAGGTGCTGGATCGCACCCGGCTGGAGCCGGGCAAGATCTACGTCGTGCCCTCCAATACGCACGTTGCGATTACCGATGGACATGTCGACCTGGAAGGCGGTCACGGCCCACGCCCGCGGCCTTCGGTGGACCTGTTGCTTTCGACGGCGGCCCAATCCTATGCGGAGAACCTGATCGCCGTCATCCTCACCGGATCGGGCAGCGACGGCGCCGCCGGGGCCGTGGAGGTGAACCTGGCCGGCGGCACCGTCGTGATCCAGGACCCGCAAACGGCGCTCTATCCGTCGATGCCCCTGGCGCTGCCGCCGACCGTGGTGGACTACAGCGTCGATATCCAGGAGATGGGACCGTTGCTCTACGATCTCGTGCAAGGGCTAGCCCAGACCACGCCCCCACCGGAACTGGAAGATCCCCTGCGCGACATCATGGACCGGGTAAGCCGGCAGTTCAGCATCGACTTCCGCCAGTACAAACCGGCGACCATCGTGCGCCGGATTTTCCGCCGCATGAACCTGACCCACACGCCCACCATGCAAGACTACGTCCACTATCTGGACCAGCATCCGGAGGAAGTGGGCGAACTGATGCGGTCGTTCCTGATCAAAGTGACCGAGTTCTTTCGCGATCCCGATGCGTTTGCCTACCTGAAGAATACGATCCTGCCCGAGCTAATCAAGCGGGGCCGGGCGAGCGACCGGGTGCTGCGCTTCTGGTCGGCCGGCTGCGCCACGGGCGAGGAACCCTATTCCCTCGCGTTCCTGGTGGCCGATCTGCTGGGCGCGGAATTAGCGGAATGGAGCGTACGCATTTTTGCCACCGATCTCGACGAGGGCGCCATTGCCTTTGCCCGCCGCGCCGTGTATCCCGCCAGCGCCTTGCGCAACCTGCCGGACGATTACCGCCCGCGCTTCTTTGAGCCGACGGACCACGGCTTTCGGGTGACGAAGACCCTGCGCGCGATGGTCATTTTCGGCCAGCAGGATCTGAGTCACGGCGTGCCCTTTCCGCGCATCGACATGGTCCTCTGCCGCAACCTGCTGATCTACTTCAAGCCCGAGCTCCAGCAGACCGTGCTGGACATCTTCGCCTATTCCCTGCAACAAGTCGGCGGCTATCTCTTTCTGGGACAGGCGGAAACGGTGCGCCCGTCCAAAGCGACGTACGAGTTACTTAACAAGCGGTGGAAGGTCTACCGTTGCCTGAACGGTCCCTTGCCGGCGCTGGGCCGTCCAATGAGCCGGGCCGCCGCGACGGACCTACCGGATCGGCTGCCCGGCGCGGCCCGCCGGCCCGCAGCCGAACCGCCGGATCGCGGGGCGCCGCAGGCCGCCGTCTCCGATCTGGAACTCAGCCAACTGCGCCGCTTCAACGAATGGGTGCTCCGCTTCTTGCCGAACGGCGTGGCGGTGATCGACCGGACCTATCGCATCGTGACGATCAACAGTGCGGCGCGGCGGTTGCTGGGCATTCACGATGCCGCCCCCGAGCAGGACTTTTTGCATTCGGCGCGCGGGCTGCCCTATGAGCAGGTTCGCAGCGCCATCGACGGGGTCTTTCGAGAGCGCAGCGCGGTGACGCTGCCGGAGGTGGAGGTGGAACCGGCGCCCAGCGGGGAAGTGCGCTACCTGACGCTGAGCATTGTGTTAATGTTTCTCGATACGAGCGCCCCCGAGCTGGCCGTGATCAACGTGATCGACATGACCGAGCAGGTGCTGACCCGGCAGCGGCTGGACGCCAGCCAGCGCGAGCAAAAACAACTGGTGGCGGAACTCCAGGTCTCCAACCGCCGGCTGGGTGAGATGAACAAGGAGCTGCAGGACGCGAACGAAGAACTGCAGGCCGCCAACGAGGAAATGATGCTCACGCAGGAGGAGTTACAGGCCACCAATGAGGAGTTTGAGGCCACCAATGAGGAGTTGCAGGCCACCAACGAGGAGTTGGAGACTAACAACGAGGAGTTGCAGGCCACCAACGAGGAGTTGGAGACGACCAACGAGGAGTTGCAGGCGCGCACGGAAGAACTGGCCGAAGCCACCCGCCGCCTCATGGCCGAGCGGACCCGGCTGGCCGATATGGTCGAACTGGCGCCGTTCTACATCCTGGTGCTGCACGGACCCGACTTGCAGATTGAAGCCTTTAACTCGCGCTACGCGCGGCTGCTGGGCGCCCGCGCGGTTGTGAACCGCCCGCTGGCCGAGATTTTCACCGATCGGGCACAGGGCAGCCTGGTGCCTATCGTCCGCGAGGTGTACCGGCAGGATACCGTGCGCACTACATCGCGTATGCTGGTCAATATCCCCAATGAGCACGGTGTGCCGGTGCCGCGCTACTTCATTTACACCATTGTGCCCACCCACGAGGCCGGCGGCAAAGTGGATGGCGTGGTGCTCTATGCCGATGACCTTTCGGCGCAATTAGAGCACGACGCCGTTGAGCGGCGCGAGAACCTCAAGCTGATGGTCGAGCGGGCCGATCAGGTGGCCGTGGCGCTCTTCGAGACGCAGACGGCCCGTTTGCTGCAGGCCAGTCCGCGCTACCTGGACGTGGCCGAACGGGCGACCGGCTACCCGCGGGCCGAGATCATCGGACGGCGCTGGCGGGACCTGGCCTTTTTCACGGCGACCCTCGATGACGCCGTGACGCTCCTCCAATCGGTGATGGAGGCCGGTGTGCTCCGCCGCCTGCCCGAGGCCCACGTGCATTTCCCCCACGAGGAAGAGACCACGGTTTGGGATTGCAGCCTGACGCCGCTCCGCTTTGGCCTGGGGAACAACGATACCGACGAACAGTTTCTGGTCCTCGCCGTGACCGAGATCACGCAGCCGGTGCGCGCCCTCCAGCAGTTGAAGGACCTCGATCGGCTCAAAGACGAATTTGTCTCGCTCGCCAGCCATGAATTGCGCACACCCCTTGTGCCGCTGCACGGTTATGCCGATCTGCTCAAGCGCTTGATCCGCAAGCAGGAGATCCAACCGGGCTGGGACCCGCGCATTGGCGAATATGTCGGCAAATTCGATCAGCAGATCCGCTACCTCAACCGCCTGATCGACGATCTTTTCGATGTCACGCGTCTGCAGGCGGGCAAGTTCACGCTGAACAAGCAGCGGGCGGATCTGGTTGCTGTGTTGGAGCAGGCCGTGGAGCAAGGCCGCATGCTGACGCCCACCCAGACTATCGACCTCGCCACGCCGGACGACGGCGCGCCGCTGCTGGTCGATGTGGACTCGCAGCGGCTCACACAGGTGATCTTGAACTTACTACAGAACGCCGCCAAGTACGCTCCGGCGAGTCCGATCATCGAGGTGCGCGTCGGCCGGTTGCCCGCGACCCCGCGCCCGCGCAAAAACGGCGGGGACGGGGGCGTGGAGGAAGCGGAAATTACCGTGCAGGACCATGGGCCGGGCATTCCATCGGACGTGCGCAGTTCGCTGTTTGCGCGCTATTATCAGGGGCCGTCCGGGGAGGCCCCCCGCGGCGCCGGTCTCGGCCTGGGCCTGTTCATTGCCCGCCAGATCGTCGAGCAGCACGGCGGCAGCATCAGCCTGGAGTCGACCGTGGGCGAAGGCAGCACCTTCACCGTCCGCCTGCCGTTAGCGCCCGCCGAATAGCCCTTCACTCATCCATTGTCACTCTGAGCGGAGCGAAGAGTCTCGGTCTGCGCCCGACGAGACGGTAATTGTCAGTGTAGGGGCGGACCGGCGTGTCCGCCCTGGTGGGGCACAAGTCTCATCAGTGTAAGGCCGGGCGGCCTGATCAGGCGCTGTCGGGTGGCGCGGCGAGCCGGGGGCGGAAGGGGACCGCGCGGTTGCGACCCTGGTGCTTGGCGGCGTACAGTGCGGCATCGGCGGCCTGGATCAGATCGTGTTCCGTGCCGCGCACGGCGTCGGTGCAGGCGACGCCCAGGCTGATGCGCACGGGGATCGCCAGCGGCGGCTCATTGTCCAGCGCGACCACGCAGGGTTCGGCGGCCACCGCCTCGCGCAGGCGTTCGGCCAGGGCCAGCGCTTCGCGCGCGCCCGCGCCGGGCAGGATCACGGCGAACTCTTCGCCGCCATAGCGCACGGCCCGGTCCAGCGCGCGGATGCCCGCCCGCAGCCTGTGGCCCAGCCAGCGCAAGACCGCGTCGCCCACCTGATGGCCGTAGGTGTCGTTGACCTGCTTGAAGTGATCCACGTCGAAGATGACCAGGGCCAGGGGACCGCCGTGGCGCCGGTGGCGATCCAGTTCTTCCCGCAGCAGCCGGTGCATCCCGCGCCGGTTGTACAGCCCCGTGAGCGGGTCGCGGATGGTCAGTTCCTGCAGCGCCTCTTCGTTGCGCTTGCGCTCGGTGATGTCCTGGATGATCGCCAGGTTGTAGAGGACCTGGCCCCCGGCGTCGCGGATCGGAGTGGCGGTGAGTTCGCCCCAGATCGTATCGCCCCAGCGCGTCACGTAGCGTTTTTCGACGGTATAGCTGGGGATCTCACCGCGGGCCGCCCGCGCGGCCAGGGGCGGCTCCAGCCCGGCGTCGGCGGCGGGGCTGATCTGGCCGGCGGTGCGCGCGCGGAGTTCGGCTTCGCGATAGCCCAGCATGGTGCAGAGCGCCGTGTTCACCTTCAGCAGCGTGCCGTCGAGCGCCACCAGGGCCATGCCCACCGGGGCCACGTCGAAGATCTTGCTGAGTTGTTGCTCGCTGCGCCGTAGCTCTTCCTCGGCCTGCTTGCGGGCGGTGATGTCGCGCAGGATACTGAGCGTCGAGATCGGCCGATCGCCTTCGAACTTGCAACTGATCGATCCCTCGACGGCGATGGAGCGGCCATCGCGGGCGACGAGCACGGTTTCGAGATGGTCGACGGTTTCGCCCGCGGTCAGCCGTTGCCACAGGTCCGCCGCCTGCCTCAGATAATCGGGATGCAGCACGTCATGGATGTGCAGGTGAGCGATCTCGGCCTCGGCGTAGCCCAGGGCGCGCCGCCAGGCCGGGTTGACGTAGAGGAACGCCCCATCCACGTCCACACTCTGGATGAGGTCGTGGGCGTGTTCAAACAGGTCGCGGTAGCGCGCTTCGCTTTCCTTGAGGGCATCTTCGGCCCGGCGCCGCTCGGTGATGTCGTCGGCGATGGTCATGATGCAGGGTTCGCCGTCGATGTCGATCAGCTCCATCGAGACGGCGGCGCGCCGGAGTTCGCCCGTCTTCTTGCGCAGATCCACTTCCTGGTTGCGCACAAACCCGGCCTCATGCAGGCGCTGGGTCAGCAGAGCGAGCGCGGCGGGGTCCACCCAGAGGCCCACCGTGGTGAGGCGTTCGCCGATCAGTTCCGCGCGGCGGTAGCCCCAGGCTTGCAGGCAACTGTGGTTGGCGTCGAGGATGACGCCGTCGGCCAGGCGGCTGATCAGCATCGTGGTCGGGTTGCTGTGGAAGATCTTGGCGAAGCGGGCTTCCGAGCGGTGCCGCGCGGCTTCGGCCTGCTTCTTTTCGGTAATGTCGATGCCGGTGCAGACCAGGTACTCGACCGCGCCCGCCGCGTCGAGCAGGGCCGTGTTCGACCAGGCGATCATGCGCAGGCGCCCGTCGCGCGTGCGCCAGTGGTTTTCGTGCGGGATGGGGAAGTCCTGCCCCTGCACCTCGGCAAATACCTGTCGCACCGCGGCGACCTCTTCGGCAATCAGCAGCAGATCCCAGAGGTAGCGGCCGGCGGCTTCGGCGCTGGTGTAGCCGCTGAGTTGTTCGCAGGCGCGATTGAAGCGGATGATGCGCCCCGCCCGGTCGAGCACCACCACCAGGCTGCTCGTCGTGTCGAGCACCGCCGCGATGAAGTCGCGGTCGCGACGGAGTTCGTCGTTGGCGTGGCGGCGGCGGGTGATCTCTTCGTGGCCCACGACGACGCGGCCCGGCCCGGCCCCGGCGTAGCGGGTGGCGCGCATGGCGTACCAGCGCGCGCCCTGCCCGCTCTCCATCACATATTCCAGGGTCGGCTCGGCGGCGGAGCCGTCGAGCACGGCGCGGATGCGGGCCGCGGCGGCCTGGGCCGTGGCCGCGTCGGCGCCCACAGTGCTGTCGCAGACCGCCAGGTAATTGGCCCCCACCCCGGCACGGGGCAGGCGCAGCCCGTTCTGCTGCGCAAACTCGCGCCAGACCCGGTTGACGGCGATGATCGTGCCGTATTGATCCAGGATGGCGATGCCGGCGGCAAGCGCATCGACTGTGCCCGCCCCGAACTCCCGGAAGTCGGGTATCTCGGCACCAGTCCCTCCGGCGCCGGGTGCGCCCTCGGCCACCGGGCGCGGCAAATCCGGGCGGGCCACGACGCCAGGTCGGGGATCGGTCATATGGGACAGCATTACAACCTCTCAGTGCGCGACAGAGCGATTTGCAGGAACGGTTGCGCGGCGAGCGGGTCCGCGAATCCAGGTCTCTTGCTAGCGTACCAGGATTGCCGGGTGGTGAGAAGTGCCGTTAGTCCTAGCTCGCGCGGGCCGGTGGGGTGGTTTTGGGGTGTGCTACTGCGCCATCCGCACAGGATGGACGTGCATGGCGGGCGGTATCAGCAGCCGGGTGGGCGTGGGAAGAAGGGGAAAGGGTTCAGCGACCTGGCTGCACAGTCATGCCGCGAGCTATGTAGCCAGGTTCTGCTGTCACTTAATATAACGGATCCACACCCACATTTTCAAGGTCTAGATGACAAAACATTGGTGTAAATCCATACGGAGAATTTGTGCATCCGACTAAGAACCATCTCTTGCCGCCAAATTCACCACTGGCATATGATCTTGAACACGGAATATATGTGCAAATGCATAACCCTCTAGCCGGGCCTTTTATCCAGCAGTAAGGCCAGGCGCAGTTGGACGGCTTCCTCAAAGTTCCGGGGATCCAGGCCGGTCAGCGTGGTGATTTTGTCGAGCCGGTAGTTGAGGGTGTTGCGATGGATGGCGAGCCGCTGAGCGGTCGTGGAGGGGACACAGCTCTGAGCAAAGTAGGCGGCGAGCGTGACGCACAACTCGGGTTCCGCGTCGAGCGGGCGGAGGAGCTGCCGGGCCAGTTCGCGTTTGGTCTGCATGTCGTTCAGGCCGGCAAAGGCGGCCAGCAACATCTGGTCAAGCGTGTAGACACGGTTGGGTCCGTACACCTCGCAGCCCAGGCGCAGCGCGCCGCGAGCCTCACGGTACGAGCGGATGAGGCCGCGAATGCCGGTATAGTAACGCCCGATGCCCGCGGTGATCGGTGCCTCGATCTCGTTGCGCAGGCGCGGCAGCAACCCCTCGACCGTGTGCTTGATCCCGGCCAACACCGTCCACGGCGTCTCGGCACGGATATTGTGGCCTTGCTCAATCCAGAGGGTGCGATCCTCGGCGCGCGCCGTTTTCAGCACGGCGATCTGCCCGTCGCCGATATGGGCGCACAGTACATCGCCGGGCCGGTTGAAGAAGCGGAAGATGCTGCTGATGAGCAGTTGCGCACGCCGGCCGGCACGGGCTTCGGCGGTTTCGGTCCAGGTCTGCTTCATCGGCGCGAGGAGATATTCGGTGGCCTCCACCAGGATCACGGCCCGCGTGGGCCGGAAGCTGATGCCCAGGATATGGCCGGTGCGCCGGATATCGGCCTCGGTCCCGGCCGTACCCCGCAGCACATCGTGGATGAAGCGATTGCGCAACTCGTACTGGCTGGGCAGCCCGCTCACGACGCGCGCCTGGTTGATCAGCAGGTCGATCATGCCGCGAGCGAGCTCCTGGGCGGGCAGCCTGGATTCGGCGCCACCGGCGATAATCACTTCGCCGCGCTGGTCGTGCAACGCGAACGGCACGCGCAGGCCCGCGCCCGCCTCACCCTCCGGTTCGCGATACGGCAGCCCCACGCTGCCGGCGTCGCCGGCGGCAACCACGATCCCTTCCGCGTTCACGACGATCGCGGCCATGCCCAGGAGATCGTAGATACCCTCGACGATGGTTTGCGCTGCCTGGCTAATATCGTCCTCGATCAGTGCCATACTCCGCGCCTTGTGCCGGCCCCGGCCACCCGGCGGTTCGCCGGCGGCTGGTCAGCCGGTATAAACTGTGTTTGACATTTGCCCGACCTGATTGCATAATGGGCCGCGGACCCACCGGCGAGTTCAGGCAGGGGGTTCCCTGTTCGCAGTTCGGATCACCAGGGGGGTCGATATCCAACCGTGCCTCAGGCGGGCTAGGACCCAATGAGGCATGTTTTGTGCCACTGTGACACAATTGCCCACCATGATTCCGCAAAATTTGGTCATCCGCCTATTCACCGCTGCCGATCAGGATGTTGCCCGCCGGTTGATCCTCAACGGGCTGGCCGAGCACTTCGGGCGGCTGGACGAGACCCTGAATCCCGACCTGGACGACATCGCGGCGCACTATGTTGCGCAGGGGGCGCTGTTCGTCATGGCGGAGATCGACGGCGTACCCGTGGGCACGGGGGCGCTGGTGGCCGAGGGGCCGGGCGGGCGGCTGGTGCGGATCTCGGTGGCGCCCGCGCAGCGGCGCCGGGGCGTGGGCCGCGCGCTGGTCGCCCACCTGGTGCGGGCCGCGCGGGCGCGGGGCTGGCTCCAGGTGCTGGTCGAGACCAATGACGACTGGCACGACGCGATTGCGCTCTACCAGCGCTACGGCTTCCGCGAATATGCCCGCGCCGCCGGGGAAGTCCACCTGGTGCTCGATCTGGCGGCCCCGCCTGCGGATGTGGAATCCCCTTGAACCGCCTGGCGGATTAGCCCGGCGTGGCGTCCTGGCGCGGCGCGGGCGTCTCCTTGCCGTTTTGCTTGAAGATCAGCTTCGTCGCCTTGCCGTCCTCCATCTCGAAGGCCACCTCGGCATCGACCGCCTCGGCGAAGTACGCGTCCGCGCTGCACGGCTGGAGCGCGAAGGCGGGCTGCCCGGTCGCCTGCAAATAGAGCGCGCCGTCGCGCACCGACACCTCCAGCGTATAGCCGGGCTTTAGCTCATAGCGGCCCGCGCAGGCCGCCGCCCGCGCCGCGTCGAACGCCGTGCCCACATGCGGGGCGCCGGGGAAATCAGGCCAGCCGTACTCCCGCCAGACGGTGCGCGTCAGGTTGTCGCAGACGATCCAGCCCAGGTCGCCGTTCGTCGCGACGATCACGCCCTCGCCGCGCTCGCTGAAGGCCACGAAGTTGGCCTTGTAGCCCTCGTTGTCGCCCCCATGGGCGAAGCGCTGGTCCAGCCCTGCGCCTTCCAGGAAGAAGCCCAGCCCGATATGTTCCTCCACCTGCGGCGTGAGCATCTGCGCCACTGTCTCCGGGCGCAAGAGAGTGCCGAGGGCGCCGGCCCGCGCCTGCTGGATGTCGATTGTCAGGCGGGCCAGGTCGCTGGGGGTGGTCCACAGTCCTGCCGCGGCCTGTTCCGGGTAGATGTGCCACTTACCGGCCACGGGGGCGCCCTCGGAGCGGTGGCCGGTGGCGGCGGCCGCCTGCCGGGCGGGGGGTAAGGGCTGCTCGTAGGTGCTGTCGCGCATTGCGAGCGGGTCGAGCACCAGCTCGCGCATCAGTTGGGCAAAGGGCAGGCCGGTCACATCCAGCAACACCTGCTGCACGATACTGACGCCGCCACCGGCATAGCGGAACTGGGTGCCGGGCAGGGCGTTGACGCGCACCGGGGGCGTATTGGCGGGCGGCACGCCGTCGAGCACCTGGCGCAGGGTGGGGTGCGGGGCAGCGGCGCCGTAGCCGGGGAAGCCGTGGACCGTCATCCCGGCGCCGTGGCAGAGCAACTGGCGCAGCGTCACCCGCGGCTGCCAGTCGCCGTTCGCCGGGACGCGCCAGGAGCGCAGGTAGTGGTTCACATCTTCGTCCAGGTCGAGCCGGCCCTCCTGCACCAGCCGCAGCACCGCCACGGCCGTCACCGGCTTGCTGATCGAGCAGACCTGGAACAGCGTTTCCGGCGTCACCGGGTCGGGCCGGCCGGCCTCGCGGACGCCGTAGCCGCGCGCCCACTCCAGCGCGCCGTCGTGGATCACCGCGATGCTGACGCCCGGCACGCCCTGCTGGGCCATCAACTCGGCCAGAGGAATGGGCGCCCCGCCCTGGTCGCGCCAGATCGGTTCCTGCAGCACCGCGCTTTCGATGCGCCCGATCCGCTCGGCGGTTGCGCCTGTCGTCTGTTCCGTAGCCATATCCGCGTTCCTCCTGCAGCTATCCATGCGTGGGGTCGCTTCCCTGCCGACAGCGTAGCACGCCCGGACCGCCCCCGGCAACGGACCAGGGGTGTATCTCGATGCGACCCGAGACGCAGCCCGGCCGGCCGCGGGGCCATGCTCCGGATTGTAGCATTTGCAACCTCGCCGGGTCCCGTCCGTTACAGGGTGGGGTACCAAAACTGGGCAATATCGGTACCAGATTAACGTATATTGAGATTCATCTATTTCTTTAGTCGACGTGGTACCAGTCTTGCTATTAGGGATAGTAGAACGGGTGGAACAGTTGGCCTCCCGACGCGCAAACCCTTTTCCGGCTTGGAATTGCATAAGGTCTGCGTCTTCCTACTACATCTTACTTATCTGGACTCCGGAGGTTGTGTTCCCATGTTTCCCTATTTTCACGCCCCGCGTGCGCGACTGGGCGGACGGTTGCTGTTATTGCCCTTCCTTCTAGTCTTACTGGCGGGGGCCGGCCTGGCGAACGGCGCCGGCGCCGCCCCGCTGACCCGCGACAAACCGACGCGAACTCCCGGCCTCACGCCGCTGAGCGACTGCGCGCCCGATCCGCGTGGCGACCTGGATGCCCACATTACCGATCATCCCGACCACACCTCGGCGGTGTTCACCAACAGTTCGCAGCATTGCAGCTATCATATCGGCCTGGCGACCTACATGAAGGTGGACGACAATATCGACCACCAGATCTTCTACGACGGGCAGACGGCGGTAATCGGGCCGGACAGCACCCTGACGTTGCAGGTGGGCAATCCCCCGTGCGCGTATCAGGGCGACGCCTTCTGGGGACGGATGCTGACCTCGCTGGCGGGTGGCGTGCGCTATGGCGAACGCCGCCTGGACGACACCGACGGCGTCAACTCGAACTACTGTGTCGTCGCCGCGACGGCCACGCCGACGCAGCAGGCGGCCCCGCCGACCGCGACGGCCAGCGCGACCGCGACGGCAGCGCCACCCACGGCCACCGCGACGAGCACGCCGGATGTACCCACCGCTACCGCCACGGCGACGGCCATCCCGCCGAGCGCCACGGCGACGGCAACGCCCATGCCGCCGACCGCTACGGCGACGAACACGCCGACGAACACACCGACGCCGGGGGCGCAAAAGGTGCGCCCGACGCATACCCCCACTCCCATCCCGGCGGGTAGCCCGCCCGCCCCCACGGCGACGGCAACCAGCGTGACGGTCGTGGCGCCGCCGCCGGCCACATCGACGCCGGGCGCGGCCCCGCCGACGGCCACCACCGGGGTCAGCGCGCCGCCCGCCACGGCCACTGCGACCGCAGTCCTCGTGCCGCCGGAGGCGACGGCACCTGCCGGTGGGGCGCCGCCCACGAATACGCCGGCCCCGGTGGTGGGCGGGATCGGGGCGCCGCCCGCGGCCACGGCCACCCGCACGCCGGTTAGCGCCCCGCCAGGGACAACCGGCGGCGCCTCCCCGGCGCCGCCCAGCGAGCAGGGAGCCGGGCCGGTGAGCCAGGTGGGGCCGCTGGTGGGGTCCAACAACGGCCCCGCGCCCAGCGAACTACCGCGCACGGGTACCTCGGATCTCGGCTGGCTGCTGGGGCTAGTGGTGGCCGGGCTGGCCCTCGGCAGCGGGCTGCTGTTGCGGCGGCGAACGTCCTGACGCCAAGACCCGCGCCGGCTTCCGGCGCGGGTCTCTTTTTGCCCGAAGGGCGGGGTGCGGCTAGTAGGCGCCGCGCTGGAGGAGAACGGCGGGCAGCGTTTGCAGGAGCACCCGGCAGTCGAGCAGCAGCGACCAGTTCTCGGCGTAATAGAGGTCGAGCGTCACCATCTCGTCGAAGGTGAGCCGGCTGCGCCCGCTGACCTGCCAGAGGCCGGTCAGCCCCGGCGTCACTTCGAGCCGCTGCAGGTGCCAGTCGTTGTAGGCTGTGACTTCGCTGGGGATGGGCGGGCGCGGGCCGACAAAGCTCATGTCGCCGCGCAGGATGTTGAACAACTGCGGCAGTTCGTCCAAGCTGGTGCGCCGTAACAGGCGGCCCACGCGCGTGACCCGCGGGTCGTTCTTCATCTTGAAGATCGGGCCGCTCGCCTCGTTCAGGGCCAGCAGTTGGGCCTTCAGCGCCTCGGCGTCGGGGCGCATCGACCGGAACTTGTAGCAGGTGAAGACCTTGCCGCCGCGCCCGGCGCGCTGCTGGCGGAACAGGATCGGCCCGTGCGGCTTCTCCAGACGGATCGCCAGGGCCAGCACGGCCAGCACGGGGGCCAGCACCACCAGCGCAACCACGGCCAGCACGATATCCATAGCCCGCTTGAGGGCCAGGCGCCCGCCGCGCAGGGCCGGCTCCTTCAGCCCGACCAGCGGAATGCCGTCGAGCGATTCCGTCTCGGTATGGTCGAAGCGCATCTCGAACAGGTCGGGCACCAACCGGTAATTAACGCGCAGGGCGCTACAGCGCGCCAGCAAGCCCGACAGGTTGGTGCGGCGGGTGGCGCCGAGGGCGATAATCACTTCATCGACGTGCTGATCGGCGATGATTTGCTCCAGGTCCTTCACGCTGCCCAGACGCGCGGGCCGGGGTTTGCCGGTGAACGGCACGGCCCAGCGTCGCTCCTGCACCCGGTCGTCGAGGTAGCCGATGAGGTGGTAGCCCATGGCCGGGCGGTCGACGATGTGCTTCATGACCCGCTGGCCCGCCGGAGTGGCGCCGACGATGATCACGCGGTGCTCGTTGATGCCGCGGCTCCACAGCACCCGGCGCACCTGCTTGATCAGGTAGCGCTCGGCCCCGAAGGTGACGATGATCGCCAGCCAGAGGTAGACGAAGAAGAGCCGCGAGGGCACGCCGGAGGCAAAACCCAGGCTGGTCAGCAATACCGCGCAGACGGTGAACATGCCCGCCCCGGCGATGCGCCCCACCTGGTCGAACAGGGAACTGCCGCGCGGCTGGGCGTAGACTCCGCGGGCATAAAGCACCACCGGCCCGATAACCAGGAACAGCATCTGGAAGACCACGAAATCGGACACCTCGTGATAGAATTCGGGGGCCACATCGCGCAGCACCTGGGCCTCATAGCGCGCCCAGTAGGCGAGCATGAAGGCGATGTTGAGCAGCACCACGTCGATCAAGATGCGCAGCAGCATGCGCGGCCAGCGGGCCGCCCGGCGGGCCGCCCGGTGCCGCTCGGCCAGGTCGGCCTCGCGGACCCGCGCCGCCAGGGTCTGCGATAGCGCCTCGAACTCCGCGTCCGCCGCCGGGCCGGCGCTGTTGGGCCGCGTGATGACCGCTGTCTGCTTGCTGTCCTCAATCAACATGACGACCTCACTGTAGTGTCCCGCCCTATCGAGATCATACGGGCCGGGCGATTCCAGGTAATTGCGCCCTCCCTTACCGGAACGCCGGCGCCGGGGTGCGTGCGATCCGGTCGTGTTCCGATATTGCAATCTCAATGTACCACCATCGATTTACAACTGGCTGTAGGCGCCGCGCCGGGGTGCTTACAAAGCCGCAAGTTTTGCCGTGGCACCCCAGCGCGGGCAGAAAACGCCGGGACCGTCTCCGCATGCAGCGGGCCGGCCCCGGCGTTGGGGGGATATTAGCGAAGGGGCGGGGCTAGCAGTGCTTCGTCCGAACTGTCATTCTGAGCGCAGCGAAGAATCTGGTCGCGGTCGGGCTCAAGACGAGACTCTTCGCTCCGCTCAGCGTGACAGACCCTTGACACGGGCTAGCGCCGGGTGAAGGTCGCTTCGCCGGTTTTCACGTCGAACTTGTACAGGTCGTTTTCGCTGTCCGGGCGGAAGAGCAGCAACTCGATGAACACGGTGGTGCCCACGCTCGGCTCGCTTTCGATCCAGATACGCCCGCCGTGGGCTTCGATGATATTGCGGCAGATGGCGAGGCCCAGGCCCAGGCCGCGCTTGCGGCGGTTGGACCGGTTCTCGGCCTGGAAGAAGCGGTCGAACACGTGGCCCACCTGGGCCAGCGGGATGCCGCAGCCCGTGTCTTTCACGCTGACCAGCACCGTGTTGACATCGACCGTCGCGGTCAGCCGAATCTCGCCGCCCACGTCGGTGAACTTGGCCGCGTTGTCGAGCAGATTCTTGAACACCTGTTCCAGCCGCACTTCGTCGCCCATGACCAGCACCTGCGGGGCCACGTCGTTGACCAGGGTGAGCTGGTCCTCGGCCATGCGCGGCCCGGCGTGATTGACCACACGGGTCAGCGCCGCCGACAGGTCCATCGGCAGCATTTCGAGCCGCAACATGCCGCTCTGCACCTGCGAGTAGTCGAGGATGTCGTTGATCAGGCGGTGCAGCGCCACCGACTCGTGCTTGGCCGTGGACAGGAAGTCCTGCTGGAGCTCGGTCAGCGGGCCGGTCTTGCCCATCAGGATGATGTCGAGAAAGCCCATGATCGAGTTCAGCGGCGTGCGGAGCTCGTGCGAGACGATGGACAGGAAGTCGGACTTGGCGCGCTCGGTGGCCCGCTCCAGGGTCACGTCGCGCAGGGTGAGCACGACGCCCAGCATGCCCATCTCCAGGGCGGCGATGGGGTGGACCACGGCCTGGTAGGTGCGCTCCTCGCGGCCCAGGAAGAAGTCGACATCGGCGGTGGTCGAGACGCCGGTGGTGATGCACTCTTCCACCTGGGCCAGCAGCGCGGCGTTGTCGATGAAGCGGTGCAGCGGCAGGTCGCGGCTCTCCTCGGCAGGTACGCCCAGCAACTGGTCGGCCAGGCTGTTGGTGATCATGATGTTCAGTTCTTCGTCGGTCACGATCACCCCGTCGCTGATCGAGAGCACGACCGACTCGATCTTGCGCTTGCTGGTCAGCAATTGCGAATAGACGCGGTGGTTCTCCACGATCAGCGCAGTGCGCTGGGCGAAAATGCTCAACACTTCGAGCAGTTCATGCTCGGACTGCGCATCGGTGATTTCCGTATGCGGAGCGGGGGTCGCCATCAGATAGCCGAGAGCGCCGCCGCCGGTCGACTCCAGCGGCATGAGGATGTGCGGGCGGCCCACGCTGACGACGCCGGGCTGCGGAGGCCGGTGCAGGATCTCGGCCAGGCGCGCTTCCTCGATGTACACACCGTTGAAATCAGCGCGCGGGCGGTGCCCGGCCTGCAGCATGCGCTCCAGCAGGCTGAGGGGCACCATGCCGGGGGCCGGCTCGCTGCGCGCCAGGGCGTCGGCTGCCGGCTCGGCGTCGATCTCGCGGATTTCCACGGCGGCAAAGCCCAGGCTGCGGGTGATCCCGGCGGCGATCTGAGGCAGCAGCGTATTCAGCGGCACATCGGCGGCGGACAGATGGCCCAGATCGAGGATATCGGTCAGTTGCTGGGCGCGCTGGCGCAGCATGCGTGCCTGGTTGGCCGTCGTCGTGTAGAGGTGGCTGCGTTCCAGCGCGCCGCCGGAGTGCATCCAGAGCGTCTGGCAGAAGGTGGCGTGGCGGCGGATGAACTCCTCGGCGGGCAGGACCGTGCGCAGGCGGACGATGCCCAGCGGCTCGGCGCTGCCCATGAGCCGGCCCAGCACCACGCTTACTCCGAAGGTATCGCTCAGTGAGCGCGCGCCCACGCGCACATCGTCCGTGACCAGCCCGCGCGAGTGCAGCACTTCCTGAACCGAGGCATTGCCTTCGACGGGGATGCGGTCGGGGCCGGGCCGCCAGCCCACTTCTTCCGCCGTGCGGCTGACGCCGACTCCCGTGCGCAGCAGATTCTTGCGCTCGGCGTCGAAGATGTAGACCTCGCAGGAATCGATGGGCAGGGCCAGCAGCGCGCCGGAGGCCATCGTCTGCACCACCGTGACCGGGTCGAGCGACGCCTGGACTTCGGTGCCGATCTTGTGCAGGATGCCCGACTGGCGGGCGGCGGCCAGCGTTTGCTCGAACAGTTCGGCGCGCTCCAGGGCCACCGTGCAGTGGGACACGGCCAGGTTGACCAGTTCGCGGCTTTCGGGTTCGATGGCCGGGTCGGTGCCGGGGCGGAGGATGAGCAGGCCATAGATGCGCCGGGCCATGGTCAGCGGGATGGTGACGCAGCCGGGGCCGTCGAAGATGTCGTCGCCCTGGATGGGCACCTCGGGGAACACCAGCAGATCGGGCGAGGTGCGCTGTTGCAAGGCCAGCAGGATGTTGCTCACGAAGGGGTCGCCGTGGGCGGACAGCACCACGCTGGTCACATCGTGGCGATCTTGCCAATCGCCGGTGGCGGCCCAGCCGACAAAGCGGGCCTGGTCGGTGTCGTGGACCAGCAGCGCCGCGGCGCGGGCGTTGGCGATGTGTTGCAACTCCTCGCAGACCACCTGGGCCAGTTGCCGCCGGTCGGTGGCATCGCTGACCTTGATCATCAGGCGATAGAGCGCGGTGGCCTGCTGTTCCTGCTTCGACAGGCTGCTGAACAGCCGGGCGTTGTCCACGGCAATGGTGGCCGCGCTGGCAAGCTGGTAGGCGGCATCGCGCTCCATCTCGGTGAAGGGGCCGGCCGCTGCGCGGGCGAGCAAGATGCAGCCGAGCGTCTTGCCGCGGTTCACCAGGGGCAGGCTGAGCACGCAGAGCTGGTCGTTGGTTCCCAGGGCCGAGCCGGTGGGCAGGGCCTGGTCCCACAGGCGCATCGCCAGGGTGTCAGGGCCCATCGCCAATTCGTCGGGCACCGTGGCGGGATCGGCGTTGGTCGCGGCCAGTTCAAAGTGCCCGGTGCGCGGGTGTTGCAAATAGATCAGGCCGTAGTCGAAGTGGATCAACTCGCCGATGCGCGAGATGGCGGTGTCGAGCACCTGCTGCAGGTTCAACGAACTGACCACGGCCTGGCGGATCGACATCAGGCTGGAGATGAGTTCGCCCCGGCGGCGTAGTTCCTCGCTCTGCTGTGTGCGCTCTTCGAGCAGCCGGGTGCGGTAGACGGCCAGGGCCGCCTGCTCGGCGAAGCTGATCAGCCAGCGCTGGTCGTCCTGGGTGAGCGCGTTAGGCTGCGAGTGGGTGGCGCTCAGCACGCCGATGACGCGATGCTCGACCATGAGCGGCACGCAGAGGATCGTCCGCGTGACCGGCCCGGCGGGGCGCTTGTTCGCGTCGTCGCCGTCCTCGGCGTAGGGGTGGACGTAGCGCGGGTCTTGCAACACATCGCCGACCAGCAGGGGTTCGCCCGTCTGCATCACCAGGCCCGCTACGCCGAAGCCGGGGCGGAAGCGCTGGCGGCGCAGCGTGCTCGCCTTGACGCCGGTGGCCGCCTGGATGACCAGTTCCCCGGTCGCTTCGTCGATCAGGCCGATGGAGCTTTGCTCGGCCTTCAGCACGCGGACGGCATTGGTGACGATCATTTGCAGCAGATCGTCCAGGGCCATGGCCGAGTTAATCGCGGCGATGCCGTTCTGCAACACCGTGAGATACAGCACCTGCTCGGCCAGCCGGCGCGCGTCGTTCTCGGCGCGGTGCTCGGCCTCGTCGAGGCGCTGATCGCGCTCGGCCACGGCGGTCGCCAGCTCGGCCACGGCGGTGAAGCCCTGGTTCATCTGGCGGGTGCCCAGGTAGACCATGAACAGCAGGCACTCGGTCAGCATCGTCTCGCGGACCAGCGCGGCGATCACCACCGAATCGCTCAGCGTATCGTAGGCGCGCCCGGCGAAGACCAGGAGCGGCAGCGCGAACGGCCACAGCAGCCGCCAGGTGGGCCGGCCAGGGTTCCAGGCAAAGAAGCGCGTCCCGGCCAGGATGACCATGAAGGGTACCGACAGGCTGCCGCCGTGGACGCCGGCCACCGTGACGCCGAGAATGAAGGCGGCGTCGAGCGGGAACTGCAGCCCGGCCGTCGTCTCGCCCGCGAGCGGCGCGGCGGAGCGCCGCCGGGGCGCCCCCGCCGGCAGCACGGCCAGGACCCGGATCAGCAGCGCCCCGGCATAGATCGCCACCAGCGGCAGCAGGACGGCCATGGCGGGCGTCCCCAGCGCGGCGCGCGCATGCATTATGCCCAGGATCAGGATCACCAGGCGCGTGGGGATGTCGAACCAGGGATGCGCGGCCAGGGTGCGCGGGCGCGGGGTGGCCGGCGGTGCCTCTTTCGATGCCCCTTTAGGGGCAGGCACGGCACCGGGGTCGCGGGTGCCGGTGGGGGAATTGCTGTTGCTCGGCGCCGCCGGGGCGCTGGGGGACTCGGTTTGGGCCATACCTGCTTTCCTTAGCTACACCGGGTTGGACGCGATCGGTTTCGGGCGTTGGGTCGGTGCCGGGCGAGGCGCCGACGGGCCTGCAGCGCGCACCGCTATGCGACAAGTGTGGTTGGCTGAACTGTCTGCATCGGTGGGTGTTCCACAATGGCCGGCGAGTAGCGCGCCCCGCTATAGAGAGGAATACCCAGCTATTATACCATACCGGGCAATGCTTACAAATAGCTGAACCGGCCCGATGCGCCGGAGGCCCCCGGCCGCCCGGCGCGTCCCGGCCCGCCGAACCCGCCCGCAGCGGATGGCGCCGCATTTTTGCCTATTGTGTGGCTTCTTCGGGGGGAGATCGGCGGGGGCGCTGCGGGAGCGCGGGGGGCTGCTCAGTGCGCAGGGCGCCGGCAGGCCGGGACAGGGCTATGCGCACGCGGATCCCTGGGGTTTATTATTAACAGGCTGTAAGAATAAACGCAGCGGTTCAGATGTATAAGGTGCCTGCCCTCAGATCCGGCATGTCAAAGCTGTAATGATCCCCGTCGCGGCAATTCAGACACCCGCAAGCCCCCACTGGTAGACTTAAGCCAGGTTGTGGCGACCGGCGTGCCTTGCGCTGCCGGGCTGGTGAGCAGAACGGGGGAATGGATGTGAGACGCTATATCGAATCGGCCTTGCGGCTGAAATGGCGCCTGCTGGCGGCGGCGCTGCTGGTGGCGGGGGTGGCCTTCGGCGCCCTCTTTTTCGCCAAGCAGGGGTACAGCTCTTCGGCCACGGTCTGGGTCGAGCAGCCCATCTACCTCAGCGTCAACAGCAACTGGAACAGCTATGTCAGCCCGGCGGTGAACCAGATGAACGTGTTGCAGGAGTTGTTGCGCACGCAACAGTTCAGCCTGGAGGTCGCCCGCGGCGCGGGGATCCCCATGCCCACGGATGAAGTGGCCGGCACGGTCGTCGTCGATATCCAGCGCAACGTGAGCGTCAACGCTCTGGGCGACCACCTGGTGAAGATCAGCTACACGAACCGCCGGCCCGACTACTGTAAGGCCATCGTCACCCAGGTGATCGAACTGTTCACCAAACGGCTCAATGAGACCCAGTTGCGCCAATCGACCACGGCGATGCAACTCTACACGGCGCAACGCGACGAGTATCAGAAGCAGATGGAGAAGTCGCGCGACGCGCTGGCGAAGTTCCTGCGCAACGACCCGTCGGCGGGCGCGGCGGGCGCGCCGCCCAATCCGGGCCTGCTCGAACTCCAGCAGCAGTATGAGGCCGACCGCTCGCGCTACGACGAGATCGTGCAGAAGATCGACAGCCTGAGCCTGCAGTCGCAGGCGGCCAGCGAGGCCAGCGACGACCTGTTCCACGTGACCGACCCGCCCGGCGACCCCACCTCGTCCGAGAGCTTCAAGAAGAACGTCCTCGTGAACGGCGGGCTGGCGCTGGCGATGGGCCTGTTTACCATCCTGGGGCTGACCCTGGTGGTGACCTGGCTCGACCCAGGGCTGCACACGCTGCACGACGTGCGTAACGCCGTGGCGGTGGACGACGACGAGACGGC
>DASSGZ010000568.1:0-2629 GCA_035693165.1 Chloroflexia bacterium | reverse complement strand
GCGTTCTTGCTGGCCTATGTCGGCGCGGAGGTGAGCCTGGGCAGTTGGAGCTACAGCCTGCTGACGGAGACCCGGCACATCGACCCGCTGCCGGCGGGGTGGATGGTCAGCGGCTACTGGCTGGGGCTGACCCTGGGCCGCATCGTCCTGGGCAAGCTGTCGGCGCGGGTGGGGCCGCGGCGGCTGATCACGAGTTGCCTGGCCGGGGTGGCCGCGGGTCTGGTGATCATCTGGGTGGGGCCGGGCGCGGTGGCCGCGGCGGCGGGCCTGGTGCTCACCGGCTTCGCCCTCGGCCCGATCTTCCCCACGACCATCGCCATCATGCCCGAACTGGTGCCCGCGCGGCTGCTGCCCAGCGCCATCGGCTTCATGGCGAGCGCCGGCAGCGCGGGCGCGGCGGTGTTTCCCTGGGGCGCGGGCGTGCTGGCCCAGCAATTCGGGTTGGCCGTGCTGCTACCCTATGTGCTGGTGTTCACCGTGCTGCTGGTGATTCTCTGGCGGCTGCTCGAAAACCAGCGCCCCGACGTGGCGCCCGCTGCCGCTGCGCCGGGCGCGTAGGCGGCGGGCCGGTTTGAAACCGGTCCCTACACCACAGGGCGGCAGGACGGACACGTGGGTCCGCCCCTACGCGGGACGAACCGCCCAGTAGGGCGGCAGGGCGGACACGTGGGTTCGCCCCTACACCGCGAAGGACCGGGGCCGGCTATGCGGGCCGGGCGTGCGCCCACACCCGGCGGCTCACGGCGACCAGCAGCCACGCGAGCAGCACAATCAGCGCATAGTCGCCCAGCACCGGTCCGGTGGACTCGGTCGATCCCCAGTTGGTCCACCAGAGCAGCAGTTCGCCGAGGACCAGGGGCCGGTACAACCAGATCAGGCCGCGCACCACCCCTGGGTTGAGGGGCCGCCGCCCGATGGCCGCGAACACAGCTACCGTCAGCGCCAGCGCGCTCAAGGCCGCCTCGCCCGGCAGCCCGGCGCCCAGGATCGCCAGCACGACCAGCAGGGGCAACTCGGAAAAGCCGGCCCGGTTCTGCGGCACAGCGTCGTCGCGGGCGCCACCCCAGGTGCTGTCAAACCACGGGATAATGGGTTGGCGCAGCGCCTGTCCCGCTCGTGGGCCGTCGGTCACGTCGCTTTCGGCCCAATGAAGGTCCCCAGTTCGCAATCGATCCGGCATGTTGGTGCCTCCCACAATGCGGGGCGGCCCGGCAACGCCGCCACCTGGCCGGTGCCTATTTCTCTATGTATATGGCTACACCCATGTAATGGATACGCATTTCGCCCGCGGATCGTGACAGCCTCCCGACGAGTGCTGCGTACTATGAGTTGCGGGGCGCACCGGGGCGGGTCACGAAAGCGTCAGAAAATGGTCACATGGGCGCAGATGGGGCGGGGTGAGACGCACGGGGGCCGGCGTGCGTAGATCAGGGGTGAGGACGGGGTCTGCGCGGCGGGGGGCGGGCAAGTCCTACAAGTTGGTAAGATTCTACAGGGATTAGTTGATACGCCGGGCGGCGGCGGGGCCCCGCGGCGGGGCGGCAGAGTTGACAAGGCGGCGGGCCAACCGCTAGAATACGTTTGGGAATCGCGATATTCGCCCCGTTGGATGACCATGCCGGACAATGCTTAGGAGGAGTGCTGTGCCCACGAACCCGACGCCCACCCTGGAATCCGATATCCGGATCTTCATTATCTCACTGGTCTATGCCGCGGTCGGCATGGTGCTCTTGTATATCGGCTATAAAGTCTTCGACATGTTGACGCCCACCGACATGCAGCGGGCGATCTTCGAGCAAGGCAACCGCGCGGTCGCCATCATCGCGGGGGCGTTCATCCTCGGCCTGGCGATCATCATCGCGGCGGCGATTGCGGGCTAAGCGATGGCGAAGTCACTCAACTGTCCCAACTGCGGCGGCCCCATCGAGGTGCAGAGCGCGTACACGACGCTGGTGGTCTGTCCCTACTGCGGCGCCTCGCTCTACATCCACGACACCGGCGTCGATCTGACCGGCAAGACGGCCAAGCTGGCGCAGTATCCCTCGCGGCTGGCGCTGGGCGCGCACGGCCAGATCCGCGGGCGCGGCTTCCGCGTGCTGGGTCGCGTGCGCTACGAGTACGACGACGGATTCTGGGACGAGTGGAACCTGCAGTTCGACGACAACCGCATCGGCTGGGTCGAGGAGGACGAGGGCGAGTTCACACTGACCTATAAGCGCAAGCTGACCTCGCCGATCCCGCCGTTCGACCAGGTGCAGGTGGGCAGCTTCCTGCCGCTGGGCAACGACCGGATGTTCGTCAGCGAAAAGGGCCAGGCTAAGGTGGTCGGTGCGGAAGGCGAACTCTCGCAGAGCAGCCCGCCGGGCCGCCCCGTGCAGTACATCGACGGCAACGCGAGCGGCCAGGCCATCCGCCTGGTCCTCGACGCCAACGGCATCACTCTGCACCAGGGCGAACCGCTGGAGTTCGACGAATTAGTGGTCAGTGGTCAGTAGCTGGTGGTCAGTGGTCAGGACGAGTGCCGTGTAGGGACGCGGGCGGGTTTCAAACCCGCCCCGACACCGACCAATCGGTTAGTAGTGTGCCATTGTGCTTTTGCGTTGTAGGGGCCGGTTTCAAACCGGCCTGC
>DASSGZ010000567.1:0-8625 GCA_035693165.1 Chloroflexia bacterium | reverse complement strand
GCCGCTGGGCCTGCGCCAGCGCCTGGAGCCGGGCATTCTTGAGCAGCGCGGGCGCGATCACCAGCGTATCGAGCGGGATGTGCAACTGCATGGCCTCGATCACCGCGCGCGCACTCTCGACGAAGAACAGGCCCGTGTGTTCCCTCTCACCGCGCCGGGCCAGCGCGCGGATCTGCTTCACCTGGGTATTCTGCAAACTCGCAATGAGCGTCATGGTAGCCCCCCGTTCCGGCGGGCAGGCGGGTACAGGGGCATGGCGGGCAACAAAAAAGCGGCCGTGGACCCTGTACGAGCCCACAGCCGCCGCTGATTATCGTCTGATAACGATTGCTATATTATGTCAAGCAGTGGATGGGCACAGTACGACCAGGGCCGGCCCATCCCAGCAAATGAAAAGCCCGGTTATAGTGTTGTTCGCCCATGCGATACATGCGAAAGCTCTCCCGCGCAGTTGCGCTCATCGCCAGTATAGCACCGAACCCCCGCCCCGCCTATCCGTCGCAGGGCGGAGAATCCCGCGTCCACCAGGCGTATCTCCCCCGGCGGCGCCCGGCCTGTCAACGGGCGGGCTAGCACAACGAAGGCCGCCTGCGCGGGCTATAGCATCAGGCCGCGGAGGCGGCCTTTGTAAGGCGAGCCGGAGGCTTGAGCCTCCGGGCGCATCGGCGCCAATGTCGCGTGCGTTATCATAATTGCCTCACCTGCTGTATAATATCCCAACCATGGGCGGGCCTGCACCGGCCTGCCGGACCCAAACGCGGGGATGCACTCCCTGGCGGGGATCCACGCGCAGGATAGCGCATCAGGAGAAGGGGGAGTCATGCTGAACATCGATTTGACTGGGAAGCGCGCCCTGGTCGCCGGGGTGGCCGACGATGCGGGCTACGGGTTTGCGATTGCCAAGGCGCTGGCCGAGGCCGGGGCGACGATCACCGTGGGGACCTGGCCGCCCGCGCTCAACATTTTCCGCCGCCTGATCGACCGGGGCACGCTCGACGAGTCGCGCAAGCTGAGCGACGGGCGCACGCTTGACTTTGAGAAGATCTATCCGCTCGACGCCGCCTTCGACACCATGGCCGAGGTGCCGTCCGACGTGCTGAACAATAAGCGCTACCAGGATCTCGGCGACTATTCGATCGCCGGCATGGTCGAGCAGGTGGTGAAGGACTTCGGCGAGCACCCGCTGGATATCGTCATCCACTCGCTGGCGAACGGGCCGGAAGTGAAAAAGCCGCTGATCGAGACCAGCCGCCAGGGCTATTTGTCGGCGGTGAGCGTCAGCAGCTACTCGCTGGTGTCGATGGTGCGCCAGATGGCGCCGCTGATGCGCCCCGGCGGCGCCTTCCTCTGCCTCAGCTACATGGCCGGCGAGCGCATCATCCCCGGCTACGGCGGCGGCATGTCCTCGGCCAAGGCGGCGCTGGAGAGCGACGTGCGCGTGCTGGCCTACGAAGCGGGGCGGCGCTACGGCGTGCGCGTCAACTGCATCTCCGCCGGGCCGCTGGCCTCGCGGGCGGCCAGCGCCATCGGCATGATCGACCGCATGGTCGAGTTTGTGGCCGCCAACAGCCCGCTGGCCGAGCCGATGGCCGCGTCCGAGGTAGGCAACGCCGCTGCGTTCCTCAGCAGCCCGCTGGCCGCCGGCATCACCGGGACGATGCTCTACGTGGACAAGGGTTACCACGCCATGGGCATGCCCGCGACCGAAGATCCGCACGGCGGCAGCTAAGATCGACCGGGGCCACGTCGGCGCCGCCCCGCGCCCGGAAAGCAACGACATGACACAGGACATTCTCGCGCGCAACAACGTGCGCGTCTTTGGCAACGGCACACAGCCGATGATGTTTGCCCACGGCTTCGGCTGCGATCAGAACATGTGGCGGTTTGTGACGCCCGCCTTTGAGGACGAGTACCGGATCATCCTCTTCGACTACGTGGGGTCGGGCCACTCGCAGCGCGCCGCCTATGACCCGGAGCGGTACGGCGATCTCGGCGGCTACGCGCAGGATGTGCTCGACATCTGCGCGGCGCTAGACCTGCGCGACGTGATCTTCGTCGGCCATTCGGTGAGCAGCATGATCGGCGTGCTGGCGGCCATCCGCGACCCGGCGCGATTCGCCCGGCTGATCATGATCGGCCCCTCGCCGCGCTACATCAACGACCCGCCCGACTACGTGGGCGGCTTCGAGCGCGCCGACATCGAGGGGCTGCTCGACCTGATGGATAAGAACTACCTGGGCTGGGCCAACTTCCTGGCGCCGCTGATTATGAAGAACCCGGAGCACCCGGAACTGGCGGGGGAGCTGGAGCAAAGCTTCTGCTCGACCGATCCGCGCACCGCCCGTCGCTTCGCCGAGGCCACCTTCTTCGCCGATAACCGCGGCGATCTGCCCCGATCGCGGGTGCCCGCCTTGATCCTGCAATGTACCGAAGACGCCATCGCGCCGCGCGAGGTGGGCGAGTATGTCCACCGGCACCTGCCACACAGCACGTTTCATATGATGCAGGCCACCGGCCACTGCCCCCACATGAGCCATCCCGAGGAGACCGTCCACGCCATCAAGGCATACCTGGCGGCGGGCGCGGGATGAGCCGGGAGAAGGAGCGCAGCGCGTAATGGACGACCTGCTGAACACCGCGCCCTGCGGCTTCGTGGAGTTCGCCGACGACAGCACCATCTTGCTGGTCAATGCCACCCTGGCGACCTTGCTCGGCTATGCGCCCGGCGACCTGGCGGGCCAGAGCTTCAACGTGTTGCTCACGCCCGGCAGCCGTGTATTCCATCAGACGCACTTCTTCCCGCTCCTGAAAATGCAGGGCCGGGTCGACGAGTTGTATCTCTCCTTACGGTCGCGCCAGGGAGAGGATATGCCCGTGCTCGCCAACGCCGTCCGGCGTGAGCGCGCGGGCGGGGTCGTCAACGACTGCGTGGTCGTGCCTATGTACCAGCGCCGCCGCTACGAGGACGAATTGCTGCAAGCGAAAAAAGCGGCGGAGGGAGTCACCGCGCAACTGGCCGAGGCGAACCGGCAACTGGCAGTGATGTTGCTGGAGGTCGAAAAAGCGCACGCCGAGTTGCAGCAGACCGAGACCGAACTGGTGGCCGCCAACGCGCGCCTCCAGGAGTTGGACCGCCTCAAGGACGAGCTCCTGGCCGTCACGTCACACGACCTGCGCACGCCGATCACGACCATCCGCATGGCGACCGACATCCTGCTGGACGAGAAACGCGCGGCCCGCGTGGATCACAAGCGCTACCTGGAGACGATTTCCCAGGCGACGAAGCGCCTGCTGATCCTCAGCAACGACCTGTCGGACCTGGCCCGGATCAACACCGGCGAGTTGCATTTAGAGCTTAAGCCCGTGTTGCTGAGCGAGGTGGCCCGCGCCGTCGTGCGCGAACTGACCGTCACCGCGGCGGCCAAGTCGATCACGGTGAGCCTGGACCTGGCCGGCGACGAACCGCCCGTGGCCGGCGATTATAACCGGCTCTACCAGGTCGTGAGTAACCTGCTCAGCAACGCGATCAAATTCACCCCGACCGGGGGGCAGGTGCGCATCCGGGTGCAACCCGAGCCGGGCTGGGTGGGGTTGCAGGTGCAGGATACGGGCATCGGCATCCCGGCGGGGCAGGTGGCCGAGATGTTCCAGCACTTCAAGCACGCCAGCCGCCCCGGCACCGCCGGCGAGCGGGGCACCGGCCTGGGCCTGACTATCGTGCGCCGCCTGGTGGAGTTGCACGGCGGGCAAATCGCCGTCGAGTCGGAGGAGGGCCGCGGCACGACCTTCACCATCCGCCTACCGGTGGCCGGGCCGGCCCCCGCCCGGAATGGGGCCGGGTAGGGCAGCCCGCGGCGGACGCCGGCTAAACGCCGGGCACGGAATCTGATACAGGACCAGGGACGACTCATGGCTGGAGAAAGGGAGAGGATTACCGTGGAAGAGCACATCAGTCCCCTGGCCGGGAAATTGCCGCCGCCCGATATGCTGATCGATGTCGCCAAACTGCGCGCCCATTATTACGACCTGCATCCCGATCCGTCCGTGCCCGCGCAGCGCGTGCAGTTCGGCACCTCCGGGCATCGCGGTTCGCCCGCCGACCGCACCTTCAACGAGGACCACATCCTGGCGATCACCCAGGCCATCGCCGAGTATCGCAAGCGCGAGAGCATCAGCGGCCCGCTCTACCTGGGCAAAGACACTCACGCCGTGTCCGAGCCCGCCGAGCAGACCGCGCTGGAGGTGCTGGCGGCGCACGGCGTCGAAGTGTTGGTGGCGCAGAACAACGGCTACACGCCCACCCCGGTCGTCTCGCACGCTATCCTGACCTACAACCGCGGGCGCAAAACCGGCCTGGCCGACGGCATCCTGATCACGCCCTCGCACAACCCGCCCGCCGACGGCGGCTTCAAGTACAACCCGCCCGCCGGCGGCCCCGCCGACCCGGCGATCACGCGCTGGATCCAGGACCGCGCCAACACCCTGCTGGCCGAGAAGAACCGCGGCGTCCAGCGCGTGCCCTACGAGAGCGCCGCCGCGGCGCCGACCACGCACCCATACGACTTCATCCACCCCTATGTGGACGATCTCAACAGTGTGCTCGACATGGACGCCATCCGCGCCTCCGGCATCAGCATCGGGGCCGACCCGCTGGGCGGCGCGACGGTGGCCTACTGGGGGCCGATCGCCGAGCGCTACGGGCTGAACCTCACCGTGGTCAACACCGCCGTCGATCCCACCTTCCGCTTCGTGCCGGTCGACCACGACGGCAAGATCCGCATGGACTGTTCGTCGCCCTACGCCATGGCGAACCTGGTCCACCTCAAGGACTCCTACGACATCGCCTTCGGCAACGACACCGACGCCGATCGCCACGGCATCGTCACGCGCAGCGCCGGGCTGATGAATCCCAACCACTACCTGGCCGTCGCCGTCTGGTACCTGTTCCAGAACCGCCCGGAGTGGCCGGCGGGCGCCCAGGTGGGCAAAACCGTAGTCAGCAGCAGCCTGATCGACCGGGTGGTGAGCATGATCGGGCGCGGGCTCTACGAGGTGCCGGTGGGCTTCAAGTGGTTCGTGGACGGCCTGCTCGACAGTTCGCTGGGCTTTGGCGGCGAGGAAAGCGCCGGGGCATCCTATCTGCGCCGCGACGGCACCGTCTGGACCACCGACAAGGACGGGCCGATCATGGGCCTGCTGGCGGCGGAGATCCTGGCCCGCACGGGCCGCGACCCCGGCGAGCATTACCAGGACCTGACCGCGCAGTTGGGCACGCCGTACTACACCCGCATCGATTCCCCGGCCACGCCCGAGCAGAAGGCGCGCCTGGGCAAGCTGGCGCCGGAGGACGTGCGCGCGCAGACGCTGGCCGGCGAGCCGATCACCGCCCGCCTGACCCGCGCGCCGGGCAACGACGCGCCCATCGGCGGCCTGAAGATCGTGGCCGAACACGGCTGGTTCGCCGCCCGCCCCTCCGGCACCGAGGACATCTACAAGGTCTACGCCGAAAGCTTCGAGAGCCGCGCGCATCTCGACCGCATCATCCAGGAAGCCGAGACCATCGTCCACGACACGCTCGGCTAGGCGGCGCCGCCCGGCACGCACAGCATCCGAATGTCGCGTACTTGCGACATCCGGATGCTGTGCGCAAGCTTCAGAATGTATCCTTCTGGGATTTCTTGGCTGTTGCTTGACTGTACTCAGCGCAAAGTGGCGCGATAGCTTGGGGCCGGAGGAATAAGATGGTAAACAAATCCGCGCGGTACACCGACAATTATCAGATTCTTATCCCCATCGTAACTTACCTCTCTATGTGCTTGCGAGAGGCTCCCGCCCCCAGCGCGACCACGACAGAGTACCAAACCAGGTGCCCCGAAGCCGCCGATACATGGCTGATTGACACCGCGCCAGCCCATGAAATCGCGAAGCTGATGAACCGAGATAAGGCGAGTGTCGAGGCAGTATTAGAGGAGTTCAAAGAGCTTTTCCGGAAGTCCGAAAAAACGTACTCGATCGATCCAATATCAAAGCAGCCGAGCTACGACTACGCACTCGTACTACGATACTCACGGCGCCTATATAAGAACTACTGCCCCGTGGCGCAACAGACGAAATTGGGCAAGGTCTGGAGCCGCCCCTTGAACCACGAGGAACTGTTCGGGCTGCTCGGATTCATCGCTGATCGGGTAAGAGATGAACAGCAGCGGCAGCGCACCGCGCAATCCAATCAGACGGTGCTGGTGGTGGCGCTGTTGGCTGCCTTCGCCAGCATGGCGTCCGCCCTGATTAGTCTGTTCAAGTAGTAGGGCGCGTGCCGAGGATCGCGCCTGCGAAGGCATATGAGTCTACCACTCGATCCCGCCCAACTCACCCCTGCGGCCAGCCTGAACCGCATGCGCATCATGGACCTGCCCGGTCTCGCGCTGGAGGACGGCATCCGCGGCCAGTTCGCTTTCGATCTGCTCTCCACCGGCGCGCTGGTGGACCTGATGCGCCAGGATGCCGCCGGCCTGGGCCTCACCACCGGCGATCTCGGAGACAGTAGTCAGGCGCCGCGCCTGCTGGATCGCGCGCTATGGGCGGGCGACCTGAAGATCCGGGTGGCGGCGGACGCGGTGGCCCAGTGCTATGGCCGGCGGCTGGCCTACCTGATCCTCACGCTCAAACGCGGCGACGCCGTGAACCGCGCGGCGCGCACCGACTGGGACGATAGCTACTGGGACCACTGGGCCGGGATCACGCAGGTGTGGCTGGGCGGCGGGCTGGCGAGCGGGTATGTGGGCGCGCGGGTGCGGCGCTGGGCGGCGGAGAGCCTGCGCAGCGCGGGTTTGCCCGATCTCGGCCTCTATGTGGGCGACTACCCCGCCGTCCTGCCGCTCATCGGCGCGGCGCGTAGCGTACCCCGCGGCTATCGTGCCGCCGTGGTCGTTGACTTCGGGCAAACCACCATCAAGCGCGCCATCGCGTGGTACAGGCACGACGCCCTACGCACAGTCCAGGGCCGGGATCCCCTCCCTAGCGGGTTCGCGGATACCGGGGCCGAGCTATCCGCCGCGGAGGTGGCGGCCCTGGGCGAGCGGATGGTGGCAACCTTCGTGGAGATCTGGCGTGAGATCGCGGAGTTCGAGATCAGCCCGGCCCCGGTGCTGGTGGCGAGCCTCGCCGCCTACATCCGCGACAACCAGCCGTTGGCGCGCCAGGGCGGCCCCTACTCACAGTTACGCCTGCTCGCTCCGAATCTCGGCGCCTGGCTGTCCGAGCAGGTAAGCCGCCGGATCGGCTACGCGGTGGCGGTCAGGCTGATCCACGACGGCACCGCGGCGGCCCGTGCCTACGCGGGCGAACCCCATACCGCAGTGATTACCCTCGGCACCGCCCTGGGTATCGGCTTTCCGCCTCCGGCCAGGGCGGTGCTCCCGCTCACGCCGAACTTCGATGTCATCGCGCGGCCGTTCTGACCCGGCTGGATCGATTACACCCCAGGAGAACCTATGGACACCGAGCGTCGAGAGGATGCGGGCGCGCCTCAGTTATCCGTCCAGCCGCTGACGGCGGAACGGTGGGCCGACCTGGAACAGCTTTTTGGCCGCAACGGCGCGTGCGGCGGGTGCTGGTGCATGTGGTGGGTGGTGCCGCGGGCGCAGTTCGACGCCCAAAAGGGCGACGGCAACAAGGCCGCCCTGCGCGCCCGCGTCGAGTCCAGCGAGGTGCCCGGTCTGCTCGGCTACCTGGACCGCGCGCCGGTGGCCTGGTGCGCGATCCAGCCGCGCACCTGCTATCCGGTGCTGGAACGCTCCCGGTCGCTGGTCCGTGTCGATGCGGCGCCCGTCTGGTCGATTGTCTGCCTCTTCATCGCCCGCCCGTTCCGGCGCCGGGGCCTGGGCGTGCAGATGATCGGCCAGGCCGTCGAGCACGCCCGGCGCGGGGGCGCGCCTGTAGTCGAAGCCTACCCTGTCGTGCCCAAAGCCGGGCGTATGCCCGACGCCTTTGCCTGGACGGGCGTGGTCGCCGCCTATGAGCAGGCGGGCTTCGTTGAGGTCGCCGCGCCCTCTGCGACCCGCCGCATCATGCGCTACTACATCGCCCCCTGACCCCTGGCGCGTCCGCCAAGTCTGCGAATCAACGAGAGCCGTGGCCCCCCGGTGGACCACGGCTCCCCAATGCGCCTGCGGTGTATACCGGGCGCGCCTACTCGTACCCGTTGGGGTTGGCCGATTGCCAGCGCCAGACATCGGCGCACATCTCATCGATGCCGCGCGTCGCCGCCCAGCCCAGTTCGCGGTTGGCTTTGGCCGGGTCGGCGTAGCAGGCGGCGATATCGCCGGGTCGCCGGTCCACGATCTTGTAGGGGATCGGTTTGCCCGCCGCTTTCTCGAACGCGGCGATCATTTCGAGCACGCTGTTGCCCCGCCCGGTGCCCAGGTTGTAGGTGACGACGCCCGGATTCGACTCCAGCTTCGCCAGCGCGGCCAGGTGGCCCTGCGCCAGGTCTACCACATGGATATAGTCGCGCACGCCCGTGCCGTCGGGCGTCGGGTAGTCGCCGCCGTAGACCGCGAGTTGCGGCAGCTTGCCCACGGCCACCTGGGCTATATACGGCACCAGGTTATTGGGGATGCCGTTCGG
>DASSGZ010000566.1:0-19792 GCA_035693165.1 Chloroflexia bacterium | reverse complement strand
GTGAGCCTGGTCATCCTGGCCGCGGGGGTGGAGCTGTTGTGGTGGGGGCTGACGCGCGAACGCCGGGCTGCCGTGTGGACCGGGGCGGCCATTCTCTGGGCGGGGATCATTGCCGGGATCGCCACGCAGATCGCGCCGCTGGGCGTGGCGGCGGGCACGGTCTGGGCGCCGCGCGGCGCGCTGCTCGTCGCGGCGCTGCTCGGCTGGCTGCTGGTGCGCGAGCTACCCCGTGCGCTCTGGCGCGGCGTGCTGGCCCTGGCCGTGCCCACCCTGGCCGTGCTGGCCTGGCTGTGGTGGACGGCGCCCGCGTTCGCCCGCGCCGCCCAGGTCTACTGGCTGGCCACCGACTCGCGCGGCAACGTCTACGCCAGCGACGACACCGACGGCGTGGTCTGGCGCTTCGACAGCAGCGGGCATGTGCTGGGCAAACTCTGGCCGCGCTGGGCCAAGCCGCCCGGCACCCCCGGCCCCGGCTACGGCCCGGCGGGCATCAGTTCCACCCTGCTGGAGCCGTTCGCCCGGCGGACCGCCGTGCCCATCGGCCCCATCGTCCGTCACTTTTCCTTCTGCGGCATCGCCATCGGCCCGGATGACGGCCTCTACACCGTCGACCTGGACACGCTGCAGATTCTGCATTTTGACCGCGACGGCCAGTTGCGCCACTCCTGGCCGCTGCCCGCCGGCTATGTCCCGGCACAGGGCTGCATCGCCGCCGATAGCCGGCACCTCTACCTGGCCGACCTGCGCAGCAGCATCCACGTCTACGATTTCACGGGCCACGAGCAAACGCAATGGCCGGTGACGCAAACACCGCACGGCCTGGCCCCCACGCCCGACGGCCGGTTGCTGGTGCTGCACGAGCGCAGCATCTCGTTCCTCCAGCCGCCCACCGGGCAGGTGGTCCGCGAATGGACGCTGCCGCCGTCGTCCGGCGTGCTGCTGGCCGCCTACCAGACCGTGACGGTGCGCCATAACGGCGAAGTGCTGATCACCGACTACAACGCCAACATGATCGTGCGCTACGCCGCCGACGGCACGCCGCTGCCCGCCTGGGGTGGGCCGGGCACCCAACCCGGCCAGTTCGCGGCGCCCGCGGGCATCACCGAAGGGCCGCAGGGCCAGATCTACGCCGCCGACTCCACCAACCACGCGATCCAGCGCTTCCAGGGCGACGGCCAGGTCGACCTGGTCTGGAGTGCCTCCGCCGACGATCCCATCGAAGCCGGCGAATAACAAAGCGGCCCCGGCGGGATTCCGCTGGGGCCGTCGCGCAGATCCGCCGATCAGGCGTTAATACTGGTCCTCGTCGTCGTCATACGCGGGGCGCGGGCCGTGCTCGCCGCCCACCGCCTCATAGGCGGGCCGCCGGTAGGCGCCGTGGTCGCCGCCCGCATGGGCCCCGGACGTGCCGTTCAGCGCGGCGGGACTGGCCGGGCGCGCATCGAGTTCGTCTTCCCCTTCCGTCGCTTCCACCGCCTGCGGCGCGCGAGTCGGGGCCGCCACTGTATCGTCAGACTCATCTGATTCAGAGGACTCAGCGCGGCCACGGCCATCGGTAGCCGCCGGGGCGCCGTCCGTCCAGTGGTCGTCGTCCTCAGCGCTCCAGTCGCCGGTCTCAGCGGACTCGCGCGGCAGATCCTGATCGCTGTCGGCAGTATCCTCGTCGCTCGGCGCAGGCTGCCCGGCCAGGGCCTCGGCCACCCAGGGGTGGCCGCGATCCAGCAGCAGTGTTTCCAGGCTCTGCATCTCGCCGGTGGCCGGGTGGCGGAAGGGTCGCGTGCCACGCTGGAACAGGCCCCGGTTCACGGCGTCGTTCACCAGCGCGCGCACCTCGTACATCGGCAGCGGCAGGATGGCCGACGCCGTCAGGTGGCGGGCGATGTACGAGCGGATCATGTAGGCGCTGCGCGCTTCCAACTGGGCAATCGTCGTGATGAAGCGGTTGCGCTCGTCCACCGACAGGTCTTCCAGGCTGCTGGGCGCGCCCGCCGGGGCCGACTGCGGCGACTCGCCGGGCAGCGAGACATAGTCCACGCCGTCGACCAGGCTCAACGTGACGATGCCGCGCCGCGCCGCCTCCTGCAAGAACTCCTTGAACTTAAAGAAGCCGTACTGCTCGACGTTGAACTCGCCCAGCCGCCGCCACAGGCCCTCCTGCACATTGGGGAAGACCAGCTTGCGCCCGGCGGCTTTCAGGTCACGCACCACTTCGACCAGCGTGCGATAGGCCTGGTCCAGGTCGCGCGTCGGTTCGCCGAGCGGCAACTTGGCGGCATACCCGGTGCCGCGCCCGTTATAGTGCCCGGCGGACGGGCGCCCGACCAGCGTGCGCAGTTCGCGCACTTCCTGGCGCAGCGCGGTGATCTCGTCCAGCAACTTGCCGTAATGCGCGCGCAGCCAGTCGTGGATATTCGGTTCCTCGGCGGCGGGCGCGTCGGGCTGGCGCTGCACGCCCAGGTAATGGGCCATACGCTCGATTTCGGACGCGCGCAGCGGCACCGGGTCGCGGGCGATGAACGTGCTCAGGCTCTCCAGGCAGCGGTCGTAGCCGTCGAAGCGCCAGGTGAAGCTGTCGGTCTGCAACTGGCTGTCGGCGTGCGCCACCGGCAGCACCAGGCGCGGAAAGACCGTGGGGATGTCGGGCCAGACGTTATCCGGGTCCTGGATCAGCGCGCGCATGCTGCTGAGCCAGGCTTGCATGGTACGGGCCGTGTTGTACGCTTGCTGGATGGGGTTCTGGTCGCGCGGGTTCGACACCGGCAGCAGCCGCCACATCCCCGGACTCTCCTCGTATTCCCAGGGGCCGTTAATCGTACCACGCAACCGGCGGCGCTCATTCTTCACTTCCAGCATGAAGATGCAGGGCTTGGCCGGATCTTCGCGAATGACCAGGAAATCGACCTGGCGCTGCCCGCGCGGATTGGGGATCTGAAACTCGACGAAAACGTGATAACTGTCGTTTAACCGGCGTAACGCATCCAACAAACCCTTATCGGCGGCCTCATAGTTGCCGATGTAGATTTTAGCCATAGAAGAAAGTCCTCTCTCGAAAAACGGCTATCACAGCCAAAAGTAGATAAACCCGGCGCCCGGCCACAGACGGCGTTCGCGCTGGGGGCACCCCCGATCCGCCCAGAGTTGGGCATAATCGGCCACCACACAAACGCCCTGCCGGGCACCCGCATCATAAACACCACCGCTTGTGCTACCCTGGTCCGTTCCCGTACATGTCCCTGTTAAAGTAGCGACGACTGGATATGTGCGGGCCATACCCGCACGGTGTTTCATTATACATCAGGCCCGCGGCTCGCGCCAATCGGGCACCGAGGCGGGCAAGCTCAGCTATGGCGGCCCGGCGCAGACCGGCGCGGCAGGCGCGCGGGCGCCGCTCAGCGGGCCGGGCCGGGGGCGGGGATGTCCTGTGGCGGCGCGACCGGCGCGCGGCGGCGCAGCAGGGTCAGGCCCAGGCCCGCCGCCGTGCCGAACCCGACCAGGGCGAAGACGGCCCAGGCCAGCGCGGGCGCCGCGAACTGCCGGCCCAGGTCATAAAGCAAGCCGCCGCTGACGTTGCCCAGCCCGCCGCCGAGGGCCACGGCCAGCGAACTGACGCCGAAGTAGGAGCCGAGCGCCGCCGGGTTCGTCAGCCCCGCCGTCACCGTCTGCTGGCTGGGCGCCGCCAGCAGCATGCCGGTCGAGATGAGCATCACGCAGAACAGCAGGCCCGGCACCGTGTGGATCAGCGCCAGGCCGCCGAAGCCCGCCGCCATCACCACGATGCCCAGGATTAGCGTGGGCAGCGGGCGCAGGCGGCGCTCGACCAGGCGCAGCAGCGGGTATTGCAGGAAGATATTCATGCCGGAGTTGATGCCGTAAATCCAGCTTACCGCGTCCGTGGTCCCGCTGACATCCTCGGCCAGCAGCGGCAGCGAGATCGAGAACTGCACCCACAGGAACCAGTAGCCCAGCAAGAGCAGCGTGAAGCTCACGAAGGGCCGGTCGTGGAAGGCCAGGCGGAACCCGGTGGTGAGGCCCCGGCGCTCGGCGGCGATCTGGACGGGCGGCAGCAGCACCAGCGTGATGACAAAGGTGGCGATAAAACAGGCCGCGGACAGCAGCGCCACCAACCCAAAGTCCACCGCCAGCAGCAGCGCGCCCACCTGCGTGCCCAGGGCCACGCCCAGCCCGCTGACCACGCCGAGCAGCGAGTAGAACCGGCCCCGGTTGGTCTCGTCGGTCAGCGCGGCGATGGCCGCCGACTTGGGCGAGTCGAACAGCGCGCCGCCGAGGGCGGCCAGCAGCACCGACGCCAGCAGGATCGGGAACGTGGTGGCCCAGGCCAGCGCGGCAAAGCCCACGGCGCGAATCGCCAGCCCGGCGCAGATCGGCCCCTTGGCGCCCAGGCGGTCGGCCAGCATCCCGCTGAGCGGACTCAACCCCTGCTGCGCGAGCTGGCGCACCCCCAGCACCAGCCCGACCGTGGCCGCGGCCCACCCCAGCCGGTCCACATAGTAGACCGAGATCAGAGGCACGACCATGAAGAAGCCGCCCCACATGAAGAAGGTGTCGACCAGGATCACGATCAGCCCGCGCCGGTTCGCCGGCTGCCATGCGGTCTGCGCCGGCACCGCACCTTCAGCCTGCATGCGGCGGGCTATTCTTCGCCAACCTGCGGCCACTTCTCGGCGATCTGGCGCAGCTTCTCTTTATCCGAGAGGTAATACTCTATGTAGCCGCAGTTGATGCAAATGTAGGCATCGAGCCGAGCTTCATTCACCGTGCCCGTGCGTAGGTTCGAGCCGATGTTCTCACGCCGCACATGCACCTCGTGGGAGCCGCATTTGGGGCATTGTCCGTCTTTCATAGCCACTCCTGTCAAGCTTATCGCCGGGCCGGCGGCGGGCCACGGGCAGGGCGGCGCGGCATTGTTGCAGGCGCCGCATAGAGTATAATAGCCGTTATGCATGTAGGAATCAACGCGCACCTGCTGGCGTTCACCGGCGATTACCGGGCCGCCGGCCTCTCCAAGCATATCGCCGACCTGATCCCGGCCCTGCTCGCGCTCGACGACGACACCCGCTACACCATCTACACCGGTTCCGGCGCACGCAACCGGCCGCCGGGCTTCGCCTGCTCGCCGCGGGCGCGCCTGAGCGAGAGCCGCTGGCCCACCCTGCGCCCCGAGCCGCGCATCGTCTGGGAGCAGACGGTGCTGCCCGTCGCCACCCTACGCGACCGGCTCGACGTGCTGCACTGCCCCGTGCTGATCCAACCGGTGGTCAGCCCGGTGCCCACCGTCATTACCGTGCATGACCTGATCTTCCTACGCTACCCGGAGCGCTATCCGCGCGCCAAGCGCCTCTACCTGACGGCGCTGGCCCGCGCGTCGGTGCGCCGCGCCCGCCGGATCATCGCCGTGTCCGAGGCGACCCGTCGCGATCTCCAGGCGTTGCTCGGCGTGCCACCGCAGCGCGTGACGGTCATCCCCAACGGCGTGGACCACGCGCGCTACTACCCGCGCCCGCCCGCCGAGATCGCCGCCTTCCGCGCCGCCCACGACCTGCCGGAGCGGATGATCCTCTACATCGGCACGCTGGAGCCGCGCAAAAACCTGCCGCAACTGCTGCGCGCCTACGCCGCCGCTCGCCCGGACCTGGGCGGGGCCTGTCTTGTCATCGGCGGGGCCAAGGGCTGGTTCTACGACGAGATCTTCCGCGTGGCCCAGGAGCTAGGGCTAGCCGGCGGACCCGACGCCGTGCGCTTCGCCGGCTACATACCGGACGCCGAGCAACCCTTGTGGTATAATAGCGCTACGGCTTTCGTCTATCCATCCGTCTACGAGGGCTTCGGCCTGCCGCCGTTGGAAGCGCTGGCCTGCGGGATTCCAGTCATTGCCGCGGATCGGTCGGCGCTGCCGGAAGTCGTAGGCAACGCGGGCCTGCTGGTGGACCCGGACTCGGAGGCGGCCCTGGCCGCGGCGCTGCGCGCGGTGGTCAACGACCCGGCTCTGACCGCGCGGTTGCGCGCCGCCGGGCCCGCCCAGGCGGCCCGCTTTTCCTGGCCCGCGAGCGCGGAGGCCACACTCGCCGTTTACCGCGCCGCCGCCCGGCGCCCCACCCGTAATAGAAGGACTGAATCGCACCGATGAACGACCTGGGCAGTATCCTGAGTTTTGCGCTTCCGCTGGCCGCCGTGCTGATCATGGGCTTTTTTATCATCCGCCGGCCGGGGAAGATGCGTACCATGACCTGCACCCGGTGCGACGGCAGCGGGCAGGTCAACGAGCATTGGCCCGACCCCTCCAAGCCGGGGGGCTGGCACGATGTCCACGGCGTGTGCCCCAAATGCGGCGGGGTGGGCAAGGTTTAACCCGCGCCGCCCGTTGCAGCGTGGGGCATGGGCCGTTGTAAAAGAGAACGGCGGATAGGGGCAACCCGGTATACAGGAGGGTGGATGCGCTCACCGGCCCGCAGCCCGCACACACGCCGGGGCCGGGCGCGCCCGTAGTAGCTATGCCCGTTTTTCGCACACCCAGCCCCCAGAGTCGCCCGCCCGGCCCCGCCGGTCCGGGGCGCCCCGCGCGGCCCACACGCGATATCGACGTGATCAGCCATAGCCTGGACCAGACCCGGCGCATCGGCATGCGCCTGGCCGCCCTCCTGGCGCCCGGCGACCTGATCCTGCTCGACGGCCCCTTCGGCGCGGGCAAAACCACCCTCACCCAGGGCATCGCCCGCGGCCTCGACGTGGGGTCCGACTACGTCACCAGCCCCACCTTCACGCTGATCAACGAGTACGAGGGCCGCCTGCCGCTCTATCATGTCGATCTCTACCGGCTGGACACGCTGCAACAGGTGGAGGAACTGGGCCTGCTCGACTACATCGCGGGCGACGGCGTGACGGTGATCGAGTGGCCGGAGCGGGCGGCGGGCCTGCTGCCGGCGGACCATCTCACCGTCTACCTGAGCGACATCACCGAGACCAAGCGCGCGCTGCGCTTCCACGCCGAGGGCACGCGCTACACCGACCTGCTGGAGCAGTTCAAGCAGCACGCTTTCGCTCCCGGCGCCGTGCCCGATGCGGACGGCCACCTGCCGGCGAGCCGCGCGGCGGGAGACGGCCGGCCATGATCGTCGCCTTCGACACCTCCACCGAGTGGTGCAGCGTCGCCCTGTATGACCCGACCGGCGGTGTCCGGGCCGAGGAGACCTGGCACGCCGGGCGCGAGCAGACCCGCGAACTGCTGCCCACCGTCCACGCCATGCTCGAACGGATGCACCTGGCGCCCGCCGATCTGCGCGGCGTGGCCGTGGCGCTTGGCCCCGGCTCGTTCACGGGGCTCCGCGTGGGCCTGGCAACGGCCAAGGGGCTGGCCTACGCGCTCGACATCCCGCTCTGGGGTATCCCCACGCTGGATATTATGGGCTACGCCCATATGGCGATCACCGCGGCGCCGGTTTGCGCGGTGCTGCACGCCGGGCGCGGGCGCCTGGCCCACGCCTTCTATCGCACCCGCGCGGGCGTCTGGCAGCGCATCAGCGAGTATGCGAACACGACCGTCGCCGAACTGATCGCCCAGATTGACACGCCGACCATTTTCTGCGGCGAGATCGATCCCGCCGTGGCCCGCGAACTCGAAACGCAACTGGGTCGGCAGGCCAGTGTCGCGCCCTCGGCATCGTCGCTGCGCCGGGCCGGCTACCTGGCCGAACTGGCCTGGCAGCGCGCCCAGCAAGGCGAGCGCGACGATGTGGCCCTGCTGCAACCGCTCTACCTGCATGTCCCGACCCCCGGTTCGCAGCCGGTCGCGGGCACGACGGCTTGAGCACGGAATAGAGAAAGAGCGTATGCCGGCTACTCGGTCACGGAAGTTACGATTATCACCTGTACAGGGTGCGGTGCTTCGGCTACTGGAAGAAGCAGGATCGGAAGAGATACCGGTTGTACTGAATACCTTACAGGCACAATTTCCTGCTTATCAGCCTGAGGAATTGTTAAGTGTTGCCGAAGAAGCGATTGGCGGGTTGCGTAAGTTGGGTCTTGTTGCATTTAGCCGGGATTACGGTGTGGCCGGTTTGCACTATGTACAATTACCGGACGACCAACCGAAAGGCAGCACATCGCTTCAGCAACTGAGCACGTATGATGAAGCCCGGAAAGCATGGAAATGGGCGGATCTTCCCGGTGATTCAGAGCCGATTTCATTAATTCTTACCGAGCAGGGAACACGAGCGTTAACAGAATAACTGTCCGATATACTGCAAGCAGCAAGGACTAGCCGGTTGGCCGCCAGTGATCACAGCCCACTGATCACTGACCACTGACCACCGATCACTCGTATGCCGTATATCATCGAACAAATGCAGATGGCCGATGTGCCGGAGGTCTCGGCGGTGGAGAAGGAGTGCTTCGCCAGCCCGTGGCCGGCCAGCGCCTACCGCCGGGAGTTGCGCAACCCGCAGGCCAACCGCTACGTGGTGGCCCGCTGGGTCCACCCCAGCGCGCGCCGGCGCCCGCCCACCGTCTGGCCGCCCGCCGGGTCGCTCCTGCGCAACCGGCTGGGCGAGATCTTCCCGGCGCTCTTCCCTCCGGTGGAGCCACCCGGCAGCCCCTACCCCATCGCCGGGTTCGCGGGCCTGTGGCTGATGGGCGAGGAAGCACACGTCACCACCATCGGCGTGGGGCCGCCCCACCGGGGCCGCCATGTGGGCGAGTTGCTGTTCCTGACCATGATCGACATTGCCCTGGAGCAGCGCGCCGCCTGGCTGACCCTCGAAGTGCGCGTCAGCAATCGCGTGGCCCAGAACTTGTACCAGAAGTATGGGCTGACCATCGCCGGCACGCGCAAGCATTATTACAGCGACGACGGCGAAGATGCCTACCTGATGTGGAGCGAGCCGTTGCAGTCGCCCGCGTTCCGCGACCGGTTGAGCCGCCTGCGGGCCGAGTTCCAGGCGCACATGGGCCGCCAGGACGCCGAGGAAAGCGCCGGGCGGCTATCATTGCCGGCATCGGGGCAGCAATCCGCCCCGGAAGGGAGCGGCCCGTGAGCCGCGCCGGGCGGCGGGAAGGAGCCGAGCGCCGGTGAATATCCTGGCTATCGAAACGTCGTGTGATGAAACATCCGTCGCCATCGTGCGCGACGGGCGCGAAGTGCTGGCGAATATCATCGCCTCGCAGATCGGCCTGCACCAGCGCTTCGGCGGCGTGGTGCCCGAACTGGCCTCGCGCCAGCACATCATCACGCTGATCCCCACGCTGGAAGAGGCGATGCGCCGCGCCGGGCTGGACTGGGACGGCATCGACGCCGTGGCCGTCACCTGCGGGCCGGGGCTGGCCGGGGCGCTGCTGGTCGGCCTCAACGCGGCCAAGGCCATCGCCTTCGCCCGCAACAAGCCGCTCATCGCCGTCAACCACCTGGAAGCGCATATCTATTCCAACTGGATCATCCCGGAGACGCTGGAGCGCGAGGGGCCGCCGCCCCCGCGCGAACACCCGCCCGCCGCCGAGCAGACCCGTGCGGGCGCCGCGCTGCGTGCGCTGGGGGTGGAGCCGCCGCGCCGGGCCGGCGAGATCGATCTGCCGCCCGGCCCGCCCGCCGGCGGGCGCCCGCAATACACCCCGCCGCCGCCCAGGCAGGAGGCGCCCCGCCCCGACCTCGACCGGGTGGCGCCGACCGACCCGGCCTTCCCGCTGCTCTGCCTGGTCGTTTCCGGCGGGCACACCGAGCTGGCCTACATGAGCGGGCACGGCCAGTACAGCCTGCTGGGCAAGACGGTGGACGACGCGGCGGGCGAGGCGTTCGACAAAGTGGCCCGCGTGCTGGGCCTGCCCTACCCCGGCGGCCCGGCCATCCAGCGCGTGGCTGCGTTCGGCGACCCCGATGCCATCCAGTTGCCGCGCACGGTGCTGCGCGGCAGCGCCGATTTCAGCTTCAGCGGCTTGAAGACGGCCGTGCTGCGCCAGGCCCAGAACTACGGCCCGCCGATCACGCCGGAGGAGCAAGCCGCCGAGCGCGAGGCCGCCGAGCGCGCCCGCCGCGAGGAGGAAGCGCGCATCGCCACCGAGGAGCGTGCCCAGCGCGAGGCCGCCGAGCGTGCCCGCCGGGAAGAAGAAGCGCGCCGGGAAGCCGAGGAGCGTGCCCGCCGCGAGGCCGAGGAACGCGCCCGCTGGGAGGCCGACGAACAGGCGCGCCGCGAAGCCGCGGAAGAGCGCCGCGCCGCCGCTGCCGCCCGCCGGGCCGAGGAAGAGCGCGCGCTCCAGGAGGACGCCGACCGTCGCGCCGCGGAAGCCCGCACCCGCCGCCCTGCACCAGCCCCAACGGCAGAGGACCGCCCGCGCCGCGCCGCCGATACGTCCGAGCGCCCGGCCATATCGATTCTGGGTGGCGGGCGCGCGGCCCCGCGTCCCGCTCCGCCTGCACCCGCGCCGGAAGCCCCGCCGGCTCCCGCCGGCCCGCCTGCTGAGGCGGAAGCCGAACCGCCTGCCACTAAAGAGGCACCGGCCGCGCCGCGCAAATCGCGCAGTTCGGGGCTGATCCGCGTCACGCCGGAGAGCATCCGCCCGGAGGGCGGGCCGCCGCCCGGCGCCGTGGAGCGCTTCGACCGCGAAGCGGCCCCGCCGATCACCGTGCGCCCCGAACGGGACACGCCCCGCGTGCTGGGCAAGACCGAGCAGGAAGAGGTGCCACCGCCCGCCTTCCTGGCCGAGCGTGGGGGTGGCACCCCGCTCACGCCCATGCGCCGCCGCCCCGCGACGCCGGGCGAACCCGACGTGCCCGCGTTCCTGCGCGGGCGCCCCCAGCCCAGCGAACCGGCAGCGCCGCCCGCCGGCAAAAAGTCGACCCCGCCATCCGCCCCGGCCAGCCCGGCGAAGCCGGCATCCCGCGCCACGCCCCCGGAGCCGGAGGAGCGGCGGCCCGCCCGCCCCGCGCCCACCGAACCCGCCGCACCGCCCGCTACGCCCCGCGCCACGCGCCCGGCGAGCACACCCGGCCCGTCCGCGCCCCCGGCCTCCCGCGCACCCGAGTCGCGAACCCCGCCGGCCCCGCCCGCGGCAACCAAACCGGCGACACCCTCGCCATCCGAACGGGCAAGCACCCCCCCGCCCCCCACCCCGACCAACCCGGCGCCGCCCCGCCGCGCCCCCCTGGAGCGCGAGGTGCGCGCCATTCCCAAGAGCGTGCAGGCCGGGCGCGCGCCCAGGGAAGGCACCGATGAGGACGACGTGGACCAGGCTATCGACGATCTGCTTGACGAGGCGCCCGCCCAGCGCAAGAAGTCAAGCTGGCTCGACGCCGACGACGAAGACGAAGACCTGGGCACCGACGACGAACCGCCGCCCCCGCCGGGCCGGGGCAGCCTGGGCCTGGACGGCCCGCGCCCGCCCGAAGCTCGCGTGCCCGTGCCGCCGCCCGACGAGGACGACGCGGGCGAGGAGCCGGACGCCGCGAACAAGCGCGGCACGCGCAAACCGAAGCCCGAGAAGCCGCGCCTGCCGGTGGCCGATTTCGCCGCCTCGTTCCAGGCCGCCGCGGTCGAGATCCTGGTGGATAAGACGGTGACTGCCGCCGCCGCCTACAAGGTGCGCACCGTGCTGCTGGCCGGGGGCGTGGCGGCCAACACGCTGCTGCGCGAGCGCCTGCGCGAACGCCTCGGTCCCGACATCACCCTGCGTTACCCGCCGCCCATTCTCTGCACGGATAACGCCGCGATGGTCGCTGCTGCCGCCTATTTCCGCTATGATGCCGGGTTGCAGCATGATTGGACGCTCGATATCGATCCGAACGCCCGCTACGTGGAGTAAGCCCTTATGGATATTATTCTTCCCGAACCCGGCGCCTCCGGCGAGGACGAAACCTTCGAGCGTATCTGGCAGATCCGCGACGACATCGTCCGCCAGGTCTGGGGCCAGTTCAACGAGGTCTACGTCCAGCGTGACACGGCGGCGGAAAACGGCGCCTACATCTACCTGACCGAGATCCCGCCCGAAGCCCAGGCCATTCCCGCGCAGCGCTGGACCTACGTCACGGGCGGGTTGTCCCTGCCCTGGACCGCCGACCTCAGCGAGGTCAACGTGGACGATTACAGCGTCACCAACGAGCAGGTGACGGCGACGCAACTGGCGGCGGCCGCCGTCCAGGGCATCGACCTCAGCGGGCAGGGCTTCGAGGTGGTGCTGAACACTCCCGACGAAGCGTCCTGGGCGGTGGACCTACTGCACAATCTCGGCACCTACGTGCTCAGCACCGGCGACGGCTTCGCCAGCGGCCACCGCGTCCCGCTGAACGGCCCCATCATCCGCGACAGCGACTCCGAGCTCCAGGTCTTGCTCTTTGCTCCGCCCAGCGACCGCGCGCCGCTGTTCCGGCTGCCGAGCGGCTTCGTGCAATGGCTGGTCGCCATCGGCATCACCCTGGACGAGTGGGAGTATGCCCAGCGCGAGGGATCGGCGGCGCTGGTGGCCGCGCTCCGCGAGCACGGCGTGGGCGACCTGACCGACCCGCAGCGCCACTCGATCTTCGCCGGGTAGTCCTCCCGCGTGATTCGCATGGGCCGCGGGACGGTTTGAAACCGGTCCCTACAGTAGCCTCCTTGGCAGCATCGGGCCGGTTTGAAACCGGCCCCTACAAGGCAAAATGCCCCTGGCCGGTTACTGACCTGCCGCCGTGACCGGCGCGGCGGCCAGGATGGCGATCTGGCCGGTTGATCCGTCCACGCGCACGCGCTGGCCGGTCTGCAAGCGCGTGGTGGCGTCGTGGACGCCGACCACCGCCGGGATGCCGTACTCGCGAGCCACCACCGAGCCGTGGGTCATCAGCCCGCCGATTTCCATGACCAGGCCGCCCGCCGCCAGGAACAGCGGCGTCCAGCCGGGGTCCGTCGCCGGGCACACCAGGATCTCGCCCGGCGCCAGGTGCGCGCCCCGCGGATCCAGCACCACGTGCACGACCCCCTCGACGACGCCCGGCGACACCGGGCTACCGACCAGCCCTGTCCCGTCGTCCGTGGTGCCTTGCATCCCCTCGTAGAACGCTTCGCCGTCGCTGAGCAACAGGCGCGGCACCTGGCGCCGGGCCTGTTCGCGCGCGTAAGTGGCGCGGCGGGCCGCCACCAGCCCCCGCCAGTCGCGCTGTTCGCCCGTCGCCAGCGCGCGCAGTTCGGCGCGGTGCAGGTAAAAGACATCGTCGGCCCGGTCCAGCACCCCGGCGACCACGAACGTATGGCCCGCCTCCAGCAAGCTCGTCCGCACCAACCCAAACACGCGAATGATCGCAAATTTGGGGCTTTCGCGCATACCGGCGAACGTGCGCATACGCCGGGCCAGCGCTGCCGCCACGCGAGCCTTGATCGCGCCCCCCGGTTCGCGCCGGACCTCGGCGATCAGCCGCCCCAGCGCGCGCTTGGCCTCAGCAGCGCCCCGCTTGAACTGCACATCGGGCGCCTGATCCGGCGGAATCTGGATATAACTTTGCAGCACCTGCAAAATGTGCGTGGGATCCTCGCGCCAGCGTAGCCGGCCCAGGTCGATCTCGGCGACTCCGCGCATACCGTAGCGGTCCATGAACGCGGCAATCGCGGTCTGAGCCACGGCGGGGAGGCGCCCGGCCAGGTAGGAAGCCGTCAGATCCGCCGCGCTCGTCCGCTCGAATAGCGCCCGCGTCGCCGGGTCGGCCTGGATGCGCCGGGCGGTTTCCCACAGCGCAAGATCCATCTCGGTGGTCACGTTACGCGGCAGGCCGCGGGTCATCTCCAGGCGCACACGCTCAGCATCGGGCAGCCGCCCGGCCAGCCGTTGCAGGGCGACCAGGCTGATCATCCCGCCCATGAGGCCGGGAATGATGTACCGTTTGACAATCACAAACGTGCCGAGTACGGCCTCATCCAGGAAAGCGACTTGCTGCGCGGGCGTGCGGGCTGCGGCTGCCCGCGCGGCCAGGCGGGCAAGGCCCGCATCCGTGCCCCGGTCGATAGCCATCCGGCGGGCGCGCGGCCGCATCATGTTCAGCACGACCTGCCTGAGAATCGGGCCGAAGCCGTATAGCAGATGGCGCAGGGTGTTCAACCGCGGCAGTCCCCGCCCCGGCGCAGGCGCCAGCCGCGGATCGTCCCACAGCTTGTCAAGCGCTTGCCGGATGCCTGGATCCAGGAACCTGGATACGCGCAAGAGCACCCGGCGCATGATCGAGTTGCGCACGAGCGGGGTAACGTCGAGGAACAAGCGGTCGGCCGCCGTGAGTAGTGTCCCCTGCGTTTCGGGTGTCATGTGTACACCAAACATAGCGCCAAACCCGCAGGCGCCCAGGGCGATGGCGTCCTGGCCCAGCGGCGTCAGCGGATCGAGCACGCCCTGGACGGACGCAAAGGAAAACATGACGTGCGGTGGATTCACCGGCAACCCGGCGGGCACCGGGAACAGCGAGGTGATGGGCCGGGCCTGCAGTAAGAACAGCCGCCCGCCGGCCCAGCCCCACTCCAGATCCTGCGGGGTGCCGTAGAACTGCGCCACTCGCAGGCCGAGTGCCGCCAGGTCCGCGATCACCACATCGGGCAGCGCCTGGCGCGCCGCCGCGTCGCCGGTGACGGTGACTGTGCCGCCGCCCGCCTGGCCGTGAATCGCCAGCGCCTTGGCCCCCAGTGTCTTGTGGCGGATCCGCCCGGTCGTGCTGTCCACCACGTAGTGATCGGGTTCGACCTGGCCGGAGACAAGCGCCTCGCCCAGGCCCAGCGTGGCGTCGATCACCACCTCGTCGCGCCGGCCGGTGAGCGGGTTGGCGGTGAACAGCACGCCCGAGGCCTCGCTGGGCACCAGTTCCTGCACCACCACGGCCAGGGCCACATCGCCGGGCGCGATACCGTTGCGCGCCCGATAGCCCAATGCCCGCGCCGTCCACAGGCTCGCCCAGCAGCGCACCACGGCATCGAGCACGGCGGCATCACCCACGATATTCAGGTAGGTATCTTGCTGGCCCGCGAAAGACATGTCGGGCAAATCCTCGGCGGTGGCCGAGGAGCGCACCGCTACCGGCGGCGCGCCCAGCGCCCGGTAGGCTGCGACCAGCGCCGCCGCCAGTTCGGGCGGAATTGTGCCCGCCTGGAAGCGCGCCCGGATCGTGGCCGAGGCGGCTTCGAGCGAGGCGGGGTCCTCCGGGCGGGCCGTCGCCGCCGCGGCCAGGATCGGCGCCGCCAGGTCGTTCGCCGCGACGTATTCGTGGTAGGCATCGGTTGTCACCAGGAAGCCGCCCGGCACGGGGAACCCCGCGCGAGCCAGCCGGGCCAGGTTTGCCCCTTTGCCGCCGACGACGGGAAGCGTCGCCTCCGCCGCATCCAGCGGCAGAATCACGGTCCTATCCATCGCGCCGTCGCGCTGCATGTCCAGCATCTCTCGGCTCATAGCTGCTCACCTTTCCCTACGGCAAACCCGGCAGCGCAGCCGGTGCTCGCTGCCCAAAAGTCTCGGCTTTATTGTACGCTTGTACAATAAGGCCATTGTAGCACCGGCTACCCTTAGAGTCAATAGTTACCCGTGACGCAGAACGTCCCGGACAAACGGACCTCGAACAAGGAGGCTGCCCCTTCGCCCAGGGTCAAACTGCAGGGGGGCTTGGTAGCTTCACAAAATCATGTACGCCAAGAAGCCGTAAGATTCGCCTTACAAAGCGCGGCAGTGCCGGCAAGGCGGTTTGCTCGTCGATGAATTCCGGCTTCTGGAAAACATACTCCTGTTTGTGCCAGCGCAGGTTGCCCTGGCCGGCAGCCTGAAGATTGCGCAGCCAATCGACCTGCCGGCCGTAGGTCAACGCAATCAAAAACCCATCCTGTACCGGCCAGACCATAATCGGTATCTCGTAGGTCTTTCCGCTGCGCCGGCCCACGTGGCGCAACAGTGCGAACGGGCCACGGGAAGCGCGACCCAGATTATGCAAGAGCGGATTGACGAAACGCTTGGCAAAGTTCCGTTTAAGCTTGTTGTCCTTATTCATGTTGTTACTCCTTGTATACGAGCCTCCGGTATGCAACGAACACAAGCCAAAAGCAACGTTTACGGGGTTAATGCGCGCATGATAACCTCGACGACTCCGTCGGCGCGGCTATATGCCGAAGGTTGCGTTTCCTCCTTTGCAAGCACATGGCTCAGCAGCACAGAGGTCACCAACCCGCCTAGCAACGTGTGTGTCACCGCCGCCAGATCAATGTTGGCGATTAGCTGTCGCTCCCTGGCGGCGAGTAGCAAGCCCATGATGATCGCGATCCCGCGCTGCGTGACGGTCGCGAAAAACAAAGAGCCGAGCTGCGGAAAGCGCGGCTCTTCAGCGAGAACCATGCGCACCAGGGGCAGATACCCAGGCTGGGTCATCATCGATACGATCTCGTGGGAAAGCTGCGTCAGTGCCTGGCGCAAGGACGCCAGATCCTGCGGAGGGGGCAGAGCCGCGACCTTCTCGGCAAAGCCCGGCTGCTCCATTGTCAGATGACTCAAGACATCAACAAAGAGGGCCTCCTTGTTGGCATAGTGCCGGTAGAGCGTCTCCTTCGAGGAGATACCAGCCTCCGCCAGGATGGCATCGACGCTCGTTGCCAGATAGCCCTGTCGAAGAAAGAGCCGGTGGGCGGCGGCGCGCAGCCGCTCGCGTGTTCGTTGGGTACGGCTGTTCGGCTGATGTTCCATGAGCGCATCTCCTCAATCGTAACGTATAGTACGTTACGATTATAGTACGGACTACAAGGCCTGTCAACTGGTACGACGAAGGCGGCTATCGATCATTGGATCCTTGCATGGCCCAGGTTCATATTGTACAATCGTACTAGAGAAGGAGGACCTATGGAAAACGGCGAAGGGCGGCGGCGGAGCGCACCGGACGTGCGGCGCGAACAGATTCTGGACGGCGCGGAGCAAGCGCTGCTGGACCTCGGCTGGGCGGGCACCACTTTCAGCACCATCGCCGCGCGATCCGGGGTGGCGCGCTCGGCGCTGAACTATTTCTTCGCCGACAAACAGGCGATCATGCAGGCGCTGGTGGCGCGGCTGTTCGAGCGGGCCACGGCGGGGATCGATCAGCTTACCAGCCTGCCGGTGCGCGACCCGGTGCGCGTCCTGCTGAGCATCCGCAAGCGCCTGACGGCGCCCACCGCCGAGGAGTTGCGTATGGTCCGCCTGCTGCTGGCCTGCTGGGGTGTGGGCACGCACGACCCGGTGATCCGCCACCAGCTTACCGGCTATTTCCAGTTTTTCCGCGGGCGGCTGGAACTGGTGCTGGCCGCGGGCACCGCGCAGGGCGTGCTGCAAGTCGAGGATCCGGCCGCCGCGGCGGGCTGGCTACTGGCCGGCATCCACGGCCTGATGCTGCAATACCTCTACATTCCCAACCGGGAACTCACCCGCCGGGCCGCCGCCGATTTGTTCGTCCAGCTAGGGTTAGAGGCGCCTGCCGCCGGCGCAGGGAATCAGGTGCCGGGCGGGCCGGCTGCCGCGGAACAGGCGTAGCGCCGCTGGGCTTAGCGGGGGCCGCCCGGCGTAGCGGTGGGCGCAATGGGCGTCGCCGAGGGCACGCCCGTGGCCGGCGGCGTGATCGGCGCGGGCGTGGCTGTGGCCGGCGTGCCGATCGGCGTATCGGTCGGCGAGGGCGGCGTGGCCGGAGACGGCGCGGGCGTAACCGTGGCTTCCGGGGTCGGAGTATCCGGCCCGGCTGTCGCGGTCGGCGGCAGGGGCGTGTTGGTCGGATCCATCGCCGCGGGCGTGGGCGTGGCCGTAGGCGCGACGGCCGTCGCGGTCGGCGGGAGCGCCGTCGCGGTCGGAGCGGGCGGACGCACCGGCGGTTTGCCGGGCGCCGGCGGCACGGTGTGCCCGGCCAGGGCCGTGGGCGACAGGGCAACGGCAACCGTGGGCGACGGCGCGCCGGGCACTTCCGGCCCCGGCGAGGGCGCGAAAGGTGCGGGCGTGTCTGGCGCTGCCGTAGGGGTGGGCGCGGGCGGTGGAGGGGCCGGAGGCTCGGTGGCGTGGCGCGGTTCGGGGCTGGGCCGGACACTGCGCTCGGCGGGATGGACCACGGGATGCGGCGTGGGTGTGGCCGACGGCGGCAACCGGGTGGGCCGCGGCAGCGCCACGCGCACGCTGGGTGGCGCTTTCGTCGCCGTCGCGAATAGAGCCGCCGGCGACGGCGTTACCGACGGCGATGGAGTCGAGGAAGCGGTGGGGGTGGGCATCGGCGTCGGGGTGTCCAGCGGCGTCGCCGTGACGGCGATCACGACAATGCGCGGCGGCGGATCGCCTCCCGCGGGCGGCACGGCGGGCGGGGGCAGGCTGCGCGCCGCCAGCAGCACCGCCAGGCCAAAGAGCACCAGCAACACGCTGATCAGCAGGGTCCGGCTGTTCAGCGCGCGCGCCGGGGGGTGATAATGCCCGGCAGGGGCGAGCAGGCCCGGCGGTGCACCCGCCAGGGCCACTCCTGCCGGAGCAGTTCGGCCCGCCGCCATAGGCGCAGCCGCCGCGACAGTTGCCCTGGATACCGGCGCCGCAGGCACGGGCACCGGATCGAGCACCGTCTCGCGCGCCACGTCCGGCAGCGGCGCGGCGGGCGCCTCGGCAGGCAGCGGGACAGGCGGCGGGCCGGCCAGGATCGCCCGCGCCGCCGGTTCCGGCGCGGGCGCGCCGGCTACCGGCGGGATCTCGTCGCGGAGCGGGCTGGTGCGGGCAAACTGGACAAAGGCCGCCTGCTCGTCCAGCGGAATCTCCAGGCAGACGGCCAGCCGCTCGGCGACCTGCTTGGAGGGCCGGCGCTCGCCCGCTTCAAACTTGCGGATGGTGATCGCCGTGCAACCGACCCGCTGCGCCAGATCGCGCTGGGTTAGATCGAGCGTTTTGCGCCGGGCTTTGAGCCAGGGACCAAACGCGGTCTCCCCCGCCACGGGAACCGATCCCACTCCTTCAGTCTCCCTCACCTGCTGCCCGGCGGCGCCGGAGCCGCGATCCGCGGGCAATCACGCTTGCAACCCAGGCGTCCCAGATCTTTGTATCGCTTCTTGTATCGCTTTCTGTACACTCCATTATACCGGAAAACGCTTCACCCGGTGGCCGATTCCTGGTTTAATGGGGGAGTAGAGTCGGTATCGATCAAGATTTGTGGCCGCATGACGCCACCGGCGCGGCCTGGGGTAGGTTGGGCTGCGCCGGCGGGTGGCCGGGGAGACCAGGGCCGGCAGTATCCCGGCGTCCCGGCCCCCACCCCGGCCCCGGCGCGCCCTTGCCGCGTCGCTACAGCAGGCCGGCGCACTTCAGGAGGAAGCATGAAAATCGCCATGATGGGCATCCGGGGCATCCCGGCCAACTACGGCGGCTTTGAAACCTGCGTCGAGGCCGTCGCCACCCGCCTCGCCGCCCGCGGCCACGCCGTCACCGTCTACAACCGTCCCCACCACGTCCGCTGGCCCGCCCCTACCTACCATGGCGTCCACCTCGTCCCCCTGCCCACCATCGCCAATAAGTACCTCGATACCCTCGTCCATACCACCCTCGCTGCCCTCCATGCCAGCGCCGCCCGCGCCGACATCGTCTGCGTCTTCGTCGCCGCCAACTCCCCCGTCACCCTCATCCCCCGCCTCGCCGGGCGCAAAACCGTGCTCCACGTCGATGGGCTCGACTGGAAACGCGACAAGTGGCCGCCCGCCGCCAAGCGCTACATCCGCGCCGCCGAGTGGCTCGGCACCCGCCTGCCCCACACCTTCATCACCGACTCGCGCGTGGTCCAGGCGTATTACCGCGACACGTTCGGGGCGCACGCCGAGTACATCGCCTACGG
>DASSGZ010000565.1:0-7540 GCA_035693165.1 Chloroflexia bacterium | reverse complement strand
GCCGGGCAGGCCGCCGCCGCGCTGGAGCGCATCGATCTCTTGCGCGAAGCCCAGCGCGCCGAACTGCTGGCGCGCACCGACGAACTGAAGTCGGCCCTGATGTCGGCGGTATCGCATGACCTGCGTACGCCGCTGGCCTCGATCATGGCCTCGGCCACCAGCCTGCTCGAACCCGGCATCGCCTGGGACGAGGCGACCCGGCGCGACCTGCTGGAGAGCATCAACGAGGAGGCCGTGCGCCTGAACCGGCTCGTCGGTAATCTGCTGGACATGTCGCGCATCGAGGGCGGAGCGTTGCGCCCGGAGAAAGACTGGTACGCCGTGGGCGAGGTGATCGACGCGGTGGTGGGGCGGTTGGAATCGCGGCTGGGCGGGCACCCGCTCACGGTGGACGTAGCGCCCGATATCCCCCTGGTGCCGCTCGACTTCACCGAGATCGACCAGGTGATCAGCAATCTGCTGGAGAACGCGCTGAAGTACACGCCGCCAGGCACGCCCATCCAGATCCAGGCGCGGCGCGCGGGCGACCAGGTGGAGATCGTGGTCGCCGACCGGGGGCCAGGGGTGCCGCCGGAGCACCTGGCGCACCTGTTCGACAAGTTCTACCGTACGGGCAGCGTGCGGCCCGCCCACGGCATGGGCCTGGGCCTGGCGATCAGTAAGGGGCTGGTCGAAGCCCACGGCGGCCACATCCGCGCCGAGAGCGCGCCCGGTGCCGGGCTGACCGTGATCTTTACCTTACCCATCCCGGCGCGGATGCCGGGCGCTCCGGCGCTCGTGCCCACCCAAACGTAGTGGCCCACTGGACGCCAGGCCGGTTTCAAACCGGCCCCTACAGCGCAGACGGACGCAGGCCGGTTTGCAACCGGCCCCTACAGGTTATAATCAGCGAGGAGCCATGCGCGACTTACGCATCCTGATCGTCGACGATGAACCGGCCATCGCCCGCGCGTTGCGGCCCGCGTTGCAGGCGCAGGGCTTCGCCATCCAGGTCGCGGCGAGCGGCGCCGAGGCCCTGGCCGGCCTGGAGAGCGCATCGCCCGACCTGATCCTGCTGGACCTGGGCTTGCCCGACGTGGACGGCGTCACGCTCTTGCAGCAGATCCGGGCACGCCTGCACGTGCCGGTCATCGTGCTGTCGGTGCGCGGCGCCGACCGGGATAAAATCAGCGCGCTCGACAGCGGCGCCGACGACTACCTGACCAAGCCGTTCAGCATGGGCGAGTTGCTGGCGCGCATCCGCGTGGCGCTGCGCCATGTGCAGCAGGCGCCCGCCCCCTCCGCGAACCGCGCGCTCATCACCATCGGCGCGCTGGTGCTCGACCCGGCGCAGCACACCGTGACCGCGCGCGGCCGGCCGGTCCATCTCAGCCCCACCGAATTCAACCTGCTGGAGATCCTGATGACCAACGCGGGCAAGGTCAGCACCCACCGCACGCTGCTGCACAAGGTGTGGGGGCCGGAGTACGTGAGCGAGACGCAGTTGCTGCGCGTCTACATCAGCCAACTCCGCGGCAAAATCGAGGACCGGCCCGACCGCCCCACCTACATCCTGACCGAACCCGGCATCGGCTACCGCTTCCGCGACAGCGAGTAGGGGAGGTGCCCTGGCTCGGGCCAATGACCAGGCCGCGGCGGCCTTCGCAGCGCTACCCGGCGGCTTGTAGGGTCTACCCCAGCCGGGCGCCGGGCGGCGCTTGCCACCGGGTCCGGCGCAGGGGTATAATGATGGCGCCGCGGGATCGTAGATGCGGACTACGGCGGGGAGGAGACCAGCCGGTGCAGACCAGCACGGAGAGCAATCAGGGCGAGGAAGCCCCGGTGCGCGGCCCAACACGCGCGCAACAGGTCCGCGCCGTGCGGTCGGCGGCGCGCGCCGCGGCGGCCACCCCCGGCGTGGCGGCTCCGCGTCAGGCGGTCCTCAACATTCGCACCGTGCAGGCCAATGGGCTGACCTGGGTGGACATCCAGCGGCCCGGTCGCGCCGAGATCGAGTGGCTGCGCAAGCACTACGGCTTCCACCCGCTGCACCTCGAAGACGTGATCAGCAAGATCCAGCGGCCCAAGCTCGACGAGCGCGACGACTACATTTTCCTGGTGCTGCACTGGCCGGTCTACAATAAGATCACCCGCCTGACCACGGCCAGCGAGGTCGATATTTTCATCGGTAAGGATTACCTGATCACGATCCATGCCGGGCACCTGCGCCCGCTGCTGCGCTATTTCCAGCAGTGCGTCGACGACGAAGAGATACGCAACCGGGCCATGCGCCGCTCGTCGGGCTACCTGCTGTACCGCATCCTCGATAAGCTGATCGACTACTGCTTTGCCCCGCTGAACAAGATCGACCAGAACATCGAGACCATCGAGGATATGATCTTCGCCGACAACGTGCGCCAGACGGTGTACGAAATCTCGCTGATCCGGCGCGACATTATCGCCTTCCGCCGGGTGATCAAGCCGCAGATCGGCGTGGTCGCCAGCCTGGAGCGGCGCGAAAGCGCCCTGGCGCCATTGCTCGGCGAGGACCTGGGCGAGTATTTCAGCGACCTGAGCGACCATATGGCGAAGATCTGGGACACGCTCGAAGACGATAAAGACGTGATCGAGGGGTTGAGCGATACCAACAACTCGCTGACCAATACCCGGATCAACGACGTTATCAAGGTGTTGACGATCCTCTCCGTGGTCCTGTTGCCGCTGACGTTGCTGTCCAGTATCTACGGCATGAACTTCGAGAACCTGCCGCTCAGCACGCACCCCGCGGGCTTCTGGATCGCGCTGGTCGCCATGGGCATCATCGCGGCGGCCATGCTGGCCTACTTCAAATTCCGGCGGTGGATCTAGCCGGTGCTGACCGTTCGCGACCACCTGCGGGATAACGGGGCGCTACGCACGCTGGGCATTGCCCTCGGCGCGCTGGCGCTGGGCGCGCTCGGCGGGCTGTTGGTGGCCGCCGCCAACCCGCTCATCCCGTTTGCCATCCTCATCGCGCTGCTGCCGCTGCCCTGGCTGCTGACCCGCCCGCAGGCCGACCTCTGGCTGGCGATCGGCGTGATCACGCTGCTGCCCTTCGGCACGCTGCCGTTCAAGGTGGGCCTCACCCCGACCTTTCTGGAACTCGCCCTGCTGCTGCTGGCCGCCGTCGGCCTGTTCGCGCAGCAGCGCGCCGCCGACCCGGCGCTGCGCGGCTTCGTGCGCACGCCGCTCGATAGCTGGGTGCTGCTGTTCCTCGGCGTGATCAGCTTCTCGTTTGTGCTCGGCCTGGGCCGCGACCTGAGCAGCGAGATCATCCACAACTACGTCAAGCTGTTGCTGGCGGTGACGTTCTTCTTCACGGCGGGCCAGGTGTTGCGCACGCCCGCGGCCATCGAGGCGGTGCTGCGCGTGCTGACGCTGGCGGGCGGGGCCGCGGCGGCGCTGGGCATCGTGCTCTGGCGGCTGCCCCAGCCCCTCGCCGAGCGCCTGCTGCTGCTGCTGCGCCCGGTGGGCTATCCCACGTCGCAGGTGTTGCGCTTTGTCGAGGCCGGCCCGGCCCTGGGCCAGGAGCGCGCCATCGGCACTTCCGTGGACCCCAACAGCTTCGCCGGGCTGCTGGTCGTGCTGGTCGCCTTCACGCTGACGCAGTTGCTGGGCCGCCGTCCCTGCTGGCCGCGCCTGGTGCTGGCGGGCTGCCTGCTGGCGGATGGCGCGGCGCTCTACCTGACCCAGTCGCGCACGGCGTTTTTCGCGGCGGTGGCCGCCGCCGGGTTGGTGAGCGTGCTGCGCTACCGCAAGGTGGCCGTTGCGATGGTAGTCGCGGGGGCGGGTGTGCTGGCGCTGGGGCTGGGCGGCAGCTATGTGGCCCGAATCGTCGCCGGGTTGCAGTTGCAGGACCAGGCCCAGGTCATGCGCCTGAACGAGTTCCAGAACGCCGCCACGATTATCGCCCGCTACCCGGTGTTCGGCGTCGGCTTCGGCCAGGCCGGCGAACTCGACCTGACCACAGGCGTGTCCAGCGTCTACCTGACCGTGGCCGAGCGGACGGGCCTGGTGGGATTGGCCGCCTTCGTCGTGGTGATGATCGCCTTTTTCGTGTTGCTGGCGCCCTGGCTGCGCGCCCGCCCGCTGCCGCCCACTGAGGCGGCGGCGATTCTCGACGCGGCGGCGCTGGGCGCGGGCGCAGCGGTACTGGGCGCGCTGGTCGTCGGCGTGGCCGATCATTACTTCTTCAACATCGAGCAGACGCACCTGGCCGCGTTGCTCTGGTTCTGTCTCGCGCTGGGCATGGCCGCGCGCCGCCTGTTGATGGACGAAGTGCGCGCCGGCTCGCCGGCCCCGGCGGAGGCTGAACTGGTCGCATCCGCCGCCATGCCCGGCCCATGATCGCCCGCATCTGTGCGCTGTATGCGCCTGTTTCCAACCGGCGTGCTCGTGCGGTGTAGGGGCCGGTTTCAAACCGGCCTGCCGCCGGCAGAATTAAGCCGCTGCTTATGCGGTGTAGGGGCCGGTTTGAACCCGGCCTGTTGCCGGCAGAACCACGTCGCTACTAATGCGCTGTAGGGGCCGGTTTGAAACCGGCCTGCTGCCCATCAAAATTGTCGTAAACCAGGAAGGAGTGTCCCATGGCGGAAGAAACGACGGTGCTCAGCAATGTGGAGATCCAGCAGATCCTCCCGCATCGCTTCCCATTTTTGCTGGTCGATAAGATGGTGGCCCTGGAGCCGGGCAAGAGCGGGGTCGGCATCAAGAGCGTGACCTTCAACGAGTGGTATTTCCCCGGCCACGTGCCCGGCTACCCGGTGATGCCCGGCGTGCTGATGGTCGAGGCGCTGGCCCAGGTGGCGGGCATCGTGGCCCTGAGCCTGCCGGAGCATCACGGCAAGATGGGCTTTTTCGCCGGCATCGACAAGATCCGCTTCAAGCGCCAGGTGAAGCCGGGCGACACGCTGCGCCTGGAGGTCACGCTGACCCGCATGCGCCCGCCTGTCTGCCAGGCCACCGTCCAGGCCACGGTGGACGGCGAGGTGGCCTGCGCGGGCGACATCATGTTCATGCTGGTCGAAACGGGCGGTCTCGGCAGCCCGGCGAGTGCTGAGTGAGACGAGTGGTCGGTGGTCAGTGGTCAGTGGAGATGAGGGAAGGACGATAGATAATCCGATGCCTTCTCTCCTAACTTCTCGCACTCTTTATAACTCAGCACCCGTCACGACTCAGCACCCGTCACGACTCAGCACTCAGCACTGTGGAGGGGGCTGACGTGGGTGTTTGCGCCCGTGCGGTGGCGGGTGGCGCGGCGGGTGACGGGGCTGCAGCGAGTGCTGGTGCTGAAGCCGTGCTGCTTCGGCGATGTGGTGATGGCGACGGCGGCGCTGGCGGCGCTGCAGCGCGCCTATCCCGCGGCGGCGATCACGCTGGCCGTGGGGGCGTGGTCGCGCCCGGCGGTGGCGGCGAACCCGCGCCTGCGCGCACTGATCGACAGCGACCCGGTGGGCACGGCGCCCATCCGCCGCACCTGGCGCGCTTATTTAGCGCTGGCCCGGCGCCTGCGCCGCCAGCGGTTCGACGCCGTGCTGGTGCTGGACCGGTCGCCGGTGCTGGGGTTGCTGGCCTGGCTGGCGGGCGCGCCGGTGCGTGCCGGGCTGAACAGCGGGGGCCGGGGCTTCGCGCTCACCCACCGGGTGCCCTGCCCGCCCGCGGCGGCCCGCAACGAGGTCGAGTGGTACCTGGACGTGGTGCGCGCGCTGGGCGTGCCGGTCGATCCGGCCACGCGCACCGAGTTTTACCCCACCCCCGCCGATACCGCCGAAGCGGATGCTGCGCTGGCCGCGCTGCACCTCGATCCCGCCCGCGACTGGCTGATCGCCCTGCACACGGGCGGCGGCAGCAACCCCGGCATGCGCATGCCGGCCAAACGCTGGGCGCCCGCCCGCTGGGCCGCCGTGCTGACCCGGCTCCTCACCACCTATCCGCAGGCCCAGGTGCTGCTGCTGGGCGCCCCCGGCCCCGACGACCAGGCCGCCGCCGCGCAGATCCGGGCGGGCGTACCGGCAGAGCAGGCGGCCCGCGTGCACGACCTGACCGGGCGCTGCGGCTGGGGGGCGCTGGGCGCGCTGGCGGGCCGCTGCCGCCTGTTCCTGGGACCGGACACGGGCGCCATGCACCTGGCCGTGGCGGCGGGCGCGCCGGTGGTGGCCGTGTTCGGACCGTCCGACCCGCGCCGCTATGCGCCCTGGGACCCCGGCGGGCGCAGCCGGGCCGTGGGCGGTACGGCGGGTGGCGTGGATCTGGCGGCGCGCGCCGCGCAACTGGCCGGCGTCGCCTTCAACGAAATCGCCCCGGTAGACGCGGTCTGGGCGGCGGTGCGGGATGTTTTGGGGCCGCCACCTGACTCCCGCGCCGGGTAGGGGGGCGCCGATGCGGATTGTCACCTGGAACTGTTGCCACGGCCCATACAGCACCAAGGCGGCCCACGCACTCGCGCTGGGCGGCGATATTACGGTGCTCACCGAGTGCTCGCGGCCCCGCGACGCCGGCAGCCCGCAGCGGCGCTGGTTTGGCGTGGAAGGCCGCTGGGGCATCGCCGTGCTGGCGGCGGAGCCGTACCGGCTCGATCCGCTGCCCCAGGTGCCGGACCTGCCGCACTATGTCATCCCGGTGCAGGTAGCGGGGCCGGTCAATTTCCTCCTGATCGCGGTCTGGACCTGGCCGGAGCCAAGCTATCTGCGCGTGCTGGAGCGCGGCTTCACCGCCTATGCGGACCTGATGCGCGCGCAACCCACCGTGGTGGCGGGCGATTTCAACAGCAACAGCTTCTTCGACAGGCCGCGGAGCGCGCTCACGCACTCCACCGTTGTGGCGCAACTGGCCGAGTATGGGCTGGTCAGCAGCTATCACCACTTCTTCGGCGAACCGCAGGGTGGCGAAACCCGGCCCACGTTCTATTTCTACCGCAAAGCCGATCAGCCGTTTCACATCGATTACTGCTTCGTGCCGCACGTCTGGAGCGACCGGCTGACCAACGTGGCCGTCGCCCCGTTTGCCGAGGGGCAGACTCTGAGCGATCACCGCCCGGTCACGGTGGATGTCGCGCTTTAACGGCGCGCGCGGTGGTGGCCTGCCCCAGATTTGATTGACGCTGTCTCGTAGCATGGGGTACAATGGATCACATCCGTGACACGCGGATGCCGGATCTTGATATTCGATGCTGAAGAGGTAGCTGCACCATGCGCGGGACGCCGCCGGTCCGCAAACTCCCCCGTCGTAGCCTCGCGGATGCGATCCGTGCGTTGCAGGCCGGGGTGCCGGGCGCGCTGGAGCCGCCCGCGTTATATACGGCGGTGGTGGCGGCGGTCGCGACGAGCCTGGGCGACCCGCCCGTCGCTCTGTTCCTGGCCGGCCCGCACGGGGGCGACTTTCTGTGGCAGGCGGGGACGGGCCGCGCGGCGGACCTGGGTACCGGCACGCGGGTCCGCCGGGCCGACCTGCCCCCCGCCTGGGCCGCGCCTGCCGCGGCGCCCGCCGCGCCGGTGCGCGTGCGCCGCCGCATCACCGGCCTGGC
>DASSGZ010000564.1:0-26400 GCA_035693165.1 Chloroflexia bacterium | reverse complement strand
TAGCATGATGCCCCGGCAGAGAATATGTTATGATGGGGCATTACGTTGCAAGCCTGGGCGCAATCGACCATTACCGACGTTTACTACAGGCTGGACCATTGACCGAAGTACAGGGGACCCCGCCCGCAACGGGCGTGCTGGTGATCGACAAACCGCTGGGCCGCACCTCGTTTGATGTGGTGGCGCGTGTGCGCCGGGTTTGCGGCCAGAAGCGCGTGGGGCACGCCGGGACGCTCGACCCGCTGGCGACGGGCGTGCTGCCCATCTGCCTGGGATCGGCGACCCGGCTGGTGGAATATCTGGCTGATGCGGGCAAGGAATACCGGGCGCGGCTCCACCTGGGCGCCGTCAGCGCCACGTATGACGGCGAGGGACCGGTGACGCCGCAAGTTACCGACCCGGCCTTGCTGCCGGCAACAGGGACGATCCTGGCGGCGCTGGCCGTGTTTCGCGGGCCGCAGCAGCAGGTGCCACCCATGCATTCCGCCGTGCAGCAGGGCGGCAAGCGGCTGTACGAACTGGCCCGCAGCGGCGTCGAGGTCGAGCGCCGGCCCCGCGCCGTGACGATCTACCGGCTGGAACTGGTGGCCTATACGCCCCCGGAACTCGTGCTGGATGTCGCGTGCAGCAAAGGCACGTACATCCGCAGCCTGGCCCACGATCTCGGGACGGCCCTGGGCTGCGGCGCCTACCTGGAAGGGCTGGTGCGCACCCGGCACGGCCCCTTCGGGATGGCCGATGCCGTCACGCTCGATCAATTAGAGCACGCCGTGGCGGCGGGCCGCCTGCACGAGGTGCTGCGCCCGCCCGACGTGCTGGTGGCCGATTGGCCGCGCGTCGCGCTCGCGGCAGATGCCGCCCGCCGGCTGGCGCAAGGCCAGGCGCTCGACTACCCGCCGCCCGCCGGCAACGCGCCCCGGCGGTTGCGCGTATATGGTCCAGACGGCGCGTTCCTGGCGCTGGTGCTCTGGGACGAGGACAAGGCCCGCTGGCACCCCGCCAAGGTCTTCAGCGGCGTTTAGTAGTCTGTTACCACAGCCCTGTCATTCTGAGCAGAGCGAAGAATCTCGGGCTGCCGGGCACGATGACGAGACTCTTCGCTGCGCTCCGAGTGACAATACCGGGGTGATGGGCGAGTTAGAGGCTTTGAGGGTAAGGACGCGAATGCAAGTAATCACCGATATCGAACACTTCCACTCCGCGCCGGCGGTGCTGACCATCGGCAACTTCGACGGCGTGCATCGCGGCCACCAGCAACTGCTGGGCCTGGTGCGCGACCGCGCCCGCGACCTGGGCGTCCGCTCGACGGTGCTCACCTTCGACCCGCACACCCGCGCGGTCGTGCGGCCCGATCAACCGTTGCAGTTGCTGACGCAGTTGCCGGAAAAGCTAGCCCAGATGGACGCGCTGGGTCTCGATCAGGCGGTGGTCATCCACTTCACCCGCGAGGTCGCGGGTAAGGATGCGCGCACGTTCCTGACCGAACTGATGCGCTCGTTGCCCATCGTGGAACTCTGGGTAGGCGAGGGCTTTGCCCTGGGCCACCACCGCACGGGCAACATCGAGGTGCTGGAAGCACTGGGCGAGGAGTTGGGCTTCCGCCTGCGGGTCTTTCCCCCGTTGCGTGAGGGCGAGACGGTCATCAGCAGCACCGCGATCCGCGAGGCGCTGGCGACGGGCGACGTGCACCAGGCCACCGACATGCTGGGCCGCTTCTATGAGGTGCCGGGGATCGTCGTGCCGGGGGCGCGCCGGGGCCGGGAACTCGGCTTCCCGACGGCGAACACTACGCCACCCCCCAACCAGGCCATCCCGGCGGACGGCATCTACGCCACGATGACACGCCGCCCGCGCACCGGCGAGCGGCTGCCCAGCATCACCAGCATCGGCGTGCGCCCGACCTTCGGGCCTAGCGCGCGCCTGATCGAAGTCTATATCCTCGATTTTGCCGGGGATCTGTATGGGGAGCAACTCTGCATCGAGTTTGTCGACTACCTGCGCCCGCAGGTGGCCTACACCGGGCCGGAGCCGCTGATCGCGCAAATGCACCAGGACCTGGCGCGCACCCGCGAGATCCTGGCCGCGTTACCCGGCGCCTAGCTGTACTCGGACGCGGCGTGCAACTGCGCGCCCTCGTGCTCGATGAGCAGCGCGGCGCGCCGGCTTTCCAATTCCTGCAGGCGGCCGGCCAGCTCGCCGCGCAGCACTTCCATCTGGCCGATCTTGCGCGCCAGCATGTCGAGTTGGGAATTCGTGGTGGCGATCAGGTGGTCCAGGCGGGCCAGGCGGCGCGCGCTGGCCGCGTTGCCGCTGCCCGCCTGCAGGTCGGCCTGTGCCTCTTCCGCCGTGACGATTTCCTTGATCTCAGCCAGCGAGAAACCCAGCAATTGCTTGAGCCGCACGATGTGTTGCACCCGCGCCACATCGGCGCGAGAATAGAGACGGAAGCCGCCTGCCATGCGCGTGGGCGGATCGAGCAGTTGCAGTTCTTCGTAGTAGCGCAGCGTCCGCTGGGTCAGCCCGGTTAGCTCGGCGACCTCCCCGATCTGCAAATAATCACGTTCCGCCGCGGGCGCCCCCGCTGCCGTCTGCGGCGCGGCAAGCGTGCCGCCCCGCTCCCTGTTCCCCATACCCACCTTGCAAGACCCCCGATCCTACCCCTGAACAACCGTGACCATCCACTCTATCATTAACGTAAACGTTAACGTCGGCACGGCGGATCTGGTACTCCCTGTTCGGCGCCCGCCAGCGCTTCCATTCGTGTCTGTCACTCTGAGCGCAGCGAAGAGTCTCGTCTCGTAGGGAAGGAGACGAGACTCTTCACTGCGTGCAGCATGACAATTAGGGTTTGAAGCACTGCTCGCGCTATTCCAGCACAGAGACAGATCCACCGGGCATGAAGACGGCTGCCGGATGGCCCATCCGGCAGCCGGGGTGCGCGTCAGGCGGCGTCGCCGGCAGACGGCGAGCGGTCGGCGGCGCGGCGCGTGCGCAGCACCAGCCAGAGCAGGAAGACCAGCGGGAAGGCCCACCAGAAGAAGACCACCACGCTGATGACGACGCTGCCCGCACCCGCCAGCGTGTCCAACGACGCCTCCCAGGCGCGCTGCGCAATAGCGGCGGGATCCCAGCCGGTCGCGGGTTGCGGCGCGGGATCGACCGGCACAGCATCCGGGGAGAGCGTGACGGTGATGCTCGACATCTCGGCGCGCTTGCTCAGGTAGTTGCTGCGGCCCTGGATCTGCTCGATCTGGCCCTGCACCTGGCGCAACTCGCGGTCGACCGCCAGCACGTCTTCCAGCGTGCCCGCCTTCTGCTGCAGGGCCAGCATGCGCGCCTCCGTCGCCTGCAGGTTGCGGAGTTGCGACTGCAGGTCGGTGTATTCCTCGGTCACGTCGCTGCTGGTGACGTTCTCCTGCAGCGTCTTCACACCCAGCCGGCGCAATTCAGGCATCACGGTGTCGAACTCCTTGGCGGGCACCTGCACGGTGATTGTCGCCACGGTGTAATTGCCGTCCTGGTGGCTCTCCGACTGCGTGATATAGCCGTTGTGCTGGCTCGCCACGCCCCGGACCGCATCCATGCTCGCCGCCACATCCTTGACCTTGAGTTGCAGTGTGGCATTGCGGATAATCATGCGATCCCAGGGCGCCGCCGGGGCGGCCTGCCCGCTGCCTGGAGCGCTCGCGCCCCCGCCGCTCGCGGGAGCGGTGACACCGGCCAGATCATAGGTCTTTTGCATCTCCGCCGTCGCCGCCGCCGTCGTCGGCACGGGCGCGACAAACGGCTGCGTGCCGGTACGCGGCATCACAGGTGAACCCAACGACGCCGCGCCCCGCAGCGCATTCGCGGCCCCGGCCAGGAGCACGCACACCAGCAGCGCCACGGCGAGGACCCGCGGCCAGCGCTTGCGCGGCCCGGTGCCCGGCGGGCGTCCGCCGTTCTCGTTCTGTCCTCCCGACCGCGCGGCGCGCCCCCGCCCGGTCAGGCGCCCGATAGAGTCCCAAACATCCAGACTAGCCATTGGTCGCCTCCTATGGGTACGATTGCTCAAATATGGGTGCGCGCGCTGCTTACACCTACAAGACGCCGGAGGGCTGTGAAATAGTTCCCAACTTGGCGATCCGATCTGCACGGCACGGTGCATTGCCCGTCCCGGCGGCATGTGGTATGATCCCGGCATATCGCAGCCGATCAGCCGGCGCCGACAGCCCCGGCACAGGGAGCGCAATGCTCGACATCCAGATCGCCGTCAGCAAGATTAACAAATACGCCACGCGCGAGAGCGGCGACACCGTCGAGGTGGTCGAGCGCCCGCTGGGCGGCTTTACGCTGATGCTGGTCGATGGGCAGGGTAGCGGGCGCGCCTCCAAGCTGCTCAGCCAGTTGGTCGCCAGCAAGGTGCTGGCGCTGATCAAGGACGGCGCCCGCGACGGCGTGGCCGCCCGCGCCGCGCACGATTACCTCTACCTGCAGCGCGCGGGCAAAGTCTCGGCCACGCTGGCGCTCTGCACGGTGGACCTCAACACGCGCACCGTCGTCCTGACCCGCAACAGCCATTGCCCGATCGCCGTCTATGGCCCGGTGCCCGCGGGGCTGCACTGGCTGGACGCGGAAGTTCAGCCGCTCGGCCTCTACCGCAACACGCGGCCTGTTGTCGAAGAAATCGAGTTGGCGCCCGGCACCTGCGTGGTTACGTTCAGCGACGGCATCCTGGAAGCAGGCCGCCGCGCCGGGCGCGACTGGGACGTGCGCGCGGCCCTGGCCGGGTTGCTCACGCCGGACGCCGCGCCGCCCGGCCCGCAGGCGCTGACCGATCGCATCCTGGCCGGCGCCATGGCCGCGGACCAGGACCGGCCGCAGGACGATATGAGTGTGCTGGCGCTGTCCATCGGCGAGCGCGAGGACGCGCCGCAGATCCGCACGCTGCACATGCGCGTGCCCGCCGATTGATGGAGAATCTTGTGGACTCTGCCCCTCTGGAAGCCGGTTTCACCACCGGCCTGCGCGCCGCCGCCGGCCCAATCTGGCGCCAACAGGCCGCGCATCCCTTCCTGCGCGGTCTCGCGGATGGCACGCTGCCCGCCGCCAGGTTCCTGTTCTACACGCGGCAGGACGCCGTCTTCTTGCAGGAGTTGAACCGCGTCTTCGGCTACGGTGCCGCGCGGGCCGACACCGGCGCCGACCAGGCGCACTTCGCCCGCCTGCTGATCGAGACCCAGCAGATCCTGGATGATCTGCATGGCCGCTACGCCGCCGGCCAGGGCGTGGACGCCGCGACCCTGGCCGCCACCCGCCCGGCCGCCGTCACCTACGCCTACTCGCGCCACCTGCTCAGCACCGCCGTGGCCGACAGCTACGCGGCGCTGATCGCCGCCTTGCTGCCGAGCATGTGGATGTACGACGAACTCGGCCACGCCCTGGCCGCGCAGGGCACCCCGCGCGCCGATCACCCCTACCGCGACTGGCTGCTGGTCCACGCCGGGCCGCACCTGCAAGACATCACGACCTGGATGCGCGCCCTGCTTGACGAGCGCGCCCCCACCCTCCCCGCTGCCGAACGCGCCCACCTCCAGGATGTCTTCCTGATCAGCAGCCGCTACGAAATCCTGTTCTGGGAGATGGCCTGGCGCGAGGAGCAGTGGCCGGTGTAGCGGCCGGCCGTGTGCTGCGTACCGCTACGCCAACGTCCGTCAGGAGATCAGAGGCAGGGAGCACACGGCGGCAGGCCGTTCCGCTAGATAACGGGAGCGCAAACGGTAACCGGCAGCAGGAGGTCAGGCGAAGTGTGCTGGCGAGCGGCTGGACGGTTCCACGGCTTCCCAATACCAGACATCAGACAGCGTGTCCGCTCCTACTGTGGGGAAAGGCGAGGGGGGAGCGTGGCTCGGCAGGGTCGGCATGGGACCGGGCGTCTCCAGACCGCCATGCAGTTCGTTGCCCAGCAAACCTTGAAGTACCTTGAACTCGTCTGGCAGGTCCGGGTGCCATTCAAAACGTGCCCGTTCAAACCACTGTGTCAGCACGACCAGCCCGGCTGGGCTGGTTTCCATACGCGGCTCCGTAAGCGGGTATCCAAACAGGACGAGGCTCTGGCCGTATGGGCTGAGCCGGGGATCTTTCAGACCGTGCCCTTCCCAGTAGCTTTTGAAACCGAGCCGGTCGCCCTGGTCACAGACGTTATGGCCAGTCTGATTGAACCACAGGCATCCGGGCCGTGGACCGCTCGCAGACGGTAGTTGCGACCAATTCACCCCGAGCCGGCGAAGCCGGTCATCACCGGTGCGACCGAGCAGCACGTCATAGGGCGGGAGATTCTCAGGATGCTGTTCAAAGCGGGTACGTTCAAACCACTGCGACAGGTATGCCTGGCCGCTTTGGGGGTACTGCTCTACACCGGCGGGGCCGATCGGAAAGCCGAAGACTGTCAGGCCGCCATTCTGCTCCCAGAAGGTCAGGAAGCGGCCGCTTATACAATAGCCGGTCTGCGGAAAACAGCGCTCCTGCTGCTGCCCTTGACCCGCAGCCGTGGACAGACCGGTAGCGGCAAGCGTTAAGGCTAGCGTAGCCAAAAACATTGCGTGCATAGCATTCTCCTTAACGATGGCTCAAAGGCAAGCAAAGCCAACTTTACGCCGCGTTAAAGGGTGGATAAGTATGATCAAGGGCAGCCCGTATCCCCAGGTAAGGGCGCGCCTGGGCCACTCGGCCCCGACGACGACGATTCACCGCCGGGGATGCCGGGCGCCGGGGGCGCGGAATGATCGGGCAGCATCGGTGTAAAGGTCATATCGGGAGCAGCTCCGCCGGGCTGATTTGGGGCTGCCGGCCCAGTGACGGCCTGCCCACCTTGCGCGCTGCCCGCACCCGAGGGCGTGCGCCCCGGTGTGGGGCCACCGGGCAGCCCGTGATCGTCTGGCGCGCTACCAGGCGCACCCGGCAGTGGCGCTGAGGGATTCATGGGACCTCCTTCGGGAGCATTGCCACCCGCGGCCGTGGGCGCCGCCGGGGCAGGGTGATCCGGCAGCATCGGTGTGGCCCCCTGGTCAGCAATGGCGGAACTCGGGGTCGCCCCGCCCGGCGGCTGGGCCTGGATCGCCCGGCCCGGTTCGCTTTGTGCATCGATCGCGCTGGTCGGTGCAAAGGCTGGCGTCTTCGACGGGCAGCCGCTCTGTGGGGAGGCAATGCCGGTCGGTGGCGAGGATTGCGCATATTCCTCAGGCCGGCAAGCGACCAGCGAGAATATTAGCGCGAGTAAGATTACAAGCGAGGTTTTCATCTTAAGCTCCAGTTAGTAATTCAGGCCTCTAGGTATCTAACGCAGAAGTATGGACGGAAGTTCCCCAGGAGTCATAAAAATATGAACTCCAGTCCCCAGGTTTGGCAAGGGGGACTGGAGCCTGAGTAGCCGCAGCAGTCCGGTGTTTTCCACCTACCCAAGCGGCCGGTTCCTGCTAAGGAAGCCAGCGGTAGTACGAAGCGCTGTCGCGGGAGCGGCCGAAGACCACGTTCCCGGCAGTATTCGTACCACTCACGTTACAAGCGCCCCCGTTGGAGTTGGTGCGGTAGCCGCTGCCGATCCAGAGGTGGCGGGCGGGGTCCAGCGGCGCAACCTGCAGGTAATCGCCAAAGCGGCGGAGACCGTCCCCATTCAAGCAGGCATTGCCACTGCCCCACAGCCAGTAGTCAATAGAGAAGCCGAATCGGTCATAGACAACGGCGGCGGCGCCGGGATAAAAGTTGTATCCTGGACTCCCGCCGCCCCAGGCCACAACCCCGCCCAGGTCACCGCGAGCGTTAGGGGCAAGCGCTGCAAACAGGAAGGCGCTCCAGGACGCCCATAAGTAGTCAAAGCCAAAGTAGGTTAGGTCATCCTCGCGGAAGTGGATGTAGCGCGTGTACGGGAAGGGATAGCCGCCACCCTGCTTGGTGTTGACTGCAAAGCTGACCAGGTTCAGGTTCACGTAGCTGGACCGCCAGCGGAAGCCGGGGGAGTTCAGGCGGGAGTCGGAGCGCTGGCACCAGTTCGTAATCACGCCATTGGTGCTGGCGCAGTTGGCGCCGCTCGTGTAAAAGGCGTAGTTGTCCACGTCGCGATCCCACCAGTACAGGGTGGTGCTCGTTTCATCGTTCCAGTTGATGCGGAACCAATCGCCACTCCTGGCTATGGTCGTGTACCAATCGGCACCGAAGTACATCCGTGTGCCGTTGGCGCCCAGTACCGGGGTGTAGACGAACACATCGTTGCGGGACCAGAAAGTGTAGTTGAAGCTCGCACCGGCGACCATGTCATCGGTGGGGAGGCGCATAATCACACTGGCGATCCACCTGTCGGCGGAGTCACGGACGGTGGTGGTGATGTAGATGTAGTTGGCACTATAGACCATGCGGTTGAAGTCGAAGGTGGCGCCCGCCGGGAAGCCGAGGCCTTGTGGCGTAAAGGCGTAGTAGATCCAGTTCACCAGATCGTTACCGGCGGAGTTGGCAACTACCAGGCGATTGGAGTATTGTAGCAGCCAGAACTGACGGTTGCGCGCCGGCTCGTAGATCGTTACCTGATCGCAGCAGAAGCCCGAGCCGAAGATGGTAAACGGGTTGAGATAGCTCCAGGTGGCGCCATTATCGACTGAGCGGGTGGCGTACCAGTTGCCGGTTTGGAAGACGAAACGGCCACTCTGAGTGACGCTCGGCTCCCCGACCGGCGAGAAGCCGCCGAGGACGCCACTGGTTGGGAGGATGCTGGCGCGTAAGCGTGTATAACTGCCCGGTGCATCGGGCTGTGGGTTACCCGCCTCCTCACCGGCCCGATCCGGCAGCGCCAGCTCTGTGCCGGGCGCGGGACCCTTAATGCCGGTGGTCACCGACTCAACGGCGGGACCAGGGCCATTCGCTCTACTGCCGGCCGTTTCAAGCTCCTTTGCTTGCTCGGCAGTCAGCACGGGCGGCTTATCGGCGGTCACTGCTGTCACTTTGAGACTCGCGCTCATTTGTACGGTCTTACCTACGAGAGCGCCATCTGAATCTTGTGTGCGTACCGAGGGAGCTTGGCTGCCGACCCGCATAGCGGTCTTACCTGCGAGAGCACCATCTGGATTTTGTGCGTTTACCGAAGGAGCTGGGCCGGCAGCCCGTATTAGACTGGCGAACTGGGCCGACAGGAGCACGCCGAGGATCAGAACTACAGCGGAAAGTTTCTTGAGCCACATACCTATTACTCCTTTACTCCCTGTGTCTTTTGAGGGGACTAACGAAGTGCACGATAGGCTCTAGCAACGGGGCCTCTGACGTTAGAAGGTTACAAGCCGAATGGGGGTTGCTGGATTCGGACGTGCCGATTTGTTCAGCCAGCACTGGGATGGTTACTCAGTGTGGGACCCTGTGTTCGGATCTACGAGGCGGTGGCATACCCTTATGGCCTGAGTCAGGTTTAGTCTGAGGGACACGGTCTTTCTGCAGTCTACGAACGTTATTCGTCAGCACTCTGTCCTACTCCATATGCGGGTTCGGGAAAGCTCTTGGGTAAAGCGCACTAAGGTGAGGAAGCTGCTTGAACCGGCACCAAGCAGGATCTTATGCGAGGCAGTCTATAACAACCTCCTTGAATCTGCACTAATGAGGAAGGCGACTCTCCGTAGTAAGAGCTGTAGCTATACCTCCTTTCCTTCGTTCCCGTCATATGTCAATGGATGGACAGGCTCCCTGATCCCCTTTATGCGGAGCCTGTTTAGTGGGTGCCACTCACAAGCGAAACTAAACGCGAAGGGCCGTGACGTTTAATCAAAAGTGCGAAAGTACTGGTCTCTGCGTTGTGATTGAAATCGACGGAAAACGGGAAATCTGCCTTCCCATTGGAACGGCACCGACGGTATCCCGGAGAGGGTTATAAAAGAGTAACAGGGCCTACCGGCCCTGGACGCCGTGGTGATTCCATTATTTCTCGCAACCTTCAACTAATATTCTTTTACAAGCCCTAATCGTGTGCCCCCGAGAATATAGAGGTTATAAACTCGCATCATCAAGCCAGCGCTGAAAAGCGCAGTGCCAGCATACAGTAATTATACATCTGGCTGTCAAGAGGCAGCGCATGACACGCTGCGAAAGGATCAGGATCCTGCGCGCTTCCAAGCAGCATCCCCCGGTGGCGATCAACGTCCCTGTTTTGTGTTGGCCTGCCGAAGATCGCTATCAATGCACGCACTGCCTCTTGGGTTTTGGGGGCACTACGTTTGCAGTTTGGGCTACGTGGCTGTAACCTAGCGCCGGCGGCCGTGTTTAGGTACGAATCCTTGCTGAAACTGAAACCACATATACAGCCAGACGAGCAGTTGAATTAGGAGGGCCGGATGCAGACGGCAGGACGCTGCTCCCATCGGCGGTCGCGCCGCAGTGCGGGTTCCTTCTCCAGCCTGGTATTCTTCCAGGAAGACGTACATCGCCAACACCAGAGGCGATCAGCACACGATTCCCTCTGTCGGCTACTGAAAGCTGATTACTTATGTCAACTAACTACGGCGAAACGCACGACGAGTGGCGCACTTATCGCGTGGGGCATGGGGCGCTGATCGAGGATGGGCAGATTCTGCTGGCGGGCAACCGCTGGTATCCCGACCAGCCGCTGGTCTGGAGCCTGCCCGGCGGGCGCGGCGAGGACGGCGAGCCGGTGATCGAGGCCGTGGTGCGCGAGTTCCGCGAGGAGACCGGGCTGGAGGTGGCGCCGGGGCCGCTGATCTACGTGGCCGAGGCCCGATCTGTCGTGCGCCGCCAGATCTTCCTCACCTGCGCCTTCGCCGTGCGCCGCCTGGGGGGCACGCTCACCCGCGATACCGACCCCGCCGTGCAGGACCTGCGCTTTGTGCCGCTTGCCGAACTCGACCGGTACCTGCCCCACCCCAGCCTCGGCGCGCCGATCCGCTACTGGCTCGCCCACCCGGAGGAGTCCGCGCGCTACTGGTTCTTCCCCGAGTACACGGCAGAATAAGTAGCCGATTCCGCGGTCCGTGTCACTCTTCGCTGCGCTCAGAGTCTCGTCTTGTACCCGCATGAGACGAGATTCTTCGCTGCGCTCAGAATGACAACTAAGACGGGAAGTGTGTGTAAGCGTCGCGCGGGTCGCTAGCGCTGCTGGGCGGCGGGCACGCGGCCTAGCACCTGGTAGACCAGGCCGACGCGGGCCAGGATGTATTGCTGCCGCACCGGCGCGGGCGGGTCGGGGCCGGCGAAGCCGCCGACGTAGACAGGGATTCCGGCGTCCAGGTCCTTGCCGATGGCCTCATGCCACTGCATCGGGTCGCCCGACTCGACATCAAGGTCCAGGCGGCGGTGCTCGATGTAACGATAGTAGCGCAGCACACAGATCGACTCCCAGTCCACATAGACATGCGCGCCGGTTTCCGCCTGGGCCAGCGTTTGCAGGGCCAGGTCGCGGACGCGGGTATCCTTGCTGAGGTCCTGCTGGGCGTAGCGCCCGGCGGCCACCCAGGGCGCGAGGAACAGCGCCAACAGGGCCAACGCCAGCAGCGTGCTCGTGCCGAGCACGAACCGCGGCAGCGGGCGCCGCACCTGCGCCGCCACCGCCAGCGGCCAGACGCCCGCCACGGCCATGAAGATGCCCCAGAAGATGTAGGTGGGGATCAGGTAGATGTGGCCGATGATGCCGTAGTTGACGGCGAAGACAAAATTGCCGAGCCACAGCACCGCCAGCCCGCAGCCGAACGGGCGCGTACGCCGGTCGATCAACAGGCGGACCAGCCCGGCCATGCCCAGGGCCACGCCCAGCGGCCCAAACTGTAGCCCCAACTGATCGAGGCCGAAGCCCACCCGCGCAAGCTGGCTGTCGAGGGTCAGCGGGTAGGCGAAGATCTGGCCGCCGAAAGGCGCGCCGCGGGCCAGGTAGAGCACATCGGCCCAGGTCTGCGGATTGCCCCAGTAGTAGGTATAGCCGAACACAAAGCGGTAGGCGAACAGCAGGTACGGTGTCAGCCCCAGGGCAAACATGCCCGCCCCGCCGAGCCAGCGCAGCAGGCGGCGCCGCCACGGTTCCTGGTCGCGCCGGCGCCACTCGGCCAGCAACAGCAGTAGCGCGTAGCCGGGCAGCAGGGTGATCGTGGTGCCGTGGTGGGCGAACGAGAGGCCGATCAGCAGCAGCGCGGCGAAGAAGGCCGGGCGGGCGCCGCTCGCCCACCACACCAGCAGGGCCGTGACGCAGCCCGCCACGAGCAGTGCGTTGAGCGCATAAGAGCGCGCCACCACCGCCTGCGCCCAGACCGTTCCCGCGACGGCAAAGAGCAGCGCCCCGGCCAGCGCCGCCAGGGCCATGCCCAGCGCCAGGAAGCGCGGCGCGGCGGGCGCATCGGGATCGGGTGGCGGACGCAGCAGATTCAGCAGCCGCCAGGCCAGGAACGCAGTCAGGGCTACGGCCCCGGCCATGTAGACGGCGGAACTGAGGTTGATGCGGTAGGCCACATCGCGCAGCGGGACCATGCTCCAGAGCTTGCCCAGCAAGGTGTAGAGCGGGTAGCCGGTGGGGTGCGGGATGCCGAGGATGGCGCCGGTGAACTGGAACTCGCCCATATCGCCGACAAGCACGCTGGGCGCCAGGGTGCGGATATAGAGACCGAGCGCGGCCACCCCGGCCACCAGCGCGGCGGCCACGCCCAGGCGGCGGCTGTTTGCATTGCCCCCCGGACCGCTTTGTGATATAGTGGCGCTAATCTTCGGCGGGGAGGCCTTCCCAGTGCGGATCGGTATCGTCTCAGACATCCATGCAAACCTGGCGGCGTTTGAAGTCGTGTTGGGCGCGTTGCGCCAGGCCGGCGCCACCGAACGCCTCTGGTGCATCGGCGACATGGTGGGCTATGGTCCCCACCCCAACGAGTGTCTCGACCTGCTGCGCAGCTACGATCATATCTGCGTGCCCGGCAACCACGATTTCGGCCTGCTCGGCAAGACCAGCATCGAGAACTTCAACGCCGATGCCCGCTTCGCGCTGGAATGGTCGGAGGGCGTGATCACCCCCGAGAACCGCGCCTATCTCGACGCCCTGCCCCTGCGCTGGCTGCCCGACGAGAGTAATTTCACGGTGGTCCATGCCAGCCCGCGCGATCCGATCTGGGAATACCTGCTCGACACGCAAGCGGCGCACGAGTGTTTCCCCTACTTCGACACGCGGTACTGCCTCGTCGGGCACACCCACGTGCCGGTGGTGTTTCGCCAGGTCGAAGAGAACGGCCCCGTCAAGCTGGCCCAGCCGGAGGACGGCGAAATCGTCCGCCTGGCCGACGCCCGCCTGATTATGAACCCCGGCAGCGTGGGCCAGCCCCGTGACGGCAATCCCCAGGCAGCCTACGCCATCCTCGACCTCGAACAGGGGACGCTGGAGTTCCGGCGCATCGACTACCCCATCGCGGTCACACAGGACGCCATGCGCAAGCTGAACTTCCCCCGCCGCCTGATCTCCCGCCTCGATTACGGCTTTTAGCCCGGCACCGGCCGGTTTCAAACCGGCCCCTACAGCGCCTGCGGATCTACGAGCCGGTGCAGACCGGCCCCTACAGCGCCTGCGGATCTACGAGCCGAGTGCAGACCGGCCCTTCCCGGCGAGACCATGGGGCCGGCAAGGATTAGCCGAGCTGCGAAATCCAGATCACTTCCCTGGCCTGCGTGTGGCAATCCTCGCCGGCGGCGGCGCGGCGGATGGTGCCGGCCACCTCCGCGGTCCATTCGGCGGCGATCACCGGGCAGCCGAGCGTGTCCTGGAAGCGCGGGAAGGTCCACTCGTCCAGGGTGCGCACTCCCGCGAAGTCGAACATACGGCGCGGCAGGAAGATGAGGTCCGCCGGGCGGGCGCCGTCCCGCGCTGCGCCATACGCCTCCAGCGCATCGACCACATCGCGCCCGAAGAGCAGCCCCGAGCAGTTCACCTGCGCGCCGAGGCTTTTGTTCTCCACGTCGAGCACGTCCACTTCCAGGTTGTCCACGGCGTTGAACGGCGCGAACGCCTCGCGCAACGACTCGGCGGCCATCCGCCCGGTGACGACCACGGCCCGGATGGGCCGATCCAGCCGGGCGGGCAGCCGGCGCGCGGTGCGCTTCGCCTCGTCCAGCGTCTTGCGCACCATGCCCACGCCGTTCTCGTACTGCTCGAAGCCGTCATAGAGCCGTGCCGCCGGGATCGGCACGCCCGACTGCAAATAGAACTCGTCGGAGGCATAGACGAAGTTGACGCCCAACTGCTTGCGGTATTCCTTCTGCAAGCGGGCGATGTGGGCCAGCGTGGCCTGGGCCTCGTCCTCGCGGTACGAGCGCAGCGCCGGGTCGAGGATCTTGCGCCGCCGGCTGGTCAGCCCGACCGGTACGGCGCTCACCGAGCGCACATCGGGGTAGAGCGCGGCCAGTTCGCGCACGCTCTGCTCCAGCGCGGGGCCGTCGTTGATGCCGGGACACAAGACCAGTTGCGTGTGCGCCTGGATGCCGTGCGCGGCCATGCGCTGCAACTGCGGGATGATCTCCGGCGCGCGCGGGTTGCCCAGCATGCGGCGGCGCAACGCCGGGTCCGTGGCATGGACCGAGACATAGAGGGGAGTCAGCCGCTCCTCGAAGATGCGTTCCCAATCGCTCTCGCGCAGGTTGGTCAGGGTAATGAAGCCGCCGTACATGAAGCTGTAACGGTAGTCGTCGTCCTTGATGTCCAGGCTGGGCCGCAGGTCGGGAGCGTTCTGGTCGACGAAGCAGAAGGGGCAGCGGTTGTTGCAGCGCTTGATGCCGTCAAACGTCGGATCGAAGAAGACCAGGCCCAGGTCCGCGTCTTCGTCCTTGCGCACCGCCAGCGCAACCGCCTGGTCGCCGCGCAACACGTCGAGCACCAGCGACTCGCCCACCTGGTAGAACTGGTAGCCCACCACATCCTTGATCGTATGCCCGTTGATCGCCATCAACTTGTCGCCCGGCTGCACGCCTGCTGCCGCGGCGGGGCTATCCGGCTCGACGGCTTCGATGCGCCCCTGCGATTTATACTGCGCCATAACTCTCCCATTCGCGGATCAGGCCGGCGCGCCCATTGGTAACGCGCTCTGCTGACCCCTGCCGATTGTTACAATACCTGTTCTGTCGTGCCGCGGGCCGGTTTCAAACCGGCCCCTACACCGCAAAACGCAAAATCATCATAGCGGACCGCTAGCCGCGGTCCAGGCCCAGCTTCTTGACCACCGTCGCGTACTTGCTCGATACGTGGATCAGGGCCGAACTGAGTTGGCCGCGCACCTGCCCCTGGCGCACGGCGGCCAGGAACTCGGCGGCGGTCTCGAACGGCGGGACCTCGACATAGGCCTGGCCCACTTCCATCAGCGTGTGTGCGTCGGAGCCGGCGCTCATCGGCAGGCCATGTTCGCGGGCAAAGGCCAGCGCCTGCGCGTTGTCTTCGGCGAAGGTGGCCCGCGCGTTGAATACTTCCAGGATGTCGATCTGCCCCGCCGCGACCAGCCGTTCCAGCACGGGCGTCTTCAGGCGGCTGCCGGAGCGCGCCCGGTCGAAGGGGTGCGGTACACAGGTGAGGCCGCCCTGGCCGTGGATGCGCCGGACGGTTTCCTCCGGGCTGAGGCCCTTTGGCACCAGTTCATGCAGGAAATAGCCGATGATCTCGCCCTCGCTGGTCTTGACTTCCTCGCTGGGGATCACCTTGATCGGCAGATCGGGCATGCGGCTGAGGGCCAGCGCGTTGGCGAGGCCGTTGTGGTCGGTGACACAGAGCGCCTGCAAGCCTTTGCGCCCCGCCGCCTCGACCAGCAACCGCGGCTCGTTCAACGAGTCCTTTGACAGCCGCGTGTGGCTGTGCATATCCACTTTCCAGAGCCCCGTTCCCGCCATCACTCCATCCTTCAGGCCCACCGGCCCATCCTTCCACCGCGCCGCCCGCGACCCACAGTCTGTTATTATACCACAACGGGCCCTGCGCCTGCCACGCGCCGTTTAGCCGTCAGCTATCAGGGATAAAGAACCAGCCGTGAGCCGGCGGGGATAAAGAATCAGCCGCCAGCGACTACCTGACGGCTGACGACTGATAGCTGATTGCTGGCGGCTGACGGCTTAGCGTGTCCAGAGATAATACGCGACCGAGGGAAACAAGACCAGGAGCGCCGAGATGCCCAGCCCGAAGAACGAGATGCTGCGGAAGACCCACAGGTATTGGAACATGCGCGGGTCGGCCTCCAGGTTGGGGTAGAAGAAGGCGCTCACGATATAGTGCGGGATCACGAAGGCCAGGATGATCACCCAGGCCGCGATCACTACCAGCACTTCCAGGGGCGGCTTGCGGATAATCTCCAACAGGTCGCCCAGCACGCGGGCGTACCAGAGCAAGGCCACGGCGAGCAAAATGAAGCCGATTTCCAGCAACGGCGCGGGCCAGGGCAGCAAATCGATGCGAATATCACCCCAGAGGTTCACAGGTCAGTCTCCTTCCAGGAGGGTGCGGGCCACACGGCGGAAGATGCCCACCGCGATCAGGCAGAACAGGGCCGACAGCGCCAGGACCGGGAAGCTCAGCCATTTCTGTTCGTTGGTCAGCGCGGCGCCCGGCTGGCTAAAGCCGATGATGACGATGATCGTGTAGAACAACAGCCCCGACGGCGCCAGCAGCAAAAGCTGCCAGTAGGTATTCGTATCGCGCAGGCGCTGGAAGCGATAGGCGATGATGGCGATAATGACGAAGGCGGCCCACAGCAGCAGGCTGCCCAGGGCGCCGGCCACGTTGGTCCACTCGTTCAGGAAGGGCGTCGGGCTGATCGGCGGGACCCGGCCGCCCGGCGAGGCCACCTCGTGGATCGTCCAGTCGCCGTTGGGCGGGCGGGCCTGGTTGGTGTCCTGATCGGCGGGGGTGCGGCCCCAGGTGCGGTCTTTGTTGCCGGTCGCCAGCACCGTCATATCCAGGCCGGGGTTCCACATGTCTGGATCGTAATTGGGCCAGGCCGGATCGGGCATGCCCCAGTTGACCTGATCGATCACCTGCCCGTCGGGCGAGTAGAGGATCAGCGCATCACTGACCGGGTTCAGGTTGCCCAGGTCGGGCACGGCCAGCACCTGGGCATTGCGGGCCGGGCGCACCAGTTGGCGGCTGACGGCATCGGGGCTGAACACAAACAGCGTATACCCCCCGCCGGTGATCACCTGGGTGGTCTCCAGGGTCAGGCGCCGTTGGCCCGTCGCCAGGATCAGCCCGTTGAGCGGATAGCGGATAGTTGGCTGGGTATTGTGGATCTCGAACCACTGGCCGGCCGGATCGCTGTCGGGCGGGGCGTAGACCTCGCTGAAGACCAGCGAGGGGGACCCGGCGCCGGCGGGCGGCGCGGCGGCCACGGGGGCCGGGGCGAGGACCACCGCCATCAGCAGGACGGCGGCCAACCCCACCAGCAGGCCAAACAGACTCGCGAGCACGCCGCGAGCAGGATGGGGACGAACGACTGTCATAAGCGGATCTCCGGTCTCCTTGACCGCGAATGGTGGCTGAGCGTCACCCTAGCCACTGAAGAATTCGGCTGCGGCGCGGCGCAGAGCATTCGCCAGGTTGCGGGCGCGGCCCGATCCGATGAGCATACCGGTGTCACGCTCAAACTGGTCACAGACTTTGCCCGCGACGATGGCGGTGAGGTCGGCCCCCGGCTGCAAGTGCAGGCGCCGGTAGGTATCGCTGAGCATCAGGCGCCCGGTATTGCCCAGTTCACCGACGACGATGCCTTCGAGCCGGGCATAGAGGGCCGGGCCCTGAGGCGGGCGGGCGGGCGGCGGGGCCGGGGGCGCCGCGGCCGGCGCGGGGGCGATGCGCCGGATCACCTGGTCGGCCACGGGCGCCGGGCGGGGCGTCTCCACCGGCCGGGCCGGCGGCACGCTCACCGGTGCCTCGAAAGCGGCCGGCGGGGCCACGGGGGCCGGCACGGGAGCGGGCCCCGGCGCGGCGACGGGCGCCGCAGGCACCCCCGGTACACCCAGCGGTTCGATCAGCCCCGCGCTCAGCAGATGGTAGATAATGCGCGCGGTCTTGAAATCGCCGAAACTGGTGCGGCGGGCGATCTGCCGGACGCTGTCGCGCCCGTTGATCATGGTCAGTACCCGCCACTCGTCGGGCTTGAGATTGATATCGCGGTTGCCGGCCACCGGGTCGGCCACCAGGCCGAGCACCAGGTCGAGCGAGGGAACCCGGTCGCGCAGCTTCTGCCACTCATCCGCCCGGCGGATGCCCTCCATGATCAGAAACTCGTTGGAGATGGTGATGGGCTGGGCGTCCGCCGCGGGCAGTTCGTTTTCGTAGAAGCGAAAGTTGCCGCCGGGAAAGGTGAAGAAGGAATAGGCAGCATCAAGCGGCGCCATGTCTTCGAGCGCGGCCGACACCACCTTCCCCTGGTGGAAGTATAACCTCCCGCTGCCGAAGCCGTCGCTGCCCATGATCTCCACTGCGCCCGTTTTGCGGCTCAGGCTGAGCAACTGGATGATGTCGGGCAGAGGGAAGTCTTTGAGCGTACCCTCCAGCGCCATGGTGCGGAGCCTCGCTGTTTACAGCTTGCTGATGACCAGTTTGCTGACGGCTTTGAGCGTATCGAAGACGCCAATCCCTTTCGCAGCCGCGGCTTCATAGCGCGGAACCCGGATCGAATTCAGATACCGGTCCATCACTTCCACCGGCAAGGCGTTTTCCAGGTCCCGCTTGTTGTACTGCATAACCAGCGGAAATTCGAGGAATCTCTTACCCATCAACGTGATATTGCGGGCCAACTCCTGCAGGCTTTGCACATCCTCCTGCAACTTGTGGCGCTGCGAGTCGGCCACGAAGACGACGCCGTCGGCCCCGTTGAGCACGGCCACCCGGGTGCGTTCGTAGAGCACCTGGCCGGGCACCGTGAACAGGTGGATGCGCGTTTGAAAGCCATGCACCTGCCCAAGATCCAGCGGCAGGAAGTCGAAAAAGAGCGTGCGCTCGGTTTCGGTCGCGATGGAAATCAAGTCGCCCTTGGCCTGCTGGGGCACCATGGAGTGGATGTATTTGAGGTTCGTCGTCTTGCCACAGAGTCCCGGCCCATAGTACACGATTTTGCAGTGTATTTCGCGGGCGGCCACATTAATCAGTGCCATGATACCTCACCATTAGTCGCGGAAGAGCAAATCGATGGTATCCTCAACCGAGGTGCGGAAGCTGGTGCTGATGACGGCATCGCGCTGGCGGCTCTGCTGGCGCACGCGCTGCAGAATGGAACCGAGTTCATCGGTCGCGCGCTTGGCAAGAACTTTCACGAGGCCGATGTGGGTTCGCTTGTCAAACATCACGACCAGCATCCACTGCTCTTCGATTAGCTCGGTGAAGATATTTTCTTTGACACCTTGTTGGAAGAGAACACGGAAATCCTTTTCGCGCAAGAGCCGGGCCACTTCGCGGGAGGACGCAAAAGTGCCCGCCAGCAGGGCGCCCAGGGCGGTGATATCTTGCCGCTGGGTGTCGCCGCGCGCCGCAATGACCTGGCCGCTCTTATCGAGCAACATGGAGTAGTTGGCGTTCGTGTCCCCCACGAGACGTTCGAGGCACTCCTCGATCGCGTCCGTGTCTTTCTCCGACACGACCAGGCTCGTTAACTGCGGGTCCATACGGGGAGCCTCCCTCTGTTGCGGCGGTGCGGCGACGTGTTGAGACGGTTCAGGCGGTCCAATGTGCCATCTGCCTTACTATACACTAGGCTTTATGATATGTCAATAATAACGGCTGAGGGCCGCGGCGCCAACAAACATGCGTGCGCAGGCACGCCGGCCGGGTCTCTCGATATATAAGCATACCACGAGCGACGACGCAGGCGCGGTAGCCATTGGTCCCGGTTGCCGGTAGCCGATTGGCCCCGAATGGCGGGGGCGGCGCGCCCGCTCAAGGGCGGATCAGCACGCGACGGCCTTCCACCTTCAGCCGGCCCAGCGCGTAGAGTTCGACCGCCGCGGGCAGCAGGCGATGTTCCACCGCCTGCACGCGCGCGGTGAGGCTCGCCGGCGTATCGTCGGGCAGCACCGGCACGGCCTCCTGCAAGATGATCGGCCCGGCGTCGATGTCCGTCGTGACGAAATGAACCGTGACGCCGGTGACTTTGACGCCGTAGGCCAGGGCGTCGGCGATGGCGTGCAGACCGCCGCCGAAGGCCGGCAGCAGTGAGGGGTGCAGGTTAATCATCCGGCCCAGGTAATGCTCGCAGATCGCGGCTTCCAGCACCCGGTCGAAGCCCGCGCAGACGATCAGTTGGGCCGCGGCGGCGTCGAGAAAATCCGCCATCTGCTGCTGCTGGGCCAGCCGGCTGGGATTGCCCGCGCGGGGGATCACCGTGCTCGGCACCCCGTACTCGGCGGCGATGTCCAGCGCGGGCACGTCGCTGTGGTTGGAGACGACGGCCACCACCGTCGCCGGGAGCGTACCCGCGGCGCACGCTTCGAGCAGCACGCGCAGATTGCTGCCCCGGCCCGACACGAGCACCCCCAGCCGCAGGGGCAGGGCCGGCGCGGGTACCACTACCGGCGGCGCCGGGGTACTGGGCGCCGAGAACAACGGCAACTGCTCGGCGGGGTCGCGGGCGTCCTCGTCCATGGGCGGGCTACCGCAGCACCACGGCGGGCGCCGCCGGGTCGGGCCGCGCCACCACCTGCCCGACGATCAGCGCCTCCGGCGCGAGGTCGCGAATCGCCGCGACCTGTTCGGGCGCGGCGATGAGGATGAAGCCCAGGCCCATGTTGAACACCTCGGGCATCTCGGCGGCGGGCACCGCGCCCCGCTCGGCGATGAGGTCGAAGATCGGCGGGACGGGCCAGGCGCCCTGATCCAGGACGACGCGGGTGCCCGGCGGCAGCACCCGCGCGATGTTCCCCGGCAGCCCGCCCCCGGTGATATGGGCCATGCCGCGCACCAGCGGCCCGCCGGGCGCGTCCAGCAGCGGCGCGACCACCGGCAGGTAGCAGCGATGGGGCGCAAGCAGCACCTCGCCCAGGGGGGCCGCCAGCGCGGGCGGGTGCTCGGCCATCCGCGCGCGCACCACGGCGGCATCGGGGTCGTCCAGGCCTAGCGCGCGGCGGGCCAGCGAGTAGCCGTTGGTGTGCAGCCCCGCCGCCGGCAGGCCCAGCACCACGTCGCCCGGCGCGATGGCCGTGCCCAGCACCATCCGTCCGCGCGCCACCAGGCCGACGATGAACCCGGCCAGGTCATAGTCGCCCGGCGCGTAGAAGCCCGGCATCTCGGCCGTCTCCCCGCCCAGCAGGGCACAGCCCACCGCCCGGCAGGCCTCGGCCAGCCCTCCGACCACGGCGGCGGCCTGCGCGGGATCAAGGGTGCCGGCGGCGAAATAGTCGAGGAAAAACAGTGGGCGCGCGCCGCAGGTGAGGATGTCGTTCACGCAGTGGTTGGCGAGGTCGGCGCCGATGGTCGCGTGGCGCCCGACCAGGATCGCCAGGCGCAATTTGGTGCCGACGCCGTCGGCGCTGGCGACGAGCACCGGATCGCGGTCGCCGGGCGGGAGGCCCAGGCGGGTGCCGAGGTTGTACAGGCCGCTGAAATGGCCCAGGTCGGCCAGCACTTCGGGGCCGAAGGTCGCCCGCACGCGGGCGCGCATCAATTCGACGGCCTGCTCCCCGGCCACAATATCCACCCCCGCCGCCCGGTAGGCGGCGGCGCGCGGCGCCGGGGGATCGCTAGGCATAGGGCTGCTTTCGCCTGGGTGGGTCAGATGGCGGCCAGCGCGTCGACCAGGTCCGACTTGTACTGCTTGGCGGTAAAGCGGATGCGGCCCAGGTCGTTGCGGTCGTCGGACACCACGAGGACCATACCCTCGTCGCCGAGCGGCTCGATGAGGACCACGCCGCCCTCGTACTCGATGATCGTTTGCAGCGCGCCCCCGCGCTCCATTTGCCGGCCCAGGGCCTCGGCCAGCAGCAAGCCGTTCGTCGCGACGGCGGCTAGCGCGTCGGCGTCGAGTTCGGGCCGGTGCACACTTTCGATCACCAGGCCGTCCGATCCGACGACGGCGGCCATGCCCACGCCACGGATCGCACGAAACTTGCTTAACAGGTCTTGCATGCCGGTTGCCACTTAGCGTCTCCTCCTTCTGTCCCGCCGCCGTCACGCGGGACACACGGCCGAGGCGATCCGCGGAGCGCAACTCCACAGCCGGCCATCAGCAACAAATCGGGCCTTCGGTGGCGCCCGACTGGCTTTATGTCACGTAACTTGCGGACAATTATAACGCAAGTTTTCCCGTTTGGGAAGCAGACCAACAAATATGGATATGTATGCCACACAAAACCCGTCTCGATGACCTGCTGGACCAGGACGGCGCGGTCATCATCGAAACCTGGGCCGCTATGCTGCACAGTCTCAGCAACACGCCCTACGCGAGCCTGCCCCTGGACGAGTTGCGCGCCAATTGCACCGCGTGCTTCCGGGCCTACCAGGCGCTCATCCAGCACAACGACCAATGGCCCTTGCGGGTGTTCATTGCCCGTATCGCGCCGCTGCGCGCCAGCCAGAATTTCGGAATCACCCAGGTGCAGCGGGCTTTCCTGATCGCCAAGCAATTGGTCCGGCCCCGGCTGCTGGCCCGCTACGCGGGCAGCCCCGATATGGCCGCCCTGCTGGCCGACTGGCGGCGCTTCGAACTGGCTGTGGACGTGGCCGTCGTGCGTTTCACCGAAGACTACCACGCCCGCGTCACCGCCGACCTGGAGCGCCAGCGCGCCCGCTGGGGCCAACTGAGCAACCAGTTGGTGGAGATGGTGACGCATGATGAACTCACCGGCCTGCACAACTACCGCTTCTTCCAGGAGCGCATTATCGACGAGGTGCGGCGCAGCGTGCGCTACCACCGCCCGCTGTCGCTCTTCATGGCCGACATCGACCATTTCAAGCGGGTCAACGATACCTTCGGCCACCAGACGGGCAACACGGTGCTGCACCATGTCGCCACGCTAATCCGCAACAAGGTCCGCAACACCGACATCGTCACCCGCTACGGCGGCGAGGAGTTCGCCGTGCTCTTACCGGAGACCGACGCCGGGGACGCGATGATCGTGGCCGAACATGTGCGCGCGACGATCGCGGCCAGCCGCCCGCCCCGCCTGCCGCATGTGACGATCAGCCTGGGCGTCAGCACGCACCAGCGCGGCGACCTCGACGGCGCGCGCATGATCGGCGAGGCCGACCACGCGCTCTACCAGGCCAAGCAGGCCGGGCGCAACCGCGTGGTCTTCTTCCGCTGAAGCCGGTGTGTGCAGGGACGCGGCTCTTGATGTATACTCTAGCTGATCGAACGAGGATCGACCGGGTTCCATCGGGCGCACGCTGCCCGCCGCCGGTTCCGCGGGCCGGCGACCGCGGGGTGCTGCGCCACCCGGCAGGTTGTATCCAGAGGAGGAATCGATAGAATGATCGCAAAACTTGGGCAAACGCGCAAACTGCTGATGGGGGTCTTGCTTATACCCATGCTCTTGCTGGTGGGCTGCGGCGCCGAGCCGACCGCGACCAGCGTACCCGCCGCCGCGCCAACCAGCACGACGGCCGCCGCCGCCGCTACCGATACCCCGGCGGCCGCCGCGACAAACACGACGGCCCCCGCCGCCGCGACCGACACCGCGCCCGCCGCCACCGCGACCGAGGCCATGGCGGGCACCACGCCGACCGAAGCGAGCGGCGGCGGCAGCACCGAGCCGACCCCCGCACCCACGCCGGTCTCACAGTGGGTGCCCGGTAAATACGCCAACACCATCCCGGCCCCCAGCAAGCTGGTCAAGAGCGGTATGTTCACCGTCGGCAGCGACGCCAGCTACCCGCCGCAGGAATATGTGGACGCCAGCGGCAAGCCCGTCGGCATGGACATCGACATCGCCAGCGAACTGGCGAGCCGCATGGGCCTGCAACTGAACGTCATCAACTTCAAGTTTGACGATATTATCCCCGCACTCAACGCGGGCCAGTTCGACGTGGTGATCTCGGCCATGACCATCACCGACGAGCGCGCGAAGGTCGTCGACTTCGTGCCCTACTTCACCGCCGGGCAGGCCGTCCTGGTGCAGAAGGGCAATCCCAAGGGGATCAAGACGCTGGACGACCTCTCCGGCAAGACGGCGGTGGCCGAACAGGGCACCACCGAGGAGCAAACCCTGAAGGACCTCAACGCCAAGCTGGAGCAGGCGGGCAAACCCAAGGTGAACGTGCTCATCTACCCGACCGACACCGATGCCGTGGACCAGTTGCGCATTGGCCGCGCCGACGCCACGCTGCACGACTCGCCGGTCGCCGCCTATTATGCAGAACTGAACGCCAATGCCTTCGAGGTCGCCATCCCGAACTTCGACTCGGCGCCGGAAGGTATCGCCACCGCCAAGAGCAACACGGCCATGCACGATGCCGTGGACGCCGCGATCAAGGCGATGAAGGCCGACGGCACCCTGAACGCCATCTATGCCAAGTGGGGTATCCAGCAGTAATCGGGCTGGAGATCCGCGCCGCCGGGAGTGGCCCAGCGCTGGCGAGTCGCTGGGCCACCCTGGTATCCGCCGGGTGTACCGGGCACCGGGCTTCCCCTGCCCCGGCAGGCAAACGCACAAACACGGCGCCCATCCATCGCGCGCCCGCACCCTGTCTGTCGGCCCCGCCGGAGTAAAGGACGGAAGCTATGCAGTTCGATTGGGCCTTCATCCCCGAGCATTTTTTCGACCAGCCCCTGCTGGCCGGGGCGCAAATGACCATCTTCCTGTCGGTGGTGGCCCAATTCTTCGGCGTCGTGCTGGGCCTCGTCGCCGCGCTGATGAAGATGAGCAAGAACCCCATCCTGAACGGCATCGCCGGCTTCTATATCTGGCTCTTTCGCGGCACGCCGCTCCTGATCCAGCTCATTATCTTCGCCACCGGCCTCTATCAGATCGGCATCCGCCTGGATCTGCTCACCTCGGCGCTGCTGGCCCTGAGCATCAACGAGGGCGCCTACATGGCCGAGATTATCCGCGCCGGCATCCAGAGCATCGACCCCGGCCAGATGGAAGCCGCGAAGTCGCTCGGCATGACCTACGGGACAGGGATGCGGCGCATCGTGCTGCCGCAGGCGGCGCGCGTGATCCTGCCGCCGCTGGGCAATGAGTTCAACAACATGCTCAAGAGCACGTCGCTGGCCTCGGTCATCGCCATCCAGGAGTTGCTGTCCCGCGGGGCCGACCTCAACCATCTCTATTTCAAAACCCTGGAGATCTACACCATCATCTCCTGTTACTATCTCGCCATGACCACGGTGGTCACCTGGGTACAGGGGTGGATGGAGAGCCGCCTGGGCGACCGCCGCGGCGCGGAAGCGCCCGCCGGGTTCTGGGGCCGCTTGCGTGGGAACATTCTCAGCCCCCGCCGCGCCGCGGATCATCGCTAGGCCCGGCCCGCACAGGAGGTAACACCCATGGCTATCCCCACCGACCCCAAAGCGTACAACGTCGATGCAATCGTCCAGGCTGAGGATGTGCATAAGAGCTTCGGGCGCACCGAGGTGCTGCGCGGCATCAACCTCACCGTCCACCCCGGCAAGACCGTGGTGTTGATCGGGCCGAGCGGCTCCGGCAAGACGACGTTCCTGCGCTGTATCAACCACCTGGAGAAGATCCAGCGCGGGCGGATCTATGTCGGCGGCCAGTTGATCGGCTACCGCGAACAGGACGGCAAGCTGGTCGAGGACAGTGAGCGCAACGTGGCCGCGCAACGGGCGCGCATCGGCATGGTCTTCCAGCGCTTCAACCTCTTCCCGCACATGACCGCGCTCGAAAACATCATCGAGGCGCCGGTCCACGTCAAGAAGATGCCCAAAGCCGAAGCGATCGAGAAAGCCCGCGAGTTGCTGCGTAAAGTGGGCCTGGCCGACAAGGCCGACCGCTTCCCCAACCAGCTCTCCGGCGGGCAGCAGCAGCGCGTCGCCATCGCCCGCGCCCTGGCGATGGACCCCATGCTGATGCTCTTCGACGAGGCCACCTCCGCGCTTGACCCCGAACTGGTGGGCGAGGTGCTGAAAGTGATGGAGCAACTGGCCGCCGAGGGCATGAGCATGGTCGTCGTCACCCACGAGATGGGGTTCGCCCGCGACGTGGCCGACCGCGTCGTCTTCATGGACGGCGGGGTCGTCTGCGAGGAAGGCCCCCCGGCGCAGATTTTCGAGCACCCCCAGCAAGAGCGCACGCAAAACTTCCTGCGCCGCATTCTTTAGCCCGGCGTCACCACCGGCGCAGGTAGAGGCCGTCCGCCCGGCGGTCGTGGCTGCTCATGGTCGCGGGAGCAACCGCAGATCCAGGCGCAGCGCCTGGGCTTTGTGCCCCAAAACTAGGACTAATATAAGACGAAAGTACTAAGGTCAAGGTAGTGCGGACGAGCTC
>DASSGZ010000563.1:0-3349 GCA_035693165.1 Chloroflexia bacterium | reverse complement strand
TGGCCGGGCAGCAACAGGCCACCGGCGCGTATCCCGGCTTCGGCGTCGGCTCGGTCGCCGATGCGGTGATCGCGCTGGCGGCGGCGGGGCGCAGCAACCCCAGCAGCGCCGGCACCAAGAGCGCGCTCGATTACCTGGCCGGGCAGGCCGCCGGCTATGCCAAGACGCCGGGAGCGGCGGCCAAGCTGATCCTGGCCTTCGACGCGGCCACCGGCGCCACCGCCGATATGCATCAGGTCGGCGGCGTGGATCTGGAGCAGGTGATCACCGGCGGCTATGATGCGGCGACCGGCCAGTACGGCAAGGACGTGACCGGACACGCGCTGTCCATCCTGGCCCTGACCGACCTGGGCCGCCCGCTGGGCGCCAAAGCGCTCGACTGGCTGCGCCAAAGCCAGGGCAGCGAGGGCGGCTGGTCGTTCGACGGATCGACGGGGCCGGGTAGCGCCGACACCAACACCACCGGGCTGGTGTTGCAGGCACTGGCCGCTGCCGGGGCCAAGAGCGACCCGGTGGTGCCCAAGGCGCTGGCCTACCTGCACGCCCAGCAGAACAGCGACGGCGGGTTCGCCTACCAGAAGGGACCGGACGCGGCCAGCGACAGCAACTCCACCGGCATGGTGGTCATGGGGTTGATCGCCGTGGGCGAGGACCCGGCGGCGTGGCAACAGGGCGGGGCCGGCCCGCTCGATTTCCTGGTCCACCTGCAAAACCCGAGTGGCGCGTTGCGCTACCAGGCGGCCCAGGCCGAGGATAACGGCGGCGCGACCTACCAGGCGATCCCCGCGCTGGCCGGGCTGGCGCTGCCGCTGCCCCACACGCTCGCCAGCGGCACGGCGCCCGTCATCGCGCCCGCCCCCGGCATGCCCACGACCGGCAACGGGCCGAACCCCGCCATCCCGGTCGGGTTGCTGCTGGCCGGGCTCGTGCTGGTGCTGAGCGGGCGGCGGCTGGCCGCGCGGCGCGCGGAGGACTGACGGATCATGCAAGTGCGGATCGGGGACCCGGCCTTGCCGGGCACAACACGGAGCCGACGCCAGGCGGCGCCGGCGCTGCGCGTGCCCGTGGACGCCGGGCGCCCCGGTCCGCAGACGACCTATCACACGCGCACATGGTTGCTGTGGTTCCTGGCGGCGGGCCTGCCCGCGCTGCTGACGCGCAACCCGCTCTACCTGCTGCTGGTCATGCTGGCGGCGCGCGGCGTGGATGCCGCCGTCGCCGGCTATGAAGCCGCCGCCACGCCCGGCGCCGTGGACACGCGGCGGCAGAGCTGGGGCGGCCTGCTGTGGTTGGGCCTGGGGCTGGCCGCCGTGTCGGCGCTGTTCAACGGGCTGGGCGCCCACTTCGGCACCACCGTGCTGATCCGCCTGCCCGACGACTGGCCGATTATCGGCGGGCCGCTGACGGCGGAGGGCTTCGCCTACGGCGCGCTCGGCGGCATGTCCATCGTGGCCGTGCTGACGGTGGCGGCGGCATTCAACACCGGCGCCGATACCTATGCCTTGCTGCGGTCCATCCCCGCCGCCTTCTCGCAGGCCGGGCTGGTCACGGCCATCGGGCTGGCCTACGTGCCCCAGACCATCACGCGCATCCGCGAGATCCACGAGGCGCAACAACTGCGCGGCCACCGCTTCCGCGGCGCGCGCTCGGTCCTGCCGCTGGCCGTGCCGCTGCTGGCGGGCGGCCTTGAACGGGCCATCCAACTGGCCGAGGCGATGGAGTCGCGCGGCTTCTCGCACCCCGGCCCCGCGCGCCCCGCGCTCACCGGGCGGTCCGCCGGGGAACCCGATCGGCTGATCGGCGCGCTGCTGGCGATTGGCGCGGTCGCGGTGGCGCTGGGGGCATTCGCTCTGCTCTATTACCGTACCGCCCCGCTGGGCGGCGCGCTCGTGCTGCTCGGGGGGCTGGGCGCTATCGGCTGGGCGCTGCGCCGGGTGGGCCAGGCCAGCCGGCGCACCCGCTACCGGCGCGAGATCTGGCGGCGGCGCGATACGCTGGTCGCCCTGACGCTGGGCCTGGCGCTCGGCGTGACGCTGTGGAGTTGGGCCACGCACAGCTCATGGTGGGGATACACGCCCTACCCCACGCTGCATTGGCCGCCGTTCGAGCCGGCACTGGGCTTGGCGCTGGTTCTGCTGGTAGCCCCGGCCCTGCCGCTGCTGCGCCGGGCGGCCCGGCCCCTGGAAGAAGGTTCATCGTGCTGATTACCGTCGATCATCTGACCTATACCTATCCGCACGCGGCCCAGCCCGCCATCCAGGATGTCAGCCTGGACGTGGACGAGGGCGAGTTCCTGCTGCTGGCGGGCGAGTCGGGCGCGGGCAAATCGACGCTGCTGCGCGCCCTCAACGGGCTGGTGCCCCACTTCTACGGCGGGCGCATAGCAGGGCAGGTGCGCGTGGCCGGGCATGACCCGGTGGCCGAGGGGCTGGCGGCCATGAGCGCCGTGGTCGGGCTGGTCTTCCAGGACCCCGAAGCCCAGGTGGTGGCCGACACGGTGGAGGACGAACTGGCCTTCGCCATGGAGAACGCCGGGCTGCCGCAGGCGACGATGCGCAAGCGCATCGAGGAGGTGCTCGACCAGCTTTCCATCGCCCACCTGCGCGGGCGGCGGCTCAGCACGCTGTCGGGCGGCGAGCGGCAGCGCGTAGCCATCGGCGCGGTGCTCACCCTGCAACCGCGCATCCTCGTCCTTGACGAGCCGACCTCGCAACTCGACCCGCAGGCCGCCGAGGAGGTGCTGGACACGCTGGTCAAGCTGAACCAGGACCTGGGGCTGACGATCATCCTGTCCGAGCACCGGCTAGAGCGCGTGGTGCAGCACGTGGACCGCATCGTCTTCCTGGGGCGGCGGGCCGAAGCCGGTCCCACGCCGATCTTGAGCGGGCCACCGGGCGAGGTGCTGGCCGAGATGCCGCTGGCCCCGCCGCTGGCCGAGGTGGCGCGTGCGCTGGGCTGGCGCCCGGTGCCGCTCAGCATCAAGGAGGCCCGCCGCCGGCTCAGCGGCGACCGGCGCTTCGTGCCGCCGGACAGCAGCGGTGCCTCTTTAGGGGCAAGCACGGCGGCAGGCATACCGTCCCCGGCCAGCCCGGCAGCGCTGGAAACGGCGGGCGTCACGCTGCGGGCCGAAAACGTCTGGTATACGTACGGCGGGCGCGAGGCGCTGCGCGGGCTGAGCCTGGAGGCGCGCCCCGGCGAGATCCTGGCCCTGATGGGCCGCAACGGCGCGGGCAAGACCACCCTGCTCAAGCTGCTGGTCGGCCTGCTCAAGCCGGGCCAGGGCCGCGTGCTGGTCGGCGGCATGGATACCCGCCGCCTGCCGCTGGAGGCCATCGTCCGCCAGGTGGGC
>DASSGZ010000562.1:0-28755 GCA_035693165.1 Chloroflexia bacterium | reverse complement strand
GGTAGCAACGACTGGTCGCTGGTGGAAATCAGCTACGGGAATCGTCAAGCGTATGAGCGCCAGGTGGCTCAGGTGCGAACCCTCCTGGGGGCAGAGGCATTTGCGCGCGCCTGGGCGGCGGGCCGGGCGTTGATTCTGGAATAAGCCCTGCCGGCAGGTGGTGCCGGAATAGCCGGGCCGGAGGCAAAACAGGGGTCTTTGGATTGCATAATTGGCCTTATCATTGGGAGAGCCCATCCTCCCATTCCCGACTATGGGCTGTACGCGAGCCGGTCCGTTGCGGCCATCTTCCCCTGGTACCTCCGCAACATCAGCAAGGAAACGGTGCAGAGTAGGAATTCCGAGGCAGCTTCCGAGGCCCAGATCCCCGTCAAGGAGAACAGGCCGGCTGCCAGCAACAGCACCGGCAGTTTGACCAGGATGATGCCCCCCAGGGTGATCTGTAAGGCTTCCTTAGCCCTGCCGACCGCCTGAAAATACGCCGCGACCATCACCGAAATCCCGCCCAGCGGACAGGCCAGCGCCATTAAGCGTAAGGCCACCTGTCCTTCGGCGATAATCACGGGTTCCCTGGACAGCAGCCCGATCAGTGTCGCCGGAATCAGCAGACACAGGCCGCCGACCAGCAGCCCGTATACGGCCGCCGTGCCGAGCGCATAGCTAATGGTTTGCCGCACCCGGCCCAATTGCTTCCGGCCGAAGTTATAGCCCAGGATCGGCTGCATCCCCTGCATGACCCCCAACTGCGGCGTGTTCAGCGCCGAATAGAGCCGGTTGACGATGGCGAACACGCCCAGCGCGCTGTCGCCGCCGATCAGCCGCAGCAGGTTGTTGGTGACGATGCCGACCATGCCCGCGCTGAGGCCCTTGACGAACGAGGGAAAGCCGATGAGCAGGACCTCGCCCATGATCGCCCAGTCGGGTTGGAAATACGCCGCCTGGATCTGGTACGACCGGTGCTTGCGGAAGAAGAAGAAATAGATGCTCATGCCCGCGGAGATCGCCTGCCCCAGGACGGTCGCCAGGGCCGCCCCGGCAACGCCCAAGTGCATGACCATGATGAACAGCCAGCACAATACGGTATTGGCGCTCACCGGGATAATCCACATCGCCGTTGAGTAGCCGATATTGCCGTCGGCCCGGACGATCGCGGAGTACCCGGTGCTGGTGAGCGCGCCGAGGAAGATAATCCGGCCATACTCGACGGCATAGGGCGCCACGCTGTCCGTCGCTCCGAGCACGTAGACGATGGGCCGGATGAACAGCGCGCCGAACACCGTGATCACCAGCGCCACAGCCCAGAAGATCAGGAAGGTGTTGGCGATCGTCCGCGCAGCCTTCTCCGGATTCGCCTCGCCGAGCGCCCGCGAAACCACCGATGCGCCCCCGGCCCCCACCGTGGTGGCCACCCCGCCGAGGGCCGTCAATACGGGCGCGATGATCGATGCCCCGGCGGCGGCCAGCGAGTTGATGCCGACCGAAAGGAAGTAGGTATCCGTGACGCTGTAGACGGCATAGACCAGCAGCGAAAACGTGGTCTGGGACGACATTTCCAGGAGCAGCTTCCCAATTGGCGCGGTGCCCAGGCGTTCCACCCTTGAGCGGCCAGGCATGGGCGGTCAGTTCTCCCGCAGCCAGGTCAGGGTCGGCCCGATCAACTGCGTTGCCACGTTGCCGACATCGTCGGTATCATAGTTGCGGTAGTAGCATTCGGTTTTCATCACCAGGGCGAGATGCAGGGTGTACAGGTGGCATCTTGCGTCCTCGTCGTGCGTGAAGGTGGTCTTGCCGTAGCCCCGCAGGCTGTCGGAGACGCCGCCAAAGGCTAACGCCCGGAATTGGGCCTCCATCAAGGGGTCGGCCCACAGCGCCCGCTCAAAATCGAGGATGCCGGTGACCTGGCCCGCCTTGACAAAGAAATTCAGGTTCCAGGCATCCCAGTGGACCAACTGCGGCGTGGTCACCGCCTCCAGGGCGGGCGCGTGTTTCAGGACGGCGGCGCGTATCTCGTCGATGGTATAGCCAAAATCCGCATCCTTCCGGCGGCCGTCTTCCAGCACCGAATCCACGATCTTGATGAAAGCCTCTTGCCAGGTCGCCCCGCGCAGGGCGCTGTTGCCGTCATAGCCGAAATAGGTGCCGGTAAACCCGTTGATCTCGCGGACGATCACGCCGATCTGCCGGTCGATCTGTGCCTGCAGCGCCGGGGGAAGGGATTCCTTCACATGCTCGTAGTTGTCCCCGGTCAGCTTCTCCATGAAGAAATAATCGGAGTCGCATAAGTCCCGGCCCGTGTCGAAATAATAAATCTCCGGAACGGGGATAGCCGGGTTCGCCCGCACCAGGCGCATCGTGGCAACCTCGGTCGCCATGATGTTCTGCTCATAGGCCAGCACTTCCGCATCCGGGAGCGGCGCGATCTTTAAGATCACCTCCCGCCCGCCGGCCAGCCGGACGTTATAGGCCGCGTTAAACCAGCCTTCCTTTAACTCGCTCACCGCATCCTCACCGGCGGCAAGGGTGGCCCCGTCAAAGGCCCGCGCGACCATCTGGGCCACCTGCTCCCGCGTCTTTCGGTTTTTGGTTTTGCTTTCCACGTTATTCCTCGCTTTGATGGAGCGCCCCCAGGCGGCATCAGCCGGACGGGGGCGCCGCGTTGGAGGCGCCCCCGTCGGCCTGCACCACGAACTCGGCATGCAGTTCAGCCGTCGAGGCGCCGCCCACCCACACGTCAAAGGTCGACTCGTCGAGCACATAGGCCTCTGCCGTTGCGCTCCAGTAGCGCCGCGCTGCGGCGGGGATCTCGAATAGGAGCGTGCGGCTCTCGCCCGGCTCCAGCGTCACGCGCTGGAACGCCTTCAGTTCGCGCACCGGACGGGCGGCCCGCCCGTAACGCTGGTGCAGGTAGAGCTGGGCCACCTCCTCGACCGGGCGCGTCGAAGTGTTGCGCAGCTCGAAGCTCGCTTGCACCGTGTCGTCGAGGCCGATCTGCGTCGCGCTCAGGGTGAGGCGGTGGTACTCCACCTGCCCGTAGGTCAGACCGAAGCCGAATGGGTAGAGCGGCGTGCTCTCCTCCTCCCAGTAGCGCAGCGAGGACGTGTGCGGCTGGTGCGAGGTCAGCCGCGAGTAGATAATCGGCACCTGCCCGACGCTGCGCGGCCAGGAAAACGGCAGCTTGCCTCCCGGTGTCGCATCGCCGAGCAGCAGCCGCGCCACCGCCGGCCCGCCTTCCACGCCGGGGTGCCTCACCATGAGGATGGCCGCCGCCAGTTGCGACGCGCGGCGCAGGTCGAGCGGCCGCCCGCTCAGCAGCACCAGCACCACCGGCGTGCCGGTGGCCGCCACCGCCTCCAGCAGCTCAAGCTGGCGGCCCGGCAGATCGAGGGTCGCACGGGAGGCGGCTTCCCCGTTCATGTCGGCCGCCTCCCCGAGCACCAGCACGGCCACATCGGATGCGCGGGCCAGATCGACTGCGCGCGTGAGCTCCGCCGCCTCATCGAACGGAGCGACTTCGGGCACCGCGATGCCCAGCGCCTCACCCATTGCGCCGAACGGCGAGGGGATGGCACGCGCGGGCACGGGCACGCCGGGAGCGTGCTCAACCCGCACGCCCTCGCCTGCCACCCGCCGCATTCCCTCCAGCACGGTAACAGTGGCGTCCAGGTCCGGGGCAAAGACCCATGGTCCGAGAGTCGCCAGCCGGTCATCCGCGAACGGCCCGATCACCGCAATGGAGCGCACGGCGGCGCGGTCGAGCGGCAGCAGACCGTCCTCATTGCGCAGCAGCACCGCCGCGCGTTCCGCCGCGCGGCGGGCCAGCCCCCGGCTCCCTGGGTCGGACAGCGTTGTGCTTACCGCCGCCTCGTCGACGTAGGGCTGCTCGAAAAGACCCAGGCGCAGCTTCACGAGTAGCACCCGCCGCACCGCGGCGTCGAGCAGCGCCTCGTCCACCTCGCCGGCGCGCACGGCATCGACCAGCGTGCTAAAGGCGGCCAGGTGAGGCGAGGGATTCGCGCCAGGAGTGAGGTCCATGCCGAGCGACATCTCCATGTCGAGTCCTGCGCCCAGCGCCCGCGCCGCCGCGTCGCGCTCGTCGCGGGCGAAGCCGTGCGTGACCAGGTCGGCTACCGAGTTGGCGTCGCTGACCACGAAGCCGGTGAACCCGAGTTCGCCGCGCAGCACGTCGGTGATCAGCCGGCGGTCGGCGGCGCCGGGCACGCCGTCGATACCGACGTACGAGGTCATGATATTGCCCGCGCCGGCCGCGACCGCGGCGGCGAAGGGCGGCAGGTAGACGTTGCGCAGCGCGCTCTCGGAGAGGCTCACCTCGTCGTAGTCGCGGCCGCCGAGGGCCGCGCCATAGCCGATGTAGTGCTTGGGGCCGGCGACGATATGGTCGGGCGCGCCGATCCCCGGACCCTGGAAGCCGCGCACCTGCGCGGCAGCCATTTGCGCGCCGAGGTAGGGGTCCTCGCCGGCGCCTTCGACGATGCGCCCCCAGCGCGGGTCGCGGGCGATGTCGACCATCGGGGCGAAGGCCCAGTGGATGCCCACTGCCCGCGCCTCCCGCGCCGCTACCGCCTGCACCCGCTCGACGAGGGCGGGATCCCAGGAGGCGGCCAGGGCGAGCGGCACGGGAAAGATGGTGCGCAGACCGTGAATGACGTCGAAGCCGAACAGCAAGGGGATGTGGAGGCGGCTCTCCTCGACGGCGAGGCGTTGCAGGCGGTTCGTCTCGCGGGGGTCGGCGACGAATAGCAGGCTGCCGGCCCGCCCGGCGCGCACTTCGGCTTCGAGGAACTCCCCCTGGCCGGGGAATGGGATGTAGAAGTACTGGCTGAGTTGCCCGGCCTTCTCTTCCAGGGTCATCTGGGCAAGCAGCGCATCGGCGCGTTGCTGCCTGGTGTCGGTAGTCGTCATTCTAGCGGACCTCCTGCCGGCCTAATCATCTGCGCTCATCTCTTTCATTAGCGGGCTGTGCTGCCCGGCGCCGGGCGCATAGCGGATCGGGGCTGACCTAAGCCTCTACGCGGACACCGCGCTCCAGTTAGCACCCTTGTAGCATGCCCAGGTCGCACGAGTAACCATGCGCTTATCAGACCCCGGTTTCCCCAAGCCCTTGGTTAAGGATCCGGCCCAGTTCGTAATCTTCGTCGGGCTTCACTCACTCGTGTAAGCCAATCGGCACGCCTCTTGTGGTGCGCAACTCACAACTCAATCCGCTCACTGCGTCACCGTCGACTCAGTTACACGAGTTACCATCCATTATAGGCGCTTCTGTTGCGGTTGTCAATACCTGGGCTACACGAATTTGCGTGTTGACGAGTTACTCGATTTAGCAGTATGATGGAGGTGGAGATCTCTGCCCGACACCGGTCCTGGCCGGGATGCTGAACCCGTACTACTTAGCCTGACCGGAGGGAACAATATGATCAGGTCAATAGAAGAAGAGAGCACAGGGCCGCCGGTATTGGGAGAGCCGGGCCGCAGCAAACCGCGGCCGCCCACGAGCGCCGACGTCGCACGGTTGGCGGGGGTCTCGCGCGCCACCGTTTCTTTTGTGCTGAATGATGCGCCCGATAGCCGCGTGAGCCAGGATACACGAGCGCGGGTGCTCGCAGCGGCCGCAGAGCTGGGCTATATACCCAACGCGGCGGCCAGCGCGCTGCGCGCCGGGCGCAGCCAGTTGGTGCTGATCCCCTTTAACCGGCTGCCGTATAGCCAGGCGCAAAACACCTACTATGATCACATCGCCGAGCGCCTGACCGAACTCGGCTACACGGTCATGTTCCACAAAGATCGCCTGGTCGACGGTGACGAAGCGGCCAGACAATGGGCGGCTTTGCGTCCCGCAGCCGTGCTGGTGGAGCCGCACCGGCTCACGGACCAGGCGGTGGAGATGCTGCGCAAAGCCGGCGTACAGGCCATCGTGCCGCTGAGCATGCTGGTGACCGAGTCCAATATGCAAGCCTGGCTGGAATCAGCCGGAGCGACGGCGGCGGAACACCTGATCGCCGCCGGCCATCAACGGCTCGGGGTAGTGGTGCCTCGCGAGCCGCCGCTCTTGTCGATCGGTCTAGCGCGCCTCGACGGGGCCGAGCGGGTCGCACGGCCCTATGGCGTGACGGTCGAGCGCCTCGATTTGGCGTTAGACGAGCGGGAGGCGTTTGTGCTGGCGCAAAGATGGCGGCGCAACGATCATCCCAGCGGCGTGTTCGCATACAATGATGAGTATGCGCTGATGTTGATGCGCGCCCTGCTCGACAGCGGGCTGGCCATACCAGGAGATGTGGCGATCGTGGGCTGTGACAACTTGCCCATTTGTGATTTCGTGCGCCCACGGCTGACCTCGATCTGGCCGGTGCCGGACGAGGCCGGCTTGGCTATGGCAGATTGCATCCACGAGTTGATCGCGGACCATAACCCGCCGGTCAGTCGAGCAGGCTTGCAATCGAAGATCGTGATCCGGGAATCGGGCTGAGCGAGACGCCAGCGGCGGCCACACCAGAACAAATGGGCGTAGCGTCGCCATGCGCATGCGCCACGGGCAAGCGTTACCACGCCTGCGCCAGTACACACTCCACAACTTCGAGTGTCATAAAGGAAGGTGCACGTTGTTTTCCTGCAAGACCTTCTGGGTTCCGATCTGCTGATTGAAGGGATGGCACTCCATCTGGTTCACCGCACGGACTACCTGGTTGTGCACAATCAGATCCAATGATCCCGTCGGGGTGGAAGTTGCTCACGCCGATGGCGCGCACCCTGCCGTCGGCGAGCAGCTTCTCCAAAACTGGCGCACCGTGGCCGAGCGCAACAGCGGCGAGTAGAAATGGGCGTACAGGTGCCACTCCGGGTATGCCGCCCCGTCCGTCGGGCGCTGGTGGAAGCCCATGCTGTAGGGGAAGCTGACCGCGAACAGCCCGTCATGCGGGCCGCCGCTCCGGCGGCGTTGCCTCAACCTGGCCCTGCCATGGGCACGATGCGGTGGGCGAGACCCGGCGCCACTCGCCCGTGAGCGGGTTACCCCGCGGTGCGGGGCGCTGAAGAGCGCGCCTGTCCATAAACCATTCCTTCCCAGACAACGAGGGGCGATCAGCTGTAGGTGGGCAGCCAGGATCCGTGGGCGGCGATCAGGTCATCGACCAGGGACCAGATCTGGTCGAGATCGAGTTCCGTCGCCGTGTGGGGGTCGAGCATCGCGGCATGGTAGATGTGCTCGCGCTTGCCGGTCAGCGCGGCCTCGACCGTCAGCCCCTGGACGTTGATGTTGGTCTGCATCAATGCGGCCAGGTGCAGCGGCACCGCGCCGATACGGGTTGGCTGGACGCCGTTCTTGTCCACCAGGCAGGGCACCTCGACGCAACAGCCTTCGGGCAAGTTGCTGATCAGGCCATGATTGGCGACGTTGCCGTAAATGACGCGGGGTTGCCCGGTTTCCATCGCGTGAATGATCAACGAGCCGTACTCGCCGGAGTGATGCGCCTGGCCCGCTTTGCGCTCCGCCTCGGCCTGGGCCCGTAGGCCGGCGGCGTACTGGGGATCTTTCTGGGCCACGCGCGCAAGCTGTTCTTGGCGCCGGGCCTGTTCGTAGCGGGGCAAGGCGTCCGGGTCGGCGGCCAGCAACGCCTCGCGCATATTCGCCCAGTCGCCGATCTGCCGTTCGCAGCGGGTGATGTACTCGTCCAAGGGGATGTTGAAGCGGTCGATCAGGTCGGGCCGGTCGCGCTTGATGAACCAGGGTACGTACTCGCTGAAGTGCTCGCTCGATTCCGTGACGAAGTAGCCCAGGCGCTTCAACATCTCATAGCGCACGCGATTATCCGGGGGCACGCGGCCCTCCTCGATCACCTGCCGGATCAGCGGATAGAGGTCCTGCCCGTCGCGCTCCAGGCGCAGGTAGAAGGCCATGTGGTTGATCCCGGCGCAGAGATAGCTGATCTCGTCGACGGGCACGTGGATGTCGCGAGCCAGTTCCTGGGCCGTGTTCTGCACGCTGTGGCAAAGCCCAACGGTGCGGATTGGGCTGGCCCGGTCGATCGCCCAGCAGAGCATCGCCATCGGATTGACATAATTGAGGAAGGTTACGTTGGGACAGACTTCCTCCATGTCGCGGCACATTTCGAGCAGCACTGGGATCGTGCGTAGGCCGCGCATGATGCCGCCGATGCCCAGCGTGTCGGCGATGGTCTGGCGCAGGCCATACTTCTTGGGGATCTCGAAGTCGACCACCGTGCCGGGTTTGTAGCCCGCCACCTGGATCATACAGATCGCGTAGTCGGCACCTTCGAGCGCCGCGCGACGATCCGTGGTGGCTTCGATGGTGGGCTGCACATGCCGCCCGGCCGCCAGGCGGTGGGCCATGGCCTCCGAGTCGGCCAGCCGGGCCGGGTCGATGTCGAACAGCGTGATTGTGGACCCGGCCAATTCGGGGAAGATCAGGATATCGCTGAGCAGGTTGCGCGCGAAGACGGTGCTGCCCGCGCCGATAAAGGTGATCTTGGGCATAATGGTATAGTTATCTCCTTCCTAGACGCGAACCGAGTCTGCCGAACCGTCGCCCGGCGCGATTCGGGGAGCAGGGCCGGGCAGCACCCGGCGCAAGTATGTGTTGGCGGCGCACGCCAGCAGCGTAAATTCGATGGCGTTCCACCAGAAGTGGATATCGAGCCGGTTGGCTGTGGTCAGGCCGGGCAGGTGGCATAGCAACGTGCCCTGCGTGAGGTCGCTGCGGGCCAGCCAGCCGTCGACGCCCAGGATGCCGGGCAACCCCTGTGCGGTGATCGTGGTCACCCCCAGCCGGCGCAACTCGTCGAGCACCTGCAGGTAGCGCACGAACATGTAGGTATGCTCCATGGTGTGCGCGAAGGCCCAGAAGAGCAGCATGACCGACCACTCGTTGCGCACGCCCGCCACCATCAGCACGACGATGCCGGCCATCAGGAGCCAGTTCCAGACGAAATGAACCCACTCGGAGTTGGCGGCGGAGAGGAACCCGGTGGAGTCACGCGCGCTCAAGTTGAGGATGTGGTACTGCACCCACTGAGTGATATGCTCGATGGTGTGGAAGCCCTGGGCGAACAGCACAAAGCTCAGCCCCATAGCAACACGTCCATAGCGCCGGGCGTCGGCGCGCCATTTGGCGACCCCCGGCACCAGCAGCAGCAGCAAGACTGTGGACGTGGCGCCCCACAGCGGCCAGCCTAGCTGGGACATCTCCAGCGCGCCCACCACCAGCGCCCCAGCCAGCATGAGAACCGCCGGCCGGCCCTGCTCGCGCGGGTGCAGCAGCGTCAAGATCGGCAGCCGTGCGGTCGCGAATGGGCGGTTCGGCGCCGCCAAAATCCGGGTAGCCATCGCGTGCTTACCTCCTTGCCACGGACAGCCTGGTTACTGTCAGCAACGTGCCGGCGGCGGGCGCGTCTATGGACGACACCGTGCCGTCGGGCCAGGCGATATCGAGCTTTTGCGGCGTGGCGCCGGCTGGGAACCCGAAATGGACCTGCGACGGGTCGCCCGAGAGGTAGCCGCTCCCGGCGCGCACATCGCGATAGTAGCTACCGGCGCTGGTATGCAGCGCCAGCCGCGCCCCGATGGCCCGCGTGTTCCCGCTGTCCGGCCAGCGCAGATCGACTTTCAGGCTCGCGCCACCGCACAGCCGGTTCTCGAAAACCTGGGCGGGGGCGCGCAGGTTGTTGACGACGACATCCAGCCGGCCGTCGCCGTTCAAGTCGGCCATGACCATGCCGCGCCCGCCCGCTGTGGCGCCCAGGCCCCATCCGGGCGCCGGCGCGAAGTGGCCCGTGCCGTCGTTGCGTAGCGCCTGGTTCTGCTCGACCAGTTCGTCATGCGGGAGGTAATGGAACAGTTCGGCGGCGATCATGCCGTTGACCACGTAGAGGTCGAGCCAGCCATCGTTGTTCAGGTCGCCGAACTGGGCCGACCAGCTCCAGCCGGTCGCGTCGAGGCCGCGGGACGCCGCTTCGTTGTGGAACCGGCCATCTCCGCCACGCTTTTCCAGCACATTGGCCATGATCTGCGGGTCGCCCGGTTTGCGGGTCTGCGGCATACGCGCCATCAGCGGCAGCCAGGCGGCCACCGTATGCACGTCCACGCCGTAGGGCTTCATGTCGGTGGCGAACAACTCGGGCCGCCCGTCATTGTCGATATCGGCCTGATCGAAGCTCATGGTGCTCTCGGCGGTGTCCGAGAAGGGGCTGGTCGGGGTCCAGCCCCCGGCGGTATGCAACCAGGCCGCGTCCGGCAGGGCGAAGTCGTTGCCCACCACGATGTCGGGCCGCCCGTCGCCGCCCAGATCGGGCAGGGCGAGGGCCAGCGCCTGGCTCTGGCTCACCAACCGCTGCGCCACGAAGCCTGTGCCGTGGTGCTCGTAGATGTAGACGCCGCCCAGGTCGTTGAAGAGGGCCGTGTTGCCAAGCTGCTGCTCCAGCTCGGCTGCATACGCGCCGGTCACGAGATCCAGCGCATTGTCGCCGCTCAGGTCGCCCCAGGCCATCGCATAGGCGGGGGCCAGGACGCCCGGCAACGTCTGCCGCACGAACCGGCGCGCGCCGGTGTTGTGCCAGACACTCACCCCGGCGGCGCGATGTGTGAAGACAATGTCGGGACGATCATCGCCGTCCACATCGACGATATTCACCGCGCGGGAGTTGGTATCGTCGATCGCTTCCGCGTGGAACTGAAAGCCGCCCGCGTTCCAGAAGATCGTATCCGGCCCGTCCAGATTGGCGAAGACCAGATCGGGCTGGCCGTCGCCGTCCAGGTCGCCCGCGGCCACCCCGGCGCCGTTGCTGTCGAACAGGTGGATCGCCGGGGTGCGCACGGTCGTGGTGAAATCGAGGTTATGGGGCACGAAGCTATCGGCGCAAGGTGCGGCTGGCGCCAGGGGGGCGGCCGTGCTCCGCACCGGGGCCGGCGCACCAGCGAAGGGCGGCGCGGGGGGCAGTTGCTGATCACAACCCCACGCCAGCAGCGCGAGACCGAAGCTCGCTAACGCCAGGCTACGCCCCATGCTTGCCACACTGCCACCCCCTCTGGTTGCTCTCTATGTCTTCGGGCCGTGGCCCCACCCGCCTGGCGGGCGGGACCACGGCGATTGCGATCAACGTCTTGCTTATTTAAACACGGCGTTGACCTGATCGTTGGCGTCCTTCAGCACGTCGGCGGCTTTGGCCTGTCCAAGGAAGATGCTGTCCATCACTGGCATCATGATCGAGCTGACTTCCGACGCATGATCGGCGATCGGGAACAGGAACGTGCCTTTTGGATCGAGCGCCTCCTCGGTGAAGGCGGTCACGTCTACTCCGTCGGCTTTGTGCTTCGCCAGAGACGCGTCCACGCCCGACTTAATCGCCGGGAAGACCACGCCGGTCGCGCCGACGGTGTCCTCGCAGGCTGCCGAGGAGGCATACTTCACCCACTGCCAGGCTTCTTCCTGGTGTTTGCTGCCCACCGTGATGGAATCGGCGAGGCCGTTGAACATGCTCTTGCGCCCCTCCGGGCCCTTGGGCAGCAGCCCGAAGCCGACCGGGAACTTTGCGTCCTTCAGGTACTGGTTGACGTTCCAGTCGCCGTCGCTGGTCATCGCGCCCTTACCGGAGGTGAAGAGCGTGCTGGCGTGCAGGCTCGTGATGTCGGCCAGCGGGGGGGCCACGCCATGCACCAGGTTCAGGTCGGCCAGCCACTGGATCGCCTCGGCGAACTTGGGATCGTCCCAGTAATATTTGGTGCTCCAGGGGCCGTCGTTATACTTCCAGCCGTTGGCGACGGTGAGCCAGCTCCACTCGGTCTGGCCGTTGGCGCCGCCCGAGCCGACCGGGATAAACCCGTACTGCACGACTTTGGTCTTGTCGAAGTTTGCGCTGGTGGCGTTGTTGCCGTTGGAATCGAGCGTCAGCTTCTGGATCAACTGATAGAAGGTGCCGCCGTCCTTCGGGTTCCAGGTCAGGTCTTTGAACACCGACTCGTCGACCCCGGCCTTCTTGAACATATCCTTGTTGTAGACGATGGCGACGGTGTCCCAATCCTTGGGCAGGCCGTAGCGCTTACCGTCCTTCACCCAGAGGTCGGCCAGGCCGGTCAGGTACTGGCTGGTATCAACCTTGTCGCGGTCCACGAGCGACTGGATGTCCACGAGCTGGCCCTTGGTGGCGAATTCGGGGTACTTGGCCAGGTGGTCGGTGAAGACGTCGGGCGCGGTGCCGCCGACCATCCCGGTCTGGATGTTGGTCCAATAGTCATCCCACCCGAACTGCTCGATTTTGACCGTGATGTTGGGGTTCGCCTTGTGGAAAGCATCGGCGCAGGCCTGGTAGGCCGGTTGCTGGTTGGAGTCCCACAGGGCGTAGCGGATAGTCACGCCGCCGGCGCTTGAGCCGCCGCTGTCGCTGGCAGGGGCCGTGGTGGCGGCAGCGCCGCCCGCCGCCGCGCCGGGCGCGGTGGTGGGTGCGGCGCCGCCCGACGTATCACCGCCGCACGCAGTCAAGATCAAGCTGCTGCTGATTAGCATGGTCAGCACAATGGAAGGTTTGCGATGTCGCATCACTTTGCACTCCTTTGGTACGCTAGCTGCTGCATGTCTGCTGTGACCGGATGATGAGCCGCGCTAAGCCGCTACGCGGCACGGGCGCCCCGGCCGCAAGGGGCGCGGGCGCAATGATCATAGGCAGCACTCCTATCCAGGTCGCTCACCTCACCCCAATGATCCTGATGAGCGACAACACCCACGAATCCCGACTACGGTGGCCGGCCGGTAGCTCACCACGGTGCTTTTGCTCGGCGACAGGCCGGATGAAAATCGGCCCTTACATCCTGGCCGTGGCCACCTCTCGCTACATCGCGTTTATTTGTAGCCTGAGAACTGAATCGAGTTGATCACCCGGCGCCCCAGAATGGCGAACAACAGGATGCTTGGCAAGATGCTTAACGCGGCCCCGGCCATGAGGCCGCTCCAGTCGGGGGCGCCCTGCGGCGTGGACGAGCGGAACACGCTCAGGGCCACAGTGAGCACGCGGACATTCTCATCCTGGCCCACCAGGAACGGCCACAGGTAATTGTTCCAGGTGCTGATGAAGGTCAGAATCGCCAGGGTGGTGATCGGAGGGCCGGCTAGGGGCAGCACGATGCGCCAGTAGATGCCCGCCAGTGAGACGCCATCCAGCATCGCCGCCTCTTCGACCTCGTGATTGATCCCCAGGAAGAACTGGCGCAGGAAGAAGACGGCGAACGGCGACATCAGGAGGGCGGGCGCCACGATGCCCTGGAAGGTATTCAACCAGCCCAGGTTGCGAATCAAGACATAGTTCGGAATCAGCGTGACGATGCTGGGGATCATCAACGCCGAAATATACAGCCCGAAGATTTGCTCGCGGAGCGGGAAGCGCAGCCGCGCGAAGGCGTAGGCGGCCATCGAGCTGAAAAAGACCTGCCCGACAACGGTCAGCACAGTGACGATGATCGAGTTGCGCAGGTAGAGCCAGAAATGGAGGGCCTGCCCGGAGCCGCCGGCCGCCAGCGATTCCTGCGCGCTGAGCAGACCCAGGACACGCGCGAAGTTCTCGAAGGTGAAGCCGACCGGCAGCCAGGAGGTCGGGTTGGCGTACAGCTCACGATTGGTGGAGAGCGCGGTGCGCAGCACCCAGTAGAAGGGCACCAGGATGATCAGGATAACCAGGATCAGCGCGGCCCAGGCCACGATGCGCCCGATCGACAGCGGTTTGCGCTCAACCGTCGTGGGCGCGGCGCTGCGCGCCGCAGCCCTCGTTGCATTAACAGCCATAGGATCTCCTCCTGTAATCGACTAGAGATCGGATTCTCCGGAGCGCAGGAAGCGCATTTGCAGGAAGGTGACGGCGATCAGGATCAAGAACAGGATCACCGCAACCGCCGTGGCGTAGCCCATCTGGAAGCGTCCGAACGCGAATTCGTAAATGTACCAGTAGATGACGCGCGTGGCATTCACCGGCCCACCCTTGGTGGTGATGGCGATCGTGTCGAAGATCTGGAACGAGCCGATCACGGTGGTCACGAGCACGAACACCAGCACCGGCCGCAGCAGCGGGATCGTGATGCGGAAGAACATGGTCATTTCGCTGGCGCCGTCGATGGCCCCTGCCTCGTAGATCTCTTTGGGCACCGTCTGCAAGCCGGCGAAGATGAGCAGCGCGGTGTAGCCCGTGTATTCCCAGATGTTGATGCCGGCGATCGCCGGCATGGCCTGGGCGACCGAGCCGAGGAAAGGCTGCCGCGAAATGCCGATGGCGCCGAGGAGGTGGTTGATCAGCCCCAGGGTCGGGTCCAGCATCCAGAGCCAGAGCAGAGCGACGACCACCGGGGGCAGGAGCCACGGCACCACCAACACGCTGCGCACGAAGAGCGACTGCGTAAGCCGGTTCATAAGCACGGCCAGGCAGGTCGCCAGTACGGTTTGCAGCGGGATGTTGAGCAGCACGTAGTAGACGGTTCGCCACAGAGACGCCCAGAACTGCGGGTCGGCAATAATCTTCTGATAGTTGTTCAGCCCGACATAGTTCGGCTCCTGGAGCAGGTTCCAGTCGGTGAAGCTGATCTGCAGGCCGCGCAGGGCGGGCCAGGCATAGAAGACGAGAAAACCGACCAGGCTGGGCAAAATGAACAGCCAGGCTACCCCCGTTTCCCTGGAGAGCCAGGGCCGGAGCCAGCCTGGGCGTGTCTGCACCTGCTGGGTGGGGAGACTAACCGCGCGATCACTCATACGTTTAACACCTCCCTTTCTCTACTACTAATCCGGACGTGACGGTATGGTCGCTCGCTAGGAGCCGGTATGGTTGACTCGCTCGAATAGCGGCAACGTCTCCAGCGGGGCCGGATAGCCGTCGAGCCGGCGCGGCCCGGCGACGACGGTCCCGGTCCACCAGTCGCGCCACTGCCCCGCCGGGAGATAAATGGATCGGTCGCGCCGGCCCGGCTGCAACACCGGCGCGACCAGGAAGCGCGCACCGAGGAGAAACTGGTCATCTAGCGTCAACGCCGCCTGGTCGTCGGGCGCGTCCCAGAATACGGGGCGCACGACCGGCGCGCCGGAACGGAGCGTTTCGTCCATCAGGCTCTGGATATAGGGGGCGATCTCCTGATGGAGTAAGGTGTAGCGCAGGCAGATCGCATCGGTCGTGGTATCGAACTGCCAGGGCGGAACGCTGAACTGCATGGCAGGCAGCAGCGCCGTGATCTGGGTCCAGCGGACCATCAACTCGGCGTCGGGATTCTCCCCGGCGTAGGCGTTGCCGCCGATCATATCGGGCAGGATGAAGGGGTAGCCGATCATGCTCAGGGCCAGCGCCTGGGTCAGCACACTCTGCAGCCCGTTGTCGATACCCCAGCGGCTCCACTTGTCCCACTCGCGGAAGAAGAGGCCGCGGCGCTGCCCGCGCCAGCCGCAGCGCACCTCGGTCCAGGTAAAGTTCTCGGCCACCCAGGCCACGTAGTGGTCGGCGTACTGGCGGGGCAGCATCGGCTGCGCGGTCACCCGATCGCGCGGCACGAAGTTGCCCTCTCCTGCGTCGAACTTGAAGCCGTCCACGCCATACTCGCTCTGCAGCCGGCGCAGTCCGTCGCGCCACCAGGCCAGCGCGTCCGGATTCGTCACGTCGATCAGGCCGCCATAGCCTTGCCACCAGCGCACCAGCGCCGGGCTGTTATGCGCGGGATGGCGGATCAGGTAGCCGCGCTCCGTCGCCTCGGCGAAGGCGATACTCTTGGGATCGAAGAAGGGCGGCACCCACAGCGTGACCTTGTAGCCCTGGTCGTGCAGCCGCTCGATCATCCCGCGCGGGGCAGGGAACTTGGCCGTGTCCCAGGCGAATTCGCCGTAGGCCGCTTGCCAGCGGTCGTCGATCTCCATTACCGAGCGCGGGTAGCCGTGGGCGATAATGTCGTCGGCGAACTCCAGCACATCGGCCTGGGTCACGGCCATCTTGTAGCGCGCCCAGGTGGTCCAGATGGGCCGGGCGACCAGATCGGGCGGTGGGGCGCTGGTGGGGTGGCCGAGCGCGGCGACCGCCAGCGCGTGGGCCGCGGGCACATGGTCAGCCAGCACGATGTCGAGTACGAGCTGCGGCCCGCGCGCCGGCAGCGGGGCGTCGAGGTCCAGGGCGATTGCCGGTTCCGGCAACCGTGCTGCGATCCGCAGCAGGCCGTCGCCGCCGCGATTGAGCGTCATTTCCAGTTCATCCGACTCCTCCTGGGCGAGCAAGGCGGCGCCGCTGGCGGTGAACCAGAGCGGGGTGGTGATGCAGCTTGCCCCCGCGTGCCCGTGGTCATAGGGCATCAATGGCTCGGCAAGCACCGGGAGCCGGTCCAGCGGCCAGGGCTGGATGATGCGCTCGCCGTGCCCGTACCAGGGCCCGTACGGCTGCAGAGTCCACGCAACGCCGACTGCCGGTTGATCGGGGGCGCAACTCCAGCGCAACCGGAAGCCGGTGCGCGTGGGGGCCGCCTCCAGTGTCAACACGGCGCCCGGATTAGGCGTGCCGTAGCGGATTATCACGTGCTCGCCGGTGTGCTCGATACCCAGCACGGTCTGGGTGGGCAGTTCGACCCCGTAGATCAGGATGAACGCCGGGGCCGGCGCGGACTCGATCAGGATGCGCTCTCCACGTGCGAAACTGAGGTGCCCGGAGGCATCGACGGTCATGCGCCCGGCCGGGCTGTTGAGTTCGATAGCCATGCCCCCCTCCCATGGAGTCTGAACCCGTGTTGCCTATGGTTTGCGGCGGGCGCCAGGCACCCCGAGCGCGGCCAGCAGTCGTTCGGGCGCGCCTTCTTTGAGTACGAAGGCATCGGCTCCGGCGGCTAGCACGACCTGTTGTTCGGTCGCAAACATGCTGAGCACAATTACCGTCACGGCGGGCCATTGCTGTTTGATGAGCCGAGTCGCCTGCACCCCATCTAGCCCTGGCATCTGCAGATCCATCAGCACCACATCCGGCAAGCATTCGGCGACCAACTGCACGGCGGCGAGGCCGTTGGCGGCCTCCCCGGCGATCTCGAACTCCGGCCGGGTCTTGAGGAGGGCGCGTAATCCCTCCCGAGCGTGTGCGCTATCGTCGACAATGAGTACTCGCGTTGGCTGGGCCATCACCATGCCTCTCCCATGTCGCGTATATCAGAGGTTGGCTGTGCGTTAGGTTAGAGTATGGTACTGGATGTCGTGCTTGTCATCAGATGAAATGCGTATTGAAACATACGTAAAAAGCTGATTTTCGGGGTGGATAGGTACCTGAATTACGGATAGCTATATCGTCGGAAAACAGGGCAGTGCCCTTTACGAGAAGGAGTTCGCGTCGGTAAGCGACGCCAGCCCCTCGCGCAGGGCATAAAGCGCCGCCTGCGTGCGGCTGGCCAGGTGTAGCTTGCTCAAGATATTGCTGACGTGCGTGCGCGCCGTGGCTTCGCTGATCCCAAGCGCCGCCGCGATCTGCTGGTTGGTCTCGCCGTGGGCCACCCTGCGTAGCACCTCCATCTCGCGCTCTGTGAGCGGATCCACCGTCGGTGGGTGCGGGGGCGGATGCAGCAGTTCTTGCAACACCTTCTGGGCAATCGTCGGGTGCAGCGAGGCCTCGCCGCGGTAGACCTGGCGAATCGCCTGCCCTAGTTCGGCCGGCCCAGCGTTCTTCAGGGTGTATCCCAGCGCCCCGGCGCGGATAGCCGGAAAGACTTTATCGTCGGCATCGAAGCTGGTCAGCACCAGGATGCGCGCGGCCGGATCGCCCGCCACGATCTGCTGAATGGCCGCGATGCCGTCCACTTCCGGCATTACCAGATCCATCAAGATGACATCGGGCCGTAGCCGCGCCGCTTGCTCAACAGCTTCGCGCCCATCGGCGGCCTCGCCCACCACTTCCATATCCGGCTCAGTGCCGAGCAGGGCGCGGATGCCCTTGCGGACGATCAGATGGTCGTCGACCACGAGCACGCGGATGCGCGGAGTCATAGCGCGACCTCCACCCGTAACCGAGTCCCGGCGCCGGGCCGGCTCTGCATTGTTAGCCGGCCGTCCAACCGGGTCACCCGCTCGGCAATGCCTTGCAGACCCAACCCGCCTTGCGCGCCGCCTGCCGCCGGGTCGAAGCCGATCCCATCGTCCGTAATCTCCAGGATCACCTGGGACTCGATCTGCCGCAGCCTGACCATGATGCACCGGGCGCGCGCGTGCTTGAGGGCGTTGTTGAGCGCCTCCTGCGCGATCCGATAGAGCGCCTGCTCGACACGCGCGGGCAGATCGCCCACCCCCTCCACAATCAACTCCGTTTGCAGGTTGGCCCGCCTTTCCACGGCGCCCAGGCGGGCTTGTAAGGCCGCGGCCAGTCCTACCTGTTCCAGGACGGGCGGGCGTAGCTCGAAGATGAGCAGCCGCATCTCCTCCAGAGCCTCCTGCGCGGTGTCCCGCAAGTCGCACAGATACTCGCCGGCGGTTCCCACATCGCCCGCCGCCAGCAGGCGGTTTGCGGCCTCTGCATGCAAGGCCACGCTGTACAGCGCCTGGATCACGGAATCGTGCAGGTCACGGGCGAGGCGCTGGCGCTCTTCCAGTACGGCTCTGTCCTGGGCCGCGGCGATCAATTGTTGTTCAATTTCGTGGGTGCGCGCTCCGACCTGCCCATCCAGCGCCTCCTGGATCTGGACGCGCTCGCGGGCCAGCGCCAGCATGTGGGCGACGGCGTGCAGAAAGGAGATGTCGGGGCTGGTAAACTTGCGACACCGGACGCTGTCCGCACTCAGGAGGCCACAGGGCCCGGCGGGGCCGGGGATCGCAACCCAGATCCCGGCGCGCACACCGTGGTCGCGCAGCAGCGGTGGTTGCAGGACGCGGGTTTCGCTGTCCCAGTCCGTAACCAGCAACGGAACAGAGTCCGGCCAGGGGGCCGTGGTTGCGCCGGCTGGCGCGACGCACATCGTGGCCTGCCCCAGCGCACCGGCCGGCCAGCCGGTCCCGGCCCGCAGGACCATGACGGCGGCGTCGGCCCGCAGGTCCCAGATGCCGCTATATTCCACGGCGAGGGTTGCGGCGACCAGGGTGACCGCTTGGTTTCGGAGGGTGGATAGTTCGGCGCCGGCCAGGGCCATCCTGCTCAACTCGCTCAGGGCGGCCTGGTGCCGCGCTGCGACGTTCATGGCGTGCCGCTCCCAATCACCTGGCGCAGAGTCGCCACTAGCGTGGCGGGCAAGGTCGGCTTCACCAGGTAGGCCGCGGCGCCCAGCGCGATGCCGCGCCGGCGCTCGTCCAGGGTGCTACAGACAATCAGCGGGATTCCCAGCGCGGCGCACATATGGCTGATCGTCGCCAGCCCGTCCCAGCCGGGCGCGGCGAAGATGGCGGGCTCCAGTACCAGCGCGGCGATGGGGGTCGTGCGTAGCAGCTCCAGCATGGTCTCCTCGTCGGACGCCGTGATGACGGCGAACGTGGTACCGAGCGCACGCTGGTAGAGCGTGTTGGTGGCCTGGTCAGGTTCGCCGATCAAGACCACATTGCCGGTTGCCGTCATGCCGATCTCCTGTCTGGATGAAACGGTCTATGACAGGAGTATAGGACCGTTGCGGGCGCCGATCATTAAGAATCACGCGGTGAATTTGCACAAAAGCGACCTAGAGTGGAGTAGGGAAAGGGGACCTCGGCGCGGCTGCCGGGTAGACCGCGGGAGGACTAAGCTGGTGCTGGGGCAGTCACGCAGGACCGGTAACCGTTCGGAGCCTGCGCGACTGCAATGCGTGGCCGGCACCACCCCGGCTTGTGGCGTGACTGCCGGCCAATCAGGCGCTGGCCCGTCTGCCCCAGATTTAGCCCGATCACGCGCCGGGTGATGCGCTGGCGGCGCGTCCCTCGGGCGTGTCGCCGGCTGGGGTCGAGTGCGGAAGTTGGGCGCGGAAAGCGCGCGGTGTGCAGCCGACCTCACGGTGGAAGATATGGCTGAAATAGGCGGCGTTATCGAAGCCGACCCGCCCGGCGATCTCGGCCACGGTGTAACTGGTCGTCAGCAGCAGCTCCTTGGCGCGCAGCACCCGGTAGCGGATGAGATACTCCCAGGGCGAGATGCCCAATTCCTGGTGAAAGATGCGCCCCAGATAATCCTTGCTGACGGCGAGTGCCCCGGCGATGGCCTGCCGGGACAGCGACTCGTCATGATGCTGCTGAATGAAGGCGATGGCCTGCTTGACTAACGAGCTGGTGGGCGGCGGCAAGAGCGTATCGCGGGCCACCGCGCGGCGTAGCGAATCGGCGAGTTCACGCTGCGAGAGCACGTCTTTGGTCTGGAAAATGACCCGCGCCTCGGTCAGCCGCCGGATGTCGGCGGGGTCGAGGACCCGGCCACTGAACACCAGCACAGGCACCGTGGCCGTCCGCGGCTCGGCGCGCAGGGCCTCCAGTACGACGAAGCCGTCAACTTCCGGCATCGCAAGGTCGAGCATAACCAGGCTCGGCGTCTCGTGAGCGAGAAAGTCCAGGGCTGCGCGTCCGCCGCTCACGTCGTGCACCTGGTAACCGGGCAACTGCTCGACGATGAGGCGATGGTGCAAGGCCCGTGTCTGCGCATCGTCTTCGACGACGAGGACACTGCCGGCGGGTTCGGGAGGGGCCAAGTCCGTCAGCGCCTCGGCCAGCGCGCCGGCAGCGGCGGGTTTGAGCAGCAGGCCGGTCGCTATGCCGGCCTGAACGGGCGCGGCACTGCCCGGCCGGTGATCGTAGAGGAGCACCGGTAGCTGCTTGAGTCGTGGATGGGCGCGGAGTTGTTGCACGCTGCTCCAGTTCTCCGCTTCGGTGGCCGCCAGATCCCAGGCCAGCAAGGCAGGGTCACTAGTTGCGAGCACTCGGGCCAGGTCGTCGTCGGGATGCAGCCGCTGCAGGGCCAGGCCACGCCGGGCGGCAAGTTGCACCAGGCCGGCGGATGGCAGGTCCCTCTCGGCAATCAGCAGGATGACCTGCTGGTCGCCGGAGGCGGACGCTGGGTCCCGCTCGGTGGACTGCGGCAAGTAGATATGGAAAGTACTCCCCTGGTGGGGATGGCTCTCTACGGTGAGACGACCGTGGTGCAGCCCGACCAGCCGGCGGGCGATGCTCAGGCCCAGGCCAATGCCTTCGTGCCGCATGGCGCGCGGGTCGCCGCTGATGAACGGTTCGAAGATCTGTTCCTGCATGGACGGGGCGATACCCAGGCCGGTGTCGGCGACCCAGAGGTGCAGTTCCGACGCCAGGGCTGTAGCACCCAGTGTAATCTGGCCGGTAGCGGTGAACTTGTGCGCGTTGTGGAGCAGGTTGAGCAGCACTTGGCGCAGGCGCAACGGGTCGGCCGTCATCGGCGGGAGCACGTCCGGCAGATCGAGCCGCCACGTGACGGCCCGGCCTGCGCCCATCGCTTCGGCGGCAGCGCGAAACACTTCCTCCAGAAAACCGCGCGTGTCGAGGCGCTCGGGCAACAGATCCAGCTCGTCGATCTCGGCGCGGGAGAGATCGAGCAGATCGTTGATTAACCGCAACAGATCCTCGCCACTGCGATAGATTTGCAGGAGATCCTGGCGCAGGCCAGCGAGAGCCGGAGCCTCGCTTTGAGGCAGGGCGTCGAGCGCGGCCCGGCTGTAGCCAAGGATCACGTTCAATGGGGTGCGCAACTCGTGGCTCACGTTGGCCAGCAGCGCTGTCTTAAGCCGGTCGGCCTTTTCGGCGCTGGCCCGAGCGGCCAGCGCCTGGCCGTAGAGTTCGGCATTGCGCATGGAGATGCCCAGTTGGTCGGCCAGCACTTGCAACCCGTCGAGTTCTTCGCGCGTGCGGTGCGCCGCCCGGCGGTTCTGCAAGTCGAGCACGCCCACAATCTCCCCGCCCAGGTGGACCGGCACGACCACTCGCGCCCGCATGTCCGGCCAAGCGGGATCGGGTGGGAAGCGGTGGCTCGCGTGCACCTCGGGGATGAAGATGATGCGGTCGTTGGCCAGAACGTAGGCTAGCGGGCCGGCGGGATCCGGGCAGAGGCCCGCCGCGTTGTCACCCCTCCGCGCGGCGCTGACTTCGACCAACCGGTCCGCGGCCTGGTTCCAGATCAAGAACCGGGCATCGTCAAAGCCGTAGTTGTCGCGGATCAGCGCGGTAATCGCCAGCGAGAGTTGTTGCTCGTCGAGGATCAAGCCGACCTGGCGATCAATCGCCAGGCTGGTTTCGAGTTGCGTGACCCGCTGCTGCTCATGACGCCGGTTGACGCCGACCAGGCGCGTGGGCAAATCGGCCAGACTGATCAGCTTGCGTGTGGCCACTTCGGCGACATTGGTTGTGGTGACCAGGCGCTGGCGGATGCGGAAGTACGCTGGTAGCGGCTCCCCGCGGGCCGCCCGGTATGCCAGATTGACTCCCTGCGTAGCGATGTCGTCAATGTCGGTTTCGACAGTAGCGGTCATGCGGCCCTCGGCGATGGCGGCCACGGCCCAGGGGTCGCCGTTAATGCCCAGGATCAACGTGGAGGGCGCCAGGCGCGCCAGCGCTCCCGCCGCGTCGCGGGCGGCGATGGCCAGGGAGTCCGAGAGGCCGACAATGGCGTCCGGGATAAGATCGCGGTGGGCGCGCAGGTAGGCGGCCACCTGCGCGCACCCATCGTCATAACTCCAATTGGTGATCACATGGTGGATGGCAAATCGAACGTCGGCGGGCAGCGCGGCGTGGAAGCCGTCGAGCCGGCTGCGGCTGCTGCCGTCGCCGCCGATGGTGCCGCTCACCAGCAGCACGGCGCCGCCGTCCGCCCGGTGGGTGGTCAGGAAGGTGCCGAGCATGTGCCCGGCATCGTAAAGCCCCTGTCGGGAGGTGAGCCAGGGGTGGCGCACGGAAGTCTCCGGCAGATAGACAGTGGGGATGCCGTGGTCCGGGATGCTGGTGAGCAGATAGGCGGTCAGGGCATTGCCGATCAGGGCATCGATCTCTTGCACCCGGAGGTCTTCGACCACCTCGACCTGCTCGTCGTGCGGGAATAAGCCGGGATGCTCCAGATCGATCTCGACCACTTCGACCGGGAGCGCTTGCGCGCGCTGCCACATGACCTCGCGCACCTGGACCCAGAAGGGGTCACCTGGTCCAATTTGGATGCCAATCCTTGGCGTGTGCGGCATCGTCATCTCCTCCTGGATCTCAACAAGAACCTCGTTGCGGATTGCAGCGGCAGTTAGTTCCCGCAGCGGCCCAAACGCTGGATGCTCCAGGGTGGCATATTATTCGCTGCCAATGAGCAGCAAACTAGAAGGTGTACCAGGATTTTTGTTTGTACTATTGTAGCATATCACCTACGGCGGATCATCATACCAGCGGCCATGCTGCCACGCCCGTGCGCCATATCCATAGATGAAATGCCCCCGGCTTGGCGAGTCCGCCAGCCGGGCGGTATAACCTGAGCGATACTGGTCCAAGGGCGATGCGCCTTGGTGCTGCGAGCCCGTCGACTAGCGTGCCCTGGGGCACCTGGAGGTCCATCCGATTGTGGCATCCTTTGGGGATAGCATGTTTAGCAGTCTCTCTGCGGAGGCGGTGCCCGGTCAGTATCCTGACCGGCAACCTTGCCACTCGCCGAAGGGGGGTGCTTCGATACAGGAATTCTATACCCACTGTGCCGGGCTGGACGGCCACAAGAAATTTGTGGCCGCCTGTCGCATGCCTCCTGATGCGCGGGGCCAACCACACTACGAGAGCCGCAAGTTCGCGACGATGTTAGCCGATCTGGAAGCCTTGCGGGACTGGTTGGCCGAGACCGGCCTGACCCATGTCGTCATGGAGAGTACGGGTGTATTCATGCGACCAACACTCTTGCTAAGAATCTGCTAAATTGAGAGCGCGTAATAGCATTCCTGCGGGCGCTTGGCGCCCCCGGCCGATCTGCTGGCGGCCGCCCTTTTGCCCCGTCGGGCACAAGGAGGTCCCGCTGGTCGCCCCCAAACCCACCCCCAATTCCCCACTGAGATGCGGAAGTGCATTTCGGCTCCTTTCTCAGCTTGCGTAGGGCCACGTTCACACTGCGACGCTTGCAACTGACCAGGCCATTCGCTTCGCGCTCCTGCATCCGCTCCAAGGCGTCTACAAACTCAAAATCCTCATACGTGGGCCGCGGTCCGCCCTGGTAGAAATCGAGGAGCCGCTGCGCCACCATCAGCACATCCTCGTGTACCTGCTCCATCACCTCCCAGGAGTAGCGCTCTTCGAGAAGTTGCTCGTACCCTGGTACGTCCCCTTGGTGCGCACCGCTGCGCGGGCTGCCTGCACCAAGGCGACCCGCAGCCATTCCCCATGGTCGGGCTGGGGGTGCGCTATCCGCATGCGCGCCAGGCCCGGTTGCCGCGCGTCGTCTGTCCCAACCACCCATCCCGCGCTACCCTTGTCGCGAGCGCGGCCGGAAACCGGCCAGCGCCTGGTAGTAGGCCACCGCTTCCGCCACCGCGCCCCGCGCTCGCAGCAACTCCGCATAGCGCAACCGCAGCGCCTGGGCCGCCTCGTCGAACCCGTCTGGCCGATCACCTCCAGCGCCTGCGCGGAACAGGGCATCGGCGGCGCCGGCGGGCGCGGGGCGGGGCCGGGCAGCGGCCGGTCGGGCAGGGCGGTCCAGCACGCCGGGCAGATGCGCTGCCCTGGCCCCAACAGCACAGCCGGCGCCTCGTCAACCAGCAGGTGGTAGCGGTGGTGGGGGACATTGACGCGAGCCGCCCGGTGCATAATCGCTGTCTGGCGAAGCGCATTCGTGACGCGGCGTGGCCGGAGTTCCACGCCTATCTGGCGTCCACGGCAGCAGGGGCCGGGCGCCAGGATCTCGCGATTCATCCCGGCTCCACCACGCAGGACTGTAGCCGGTGCGGGCAGAGACAGTTGCTGCCGTTGAGCGCGCATCTCTACAACGGCCCGTGCTGTGGGCTTGTGTTGAACCGCGACCATAATGCGGCCCTGACCATTCTTGCCCATGGATTAGCGGGCATCGGTTGCCACTTCGGAGCTGCCACCCCGCGCTCGGGGCTGTGGAGTAATCACGCGGCCCGAATCGGCCCGATTCGGCCACCGTCCGCCAGATGCGGCCCGATTCGGCCACCTGGCCGGAGCGCCGCCTGTCCATCATTGGCGTACATGCCACAGGACTTTCTTGCTTGTACTGAGCAGGCACCGGGCTAACCAGGTATCCACGCGCATGTCATGGATCGTTGGGTCTTGCACCCTCCTGCCGCGTAAGAGCGGTCCAGCCCACGGCGCTTGACGGCTTTGGTGTGCCTGGGGGACGGGTTAGCATCCGGTCAGAGAAAAGTGTAAAGACTGGTTGCCTTATTAACCGGGCAACAGCGATCCCCCCAGTGCCCGTAGCCGCGCCAACGGCCCCGCGTGCAGGTCGTCGGGTGGGGGCTGGCGCACGACGTGGAGCGGACCCTCGCGCTCCAAAATCCGATAATCGGTCGCCCCATCGCGCCCGCGCCGGAACCGAATCGAGACGCGGCCCGCCCCGATGCGCAGATCGCGCACCGTCAGATCGGGCAGCCACGCCGGCAGCACCGGGTCGATGATCAGCACGTTGGCAGGCGCATAGCTCCACAGCCCCAGCATCGCCTGGATGAGCCCCACCATCGCGCTCGCCGACCAGCCCTGTGGCGCGCAGGCGTCGGGGTAGAGGCCGGGGTGGGGATGGGCCCGGTCGCGGGGGTGCCCCCCAAACGTCTCCGGCAGCCGGTAGTGCTCGAAGAGCGCCGCCGCGTCGAACATCCCGTGCGCCAGCGCATTGCATTCGCGGTGGAAGCCATAGCGCTTCATGCCGAACGCCGTGGTCGCGTTCTCCACCGGCCAGACTGATCCCAGGTGATACTTCAGCGGGTTGTAGGCGGGGTGGCGGGCCGACAGCGTGCGGATGCCCCAGCCCGAGAACATATCCGGCGCCATTAGCCGGCGCACCACGTCGCGGGCATACCGGCGCTCAATAATGCCCGTCGCCAGGCAGTGCCCCACGTTGGACACGATCGACTTCACCTGCCGCTTCTCGGCATCGAGCGCGAAAGCAAAGAAGCGCTCCTCGGGCATCCAGAAGCGGGCGTTGAAGCGGCGCTTGAGCGCCCGCGCGGCCCGCAGTTGCTCCAGCGCCCGCGCGCCTTCGCCCACGTGCAGGAAGACCTCGGCCATCAAGAGCTTGGCCGCGTACCAGTAGCCCTGGATTTCGCAGGCGGCGACCGGCGGCGCCACCTCCCGCCCATCGGCGTAGCGCACGGCATCGCCGGAGTCCTTCCAGCCCTGGTGTTGCTGCCCCTTGGGGGAGCGGGTCTGGTACTCCAGAAACCCATCGCCATCCAGATCGGCCCGCTCATCGAGCCAGTCGAGCACCCGTTTGGCGGGATCCAGGAATTCGCGCACGCGGCGGTGGTCGCCCGTCGCCAGGTGGTAGCCGCCCAGGAGCACCAGGTACGCGCAGGGCGCGGCGTAGTCGCCATAGTCGTGCCGCCAGGGCGTGAGGCCGAGCAGGGCCAGGGGACCGGCGCGCACTTGCTGGGGGACGCGCCCCGGCTGCTCGTCATAGAAATCATCATCGTGGGTGCCCAGGTGGCGCGCCAACAAGCGGAGCGCGCCTTCGGCGAGGTGCGGCGAAAGCAGCAGGGATTGGCCGGCCAGCGTGAGGGCATCGCGCCCGAACAGGGTGCCATACAGCGGCATGCCGGCCGCGGGCACGGCCCACTCGGCCGGTGTCTGCCCGTCGCCCAGCGCCAGCGCGTCCAGATCGGATACGGCCCGGTCCCAGGCGCGTTGCACGCGCGGGTTCGGCGTAGACAGGCGGGTGGCGCGCGCGGTCCATGTGCGCGCCGCGCGGGCGCCGGGCGGCCGGGTTCCGGCGCCGGAGCCGACCGCGCCAAACGCATCGCAGCCAAAGAGCGGCTCGAACACCTGCCCCTCGACAATGGGGGCAATGGTCAGGCAATAGCGGGCGCGCTCTTGCGGGCGTAAGTGGAGCGCGACGCTGACGCGGTGCCCGTCGCGCCGCGGGGGCGGGTGCGTCGCTTGCGGCCCGTTGTGCGGATGGCACCGGACCAGGACGCCGCGCCGCAGCCGGGGGTGCTGATAATCGAAGCGGAGCGTGCCATCGCCGGTGCCTGTCACCTGCCAGCTCACGGCAACCGGGGCCTCCTGTTGGCGCTGGCCGCCACGCGCCTCCATGAGATCGGCGAAATCGGCGTCCAGGTCCCAGGCGATTTCGAGTGTAGCCTCGTCCAACCCGTGGTTGGTGACCTCCAGGTCCTCATGCAGCCCCCGGCCCACGAACCGCGCGACGCGGATCACGACTTGCCGGTCGCGCTCGCCTTGGGGCAGCCCCAGCGCATCCAGGGGGATCGCGGCGTCGGGGGCGGGCGGGCACACATAGTAGCCCAAGGTGGAATAGGCATCGACGGCGCTGAGGGCGTCGAGCCGGGGCGGGCGGCCGTTGACGAGCAGGGTGTAGCGCGACAGCAAGCGGGTGGCGTGCTCGTATAGCCCGTGCAATTGGTGGCCGATGGCGCCGGTGCGGTCGGTGATCAAGAGCGAATGCCCCCGATACGCGAAGCGCAGATCCGGATAGACGCTAAGTAAGGTCTCGGAGATCACGGTGTGGCCTCCTCCCTCGTGTGAGCGCCCTGGCCTTCTGGTTGGTGATCGCCACGACGCGGGCGAGACCGGCGCGGGTGCGCATAGCCGGCGGCTGGAGGGTATCCACAGGCGAACTCCTTTCGGACGGACCGGGGACGGCGATACTCGGATGCCGGTCAGGGAGTGCATCATCGACGGCAAAGGGCGCCGCTAAATCCGGCTGCCAGACATAACGATAATGCCGGTCGCTTTGATTCGGGCAGGGAGCGTACAAACGAGGATTCCGGCACTCAGGAGATGTGGAGCGTGCCCTTGTTACGCCAGACAAACGAACTAATTTTCCGTTATGTTGACAGCCGGGTTGACAGCCAAACGGGTGGATGCTCGCGGATCGCCGCAGACAAAACGGGATGGAACCGGCGCAAATTGCGCACAAACTAGACGTATATGGATCGCGGTGGACAGGCTTTCGCCGGCCTCTTAAGCAGTGGGTTCTGGGTTCAGAGCCCTGGCAAATCACCACAACCTTACTACCACTAGACGTAAATTGACGGCAGGACTACTTACAGTCCGGCCATTGTCGTGTGTTGGACAGCCAATGGAATGCCAAAAGGTCAGTGAGACGGGTCAGCGCGCCGCGCCCCTCTGGCGTGGCGCGGTGGCTGCGTGAACCCACTTGGCCAGGTTCGTCTTACCTGCCTTCGCCGTTCACCGACCATCCCGCTGTTATTGTCCATAGGGCGGGGGCGGGCCGGTGTGGCTGCCGGATCCCTCCCTGATCCGCCCCCGCTGTTGGCCCGTGCCGGAAGGGCCGCGTGGACCAACCGGCACAGCACTATCGGCAGCAGGCCGCCCAACCGCGGCAGCAAGTCAATGCGACGAGCCGTCCAGTTTGACCGCTTGATGATTGTGGGCGCGTATGCCCTTTCGACATAGCTCTGGGCGGTTCCGTTGCAAAGATTGAGGTTGCGTAGCTCGGGATACGGAGCGCGGTCCAACCAGACCTGGAGCTGCCGGCAAAATTGTCATTCGTATTCAGCCCATCCACGAAAGCACCCACCGGGCAGGGGAATCAGGATGGGTGGGGCGGGTCCGCGCCGGCGCGGGTATCGGATCCTGAAAAATTCAGTTGCACCTGGCACGGGCCGCCGCTGAACGGCACC
>DASSGZ010000561.1:0-13251 GCA_035693165.1 Chloroflexia bacterium | reverse complement strand
CAGGCGACGGATGCGCCGTCGCTCAGGCTCTGCTCGTAAATCGGCATGGCGGCGGCCACATCGCCCAGCGCCACAAGCGTATCGGCGCGGCCCTCAGCGACGGCGGGGGCCCAGTCACCGGTGGTGTTGCGGGCCAGGTCTTGCCAGAGCGGCAGGGCCTGGTCCGGCGCACCCAGGCGCAAGAGGGCCAGCGCGTGGTGGAAGCGCACTTCGGGATGATCCGGGGTGGCGTCGATGGTCGCCAGCAGCGCGGCGGCCTGCTGGTAGTGGCCCAGCATGATCTGCAAGAGGGCGGCGTTGTAGCGATAGGTGCCGTTGTCGGGTTCGGCGCTGGTGGCCGTGTTGAGCCAGTACAGCGCCTGGCGCTCGTGGTCGTCGCGCTCTGCCCCCTCGCTGACGGTGGCGCGCAGGCTTTCGACGATGCCCATGCCGTTCGTGGCCCAGCTTGTGCCCGAGGTCTGGTAGAACTCGGCCAGGCTGGACCAGCGATCCGGTCCGGCGGCCAGGAGATTGTCGCGCACGGGGTGCGGCTCGGACGGCGTAGGCACCTGCTCGGTGGGGCCCTGGTCCTCGGTCATCATCTCGCCCACGATGGCGCGCAGGGCGCGGGTGGTGAGGCCCGCCTCGCGCAGGATCGTGCCGCGGGGTGGCGGATCGGTGGGGATGCGCTGGGCGTCGGCCAGGTAATCGAAGACGGCAGCAGCGGGCATGGGGGCCGGTTGGCCGTCGAAACTGGGGTAGACGGCACTGTCCGGCGGCAGCGGCGTGGTCGTCAGCGGCGCGACGGCGGCGATGACAAGCATGCCCACGAGCAGGGCCACGGCGATCCCGCGATATTGATCAATCGGTAAGGCCGGCAGCCCGGCGAAGGGGCGGGCGGCGGAACGGGTCGACATAGGGCGCGGTACTTTCCAGCGAACGAGCGGGAGCGGAGCTAGCGCGGCACGAAGCGCGCGCCGTCCCATTTCCAGATCGTAGTCTTCACACCATCATCGGCCACCACTTCGGCGCGCCGGTCCTGGTCGATGTCGATGAGCTCGACGTTGGCGGCGGCGGAGAACACGGCGTCCTCGTCGGCGGTGGCGCCCGCGGGCCGCATATGCAGCGGCTGCGCGGTGCCGTTCTGCCAGCCATAGAGGCGCAGCGTAATGGTGGGCAGGGTACTGCCGACGGTCGGCGTGGTCTCGGTGCGCAGTTGGAGCACGGGCAGCGGCGGGTCCATCGCCAGCAGGTTCTGGCCTTGCGCGCTGGTGGGCAGCGGCGCCGCGCGACCGGGCAGGCCCTGGTTGGACGAGCGCCACTTCACCTGCCACTGGCCCGCGCCGGCGTCGTAGGCGAGCACCTGCAAGCCCGAGAGCGTCGCCGTGTAGGGCAGATTGGCCGCGGGCAGCGTGTTGGCGCCGCTGATGATCGGCGTGCCGCTGATGGTGAGCAGCGCCTCCTTCGGTTCCTTGCCGTCGAGATCGATCAGGTCTTCCTTCACCAGCACCTGGCCGCTATTGACCGCCACATAGTTGAGCGGACTCAACTGGCGGTAGATGTCGGGCGTGGGGCTGGGGCCGGCCGTCTCGGCGGGGGCCGGGGCGGCGGTGCCCGCAGGGGTCGGCGTGTGGACGGGCCCGGCGGGGAAGGTGGGGAAGAAGGGTTGGGCGGGCCGGCTCGCGGGGCCGGGGCTGCCGCATGCCGTGATGCCCAGGACCAGGATCAGCAGGCTTGCGATGACGGCGCGGGCGCTCCCGCGAATGTGATGCATGAATGGGTGGTCTTCCTAGCTACAGATGCTTGCCGCGGATGGCGGCGCCAAGCGCGCCGTCTAAAATCGCCGCCATTCTACCATTTCATACCTGATCAATCAAGCCGCGGTTCGGGCACGACGCCATACTAACCGCAGAGACGCAGAGTACGCAGAGATTATTAAAATGAGGTCTGTTGTGAGGTTCATGCGGAGGAGTCGCTTGGTTCAAGGGCCACCGCGAAGCAATATATACCTGGTGCTGGTTGGTTTCTATCCGAAGCTCTGCGGTCTCTGCGTCTCTGCGGTGCGAAGTAGGGCTTCTGGGGTGCCACGCATGTGAGAGGGTATGCGGGCGGTGCCGGGCGAGGGCGGGCTGATGTGTTATACTTGGTAAGGTAAGGGGGATGACTATGGATGCCGAGCATAGCTATCTAACGCACCTGGAGTGCGCCGATTGCGCGCGCACCTGGCCCGCCGGGGAGGAGCAGCACCGCTGCGGCTGCGGCGGGATCTTGCTGGCGCGCTACGATCTGGCGGCCCTGGCGCGGGATGTCCCGCGCGACACCGTGGCGGCGCGGCCCTGGGGCGCGGGGCTGTGGCGTTACGCCGAGTTGCTGCCCGTGGCTGATCCGGTGGCGCGCGTGTCGCTGGGCGAGGGCACGACGCCCTTGCTGCCCCTGCCGGTGTTCGGCGCGGAACTCGATATTACGCTGTGGATGAAGGACGAGAGCCTGAACCCGACGGGCACTTTCAAGGCGCGGGGTGCGGCCGTGGGCGTGTCGCGGGCGCGGGAACTGGGCGCGCACACCATCGCGCTGCCCACGGCGGGCAATGCCGGGGCGGCCTGGGCGGCCTACGGCGCGCGGGCGGGGCTGCCGGTGGTCGTGGCGATGCCCTGCGACGCGCCGCAACTCACGCAGCAGGAGGTGCAACGCTACGGCGCCCGGCTGCACCTGGTGGATGGCCTGATCAGCGACGCCGGGGCCTGGGTGGCCCAGGGGGTGGAGGCCGAGGGCTGGTATGACGCCAGCACCTTCAAGGAGCCGTACCGCCTGGAGGGCAAGAAGACGCTCGGCCTGGAGATCGCCGAGCAACTCGACTGGCAACCGCCCGACGTGATCCTTTATCCCACCGGCGGCGGCGTGGGGCTGATCGGTCTCTGGAAGGCTTTCCAGGAATTACGGGCGCTGGGCTGGATCGCGGAAGACCGGCCGCTGCCGCGCCTGGTAGTGGTGCAGGCAGCGGGATGCGCGCCGGTGGTGCGCGGCTGGGATAGCGGCACCGACTCGACCAACTTCTGGGAGGGCGCGCACACGGTGGCCGCCGGGCTGCGCGTGCCGGGACCGCTGGCTGGTGGGCTGATGCTGCGCGCGCTGCACGAGACGAAGGGCACGGCGCTGACCGTGGACGACGACACCCTGCTGGCGGCGCTGGGCGAACTGAGCCGCGCCGGGTTGTGGGTTTGCCCGGAAGGCGCGACGTTGCTGCCCGCGGTGCGCCACCTGCGCGCCGCCGGGTGGATCAAGGCCGGCGAACGCGTGGTATTGCTGAATACCGGCGCGGGCATGGTGTATCCCGAGGTAGGCGCGGTTTAGGCGGTGGGGCGGGCCGGTTTCAAACCGGCCTCTACAGAGACGATCGGGCGCGGGGCGGCTAAAGCTTTTCGATGCCGAGTTCGGTGGCTTCTTCGCGCGGGGTGTGGTGGACGTGCTCGCGCAGGCGGTCGGCGTTGCCCGCGGGGGCGGCGGCGACGGCTTCGCCCGCGTCGGCCTGCATCTCGCGCATCGAGACGCGCTGGCTCCAGAAGGCGATGCCGCCGACCAGCAGGGTCGCCAGCAGTTGCGCGGCGTGGAAGACGAGGGCGAAAGCCACGGCCATGTCTTTGTCGATGCCCGGCAGGATCAGCACCAGCGCGGTCAGGATCAGCGCCTCATAGTTGCCGACATTGCCCGGCATGGCCGGGATCAGCAGCCCCAGGTTGACCACGGCAGTCATCAGCAGGAGGGCGCTGGGGCTGGGGATGGCGATCTGGAACGCGGCCAGCGCAGCCCAGAACATGCCCGCCGCCGTGAGCCAGACGAGCAGCGAAATGGCGGCGCTCTTGAACAGGGGGCCGGGCTTCTCGAAGACGCGCAGTCCGGCGCTGAAGGTGTGTACCAGGCGCACGGCCAGGCTGCCGATCCGTTCGGGCACCGGCAGCAGCTCAACCAGGCGGGCGGTGAGCGCGACGACCCGGTCGGCCTGCCAGTGGAAGACGAGCAAGCCGCCCAACGCCAGGCCCAGCACCAGCACCGCCGCCAGCCCCAACTGCTCGGCGCGGCCCTCGCCAATGCTGAGCGCGGGGATGCCGGCGACCAGCAGCACCAGCAAGGCCAAGCCGTCGAACAGCTTCTCGATGACCACCGTGGCGAGGATCGTTGTGCGGCGGAGGCCGCTGCGCCGGCTCAGCAGGTGGGCGCGCATCAGGTCGCCGGCCCGCGCGGGGAAGAAGGTGTTGAAGAAATAGCCGGTCATGGTCATGCCGAAGAGGGCGGGCACGCCGGGGGCCGGGGCCATGAGCGGCGCCAGCAGGTGCCGCCAGCGCCAGGCCATAAATGCGTAGGCGCCCACCATGCCGATCATGGAGAGCGCCAGCAAGCCGGGATTTATGCGACCGAGGTGGGTGGGAATCTCTTCCCAGTTGACGCCGCGGAGCACCAGATAGAGACAGATGGCGCTGACGACGACGCCGGCCAGGATTTTCTTCACGCGGGGTATGGCCCCCTCTTACTTGCCGCCGAAGAGGCCGCGCCGCGGCTGCGGCCCGTTGGCCGCGCCGGGCGGGACGGGTTTGCCGTGCGGTTTGCCCCGCCGCTGGTAGGCTTCTTCGAGGATGTGGTCGATGTCTTCGTTGGTGAAGAGGTACGCCTCGCTGATCGTTCGGAAGCCCTGCCGGTTGGCCGTGTAGACCAGCCCGCGCACCAGGATGCCCTCTTCCAGTTCGATAATGCAGACTTCCTTGAAGTTGTGCTCGTCGATGAAGTGCCCGATCGCACGCAGCACATCTTCGTAATCGACCCGGCCAGTCCCGGTGTAATTTAACATCGCTGACCTCCCAGTTACCTACGCTAGCGTGCGGGAACGGGCGCTCGTTCGTCTCCACCCAACGCCGGGAGCCGGTCGAGCCGGAAATTCAGGTACGGCGTCTACATAATCGTTACGCTATTATAGCATAACGGATTACAGGCGCGCAAAAGTATGGGCCATTGCCGCCGGGTTGGGCTTTGCCGCCGGGCCAGGCAGGCGGAATCAGGCTTCCGCGACGGCGGCCGGTGTGCCCAACGCCCGCGCCAGTTCGCGGCGGCGATCCTCGTTCTGGGCGACGTAGTCGACGAAGTAGCGGAAGACCGGTTCGCCGAACTCGCCGACCAGACTGTCGAGCACATTTTTCACCACCAGGTTGATGAACGCCTCCTGGTCGAGCGCCGGGGTGTAGACGAAGCTCATGCCGACTTTGCGCCGGCTGAGGATGTTCTTGTCATACAGCCGGCTCATGGTGGTCATGACGGTGGTATAGGCAATTTTGCCGTTTTCCCGCTGGCGGCTGACCTGTAACTCCTGATGGACATCGGATGCCGTCGCGTGCTGCATCTGCCACACGATCTGCATGATCTGGGATTCCAGGGGGCCAAGCACCTTGGTAATGCCGTCCTGGGCCGGATTGAACTTGAACTTCAAGGATCCGTTGCCGGATCCGTCTTGCGCCGCCATGCTGCTGCTCCTTTACTGCACTCGTCCCTGGGCGCGGCCCTGGCGGCGGGGCGTGCCCCCCGGCGGTTACTCCACCCCCGGCCCGCGCGAATCGTGATTCCTATTCTAGTTGGTTTTCCGGTAAATGAATAGTATCTTAGGACCGAATGTTACGGGTTGATTAGCTCGGCCTGCGGGCTCTGGCGCGGCCATGTATTCCCATGACGCCTACAGCAACGCTGCCGCCAGTACCGGCCCCGTCGCCAACTCGCTGCTCTACGCCGGGGCGTATCTGAACAACGAGAGCGGCTGCTACTACCTGCGCGCCCGCTACTACGACCCGGCCACCGCTCAGTTCCTGACCCGCGACCCCCTGGTCGCCGCGTCGGAACCGGGGTATAATTATGCCAGTGGGTTCCGGCGTAGATCGGGTTGATTAGGACGCCAGGATGGACAAGGAGAAAGAGCGATGCCGTTGTATGAGTATGTGTGCCTGGAGTGCCATACGCGCTTTGAGCGCCTGCGGGCGTCCGGGGAGCGGGATGCCGCGGTGACCTGCCCGCAGTGCGCGGGCACGCGGGCCAAGCGGACGATTGCCGCGTTTGCCACGCTGCGCGCCACGGGGAGCACAGCGGGGGCCGAGGCGGGCGGCGGCGGGGGCTGCGGCTGCGGCGGGAACTGCGCCTGCGGGCGCGCGCACACCCAGGCTTAGTGGTCTGTCATAGCGTTGGGCTACGAGACGGAGATTCTTCGCTCCGCTCAGAATGACAAATCTCGGGGAACAGACTATTTAGTTGCCGGGCGCGGGCTGGGCGTAGCGCCACTTGAGGTCGAGCGCCGTCTTGGGCAGCTTGAGCCAGTCGGCGGTCTCGGTGTGGCGCGTCACTTTAATCACGATCTTTTCGGCGGGGTCTTGCTGCAACAGGGCAATGACCCCGCCTTTGCGTTCCAGGGCGTTTTGCAGCGTGGCCGGGTCGCCGATGGCTTCGAGGAGATAGGGTTCGCTGATCGGCTGCTGGTCGACCTGCAATTGCCCGTTGTCACCCACTGCGATCACCGAGCGGGTGATCAGGCGCACGCCGTTGACGGCGATGGCCTCGGCGGAGGAGGCGCGCAACTCGTTCACCAGGTCCTGGATCACCTGGGCGGCGTCCTGGGCGCCGGTGACGCGGACGGTGACGCCGGGGCCGGTGAGATCGACTTCGCCGTTCGCCATGCGCATTTGCTGCAGGTCTTTGATCAGGCTGACGATGCTGGAGCCGCCGTTGGCCGTCTCCTGGTAGCGGGCGATCTCGGCCTGGAGTTGTTCCAGGTTGGCGCGCTGGCGCTGGTTGCTGGCATAAAGCTGGCTGATATAGCTGGCCTGGTCGGTGGGCGACTGGGCCAGGACGGTGCGGTCGATGCGCTGGCTGCGGAACTGGGGCACCATCAGGAAGCCCAGGACCAGGCAGACGGCGGAGACGAGGATGCGCGCGCGCCAGTTTTGCATGACGGTCCTCTAGGGCGTGGCGGGCGCCGCGGTGGGCGCCGGCTCGTCCGCGCTGTCGCCGGGATGGGCATACTTCATGGCGACGGCGCCGCTATAGGCCGCCACCTGGACTTTGGCGACCTTCTGGATGCTGATCGGCAGGTCGTAAATCTGGGCGCGCTCGTTGAACTGGCGCATCTGCGGCGAGTTGCGCAGCCCCGCTTCCAGCGCGTCGGGGTTGCCGATGGCGTGGACCTCATAGGGCGGCGACAGGCGGGTGGCGTTCACGATCACCGTCGTGCCGACGCAATAGAGCGGCGTATTGGACAGGACGCGCTCGCCGTTCATCGAGATGGCCTCGGCGCCCCCGGCCCAGAGCGTGTTCAGCACATCGCGCAGCATATAGTCGTGCAGGATGTAATTGTTGGGGTCCTCGTTCTGCGGGATCACGGCGGCGGTGCTGTCCTGGAAAATGGCGACGACGCCCGGCCCCTCCAGCGGCACCAGCCCGGCGGTGACGCGCTCGGCGTTGATCGCGGCGGTCAGGTCGCCCAACTGGGCTTTCTCCTGGGCGCTGCCGGCCTGCAGCTTTTCGAGTTGGGCGCGGGCGTCGATCAGGCCACGCTTGAGGTCGGCCTGCTCGTTCTCCAGGTTGGTGATGGTGGAGGCGATGGTCTCGCGGGTGCTTTCGCGGGTGATCGGCTGCTGGAGCAGGTCGCTGCGTTCCTGCCACTTGAGCGCGATGAGGCCGCCGCCGGCCAGCCCGGCCAGGGCCAGCACGAACGACAGGGCCACAATGTGGGCGCCGGGCAGGGCGATGCGGCGCGGGCGCGTTTCGCGCAATGCCGGCAATGTGAAGGGCGAGCGAGCCATGGGCAGGATCCTGGTGCTAGGTGTTCGCGCTGCTATTAATTAGACTACCGGGGCGCCCGAAAGGTTGCGGTGGGTCCGTTCTGATTATACCAAATTATTGCCCCCGGCGGCTATTTGCGGAATCCGGCGTCCTGTCCGGCAGCGATATGGATCACTGCGAAGCCGCGCAAGCCGCGAAGAACGAAGCGGATATCAGTGGCCTTCGCCGTCTTCGTTGCGTCGCGGGGCCATTCCGGCAGCGGGCTTTCGCAGAGGCCATGCCGCGATCGCGCACTGCAAAATCCAGGATTGTTTTTCGGGCGGGCGAATCTGTGACAATTCCCAAATTGGGCCGTCATTTGCAACACAAGCGGCTCGATATATGGTAAAGTAGACCCCGCTGCGACTGCTGGGGGTGGAGTCAGGGCGGGGCAGCGGTGATTCGGGCCGGAGGGCAGGCCAGTAAAGTTGGGGTAAACAAATCCCTGCCTAGTTGACAAATCCCAATAACAGGGGATATAATATCTCTCACCGATACGACTGGGCCAGGAGGAGGCAGGTTCCCAGTTCCCGCTGAAGCTAGGACGCCGGGTAAGGCGGCACAATTGCATAGGAGACGCCGATGGAAGGCAGAATTGTTGGCTCCAACGCCCTATATGCGTTGGAATCTGACCAATCTCGGCTCAGTCTACAACTCGCGACGCTGATCAAGGCCGGAGCTGCCGTTGCATCCCCCCCGCTTGAGACGGGAGGGGGCGCCGCCCTGGCTTTCATGCCGCACGATACCGCCGGGTATGCGCGCGGTGCGCTGTTCGCGGTCGCGGATGGCGAGTCCTCCGGCGCGGGGCATCCAGGCGCCGCGACGGCGCTACGGTATCTGGCCGGCGCATTTTACGGCTCCCTCTGCCGGGAGGGCGGGCGGGCGCTGGACAGCGCGCTGGGCATGACCACCGCGTATCTGCGCAGCCTGGCGGCCACCGGGCACTATGACCCGCACCTGAGCATCGCCGCCCTGGTCGTGCAGGACCGGCGGCTCTGGCTGGCGACCACCGGCCCCTGCGTGGCCTATGTGCTGCGCGCCCCCGCCGGCGAATGGCGGGTGGTGGAAAGCGCCCCCGCGCCCCACTCCCCCGGCATCCCCCAGTTTGCCCAGCGCCCCGAAGTGTACGCCCGGCCCGGCGTGCCCATTCCCCTCGAAACCGGCGACGTGGTGCTGCTGGGATCGGCGGCGCTGCAAACGCGGCTCACCGAGCGGGTGCTGAAGAACGCCCTGCTGGCGATGGTCAGCGGCGACCCCGGTGCCACGGCGGAGAACCTGGCCGAGGTGCTGGTGCGGCTGGCCGAAAGCAAGCCGGGGGCAGGCACGCCGGGCGCAGTGGTCTTGCGCTGTGGTGGCATCCTGCCCGCCGCCGACGCCATGGCGCAGGGCTGGCCCGCGAGCCACCGGCTGGCGCGGGGCCTCCCGGCGGCTTTCCCCTGGAACTTCGCCGCGCTGCAGGATCAGGCCACGACCGGCCCAGCGCACCCGGTGCGCGGCGGCAAGCAAACCGCGCCCCTGTACACCGTCCCCACCGAAGGCGCGGCCACGCGGCCCATCCCTGTGACCGGCGGCGCCGCCACCCGCCCGGTGCCCGTAGACGAGTCGGTGCTCGGCCCGGCCATCGCGCTAACCGCCGCGGCCCCGCCGCCGGCGGTTCCACCTCCGGCGCCCCGCGCTACGAGCCCGGCGCCCACCGCGCCGCCCGCCGGCGCGCCCGCGCCCCCTGCCGCGCATCCGCGCCCGTCGCTGGCGGCGCCCGCGTCCCTGGCGGCGGATCGGTCCCCGATGATCCTGTTGCCGGATGAGATCGCGACGTGGGTGGCGGCGGCGCCGCGCCTGGCGCGCGTGATGATGCCGGCGACCGCGCTGCTGGCCGGGGCCGGGACGCTGACGGCCTGGATCACCGAGAACGTGAACTATCTGCTGTTCGGCTGCTCGCTGGGCGGATTGCTGCTGTGTACCGCGCACCTGCCACGCTACGAGATGGTGCAACGCCTGACGGCGGGCGGGTCGGCGGCGCTCGCCAAAAGCCGCCTCCAGGCGGCGGGCCGGGGAGTCACCGGGGCGCTGCCCTATACCCCGCCCGCGCGCCCTGCCCCTGCCCCACCCCATGCCAGCACGACGGGCGCCGTCACCTGGGCCAAGGATCGCCTGTTGCTGCCGCCCGCCGGGGCCGTGCGCGAGGGCTGTCTCGACATCGCCAGCCTGAAAGACGGCGCCGGGCGGATCGTCGCCCAGGTGGTGCTGGTCTGCCCGCGGCACCTGCTGGGGGCGCCGGGGTGTCCGGGCGGGGTCTATGTCGTGCTGCACGACCTGGTGGCGGGGCAACAACGCATGGTAGCCTGGCTGGCGCCGGGGCAGCGGCGGCTCGATGCCGTGGAGCAGGATGTGACGGCCTACGGGGGGAATCCCGCAGCGGCGGTGCGCTGGCTACGCGGCGGGGGCACGTTTGAACTGGCCTCCAGCCGGCTGCGCGTGTTGCTGCGCCTGGAGGGCTGCCGGCTGGCCGACCCGGTGCGCAAGCAGCACCTGGAGGCCCTGGAAGTGGTCATCACCGGCGTGCAGGCAGTGGCGTGACCGGGACGGTACGGCCCCGCCCGGCGGCGGCCCCGCCCGCCCCGCCGCGCCTGGAACTGTTGCTGGGCACCGCGGCGCCGGGCACCCCCGGCGATCGGATCGAGGTGCAGGCGGTGCTGGGCCCCGGCGAGCGGACCCACGGTGTGTTGCGCTTCGACGCCACAGCAGCCGAGATGCGCGGCCTGGTGGGCCGGCTGCACAGCCGCCAGGCCGCCGATCCCGAGGTGGCGCGCCTGGGCAGCGTGCTGTTCGACGCGCTGTTCCGCGATACCGTGGGGGCGGCCTATCGCGAGGCGCGCGGGCAGGCGCGCGCCCATAAGCTGCCGCTGCGCCTGGTGTTGACCAGTGCGTCGGTGGAAATGGCCGCGCTGCCCTGGGAGTTTCTGTATGACCCCAGCCTGCGCCACTTCCTCGCCCTGACGCCCGATGTCCACCTGAGCCGCAACCTGCCCTCGCTGCGCCCGCTCAATGCGCTGCCCGCGGCCCTGCCCTTGCGCGTGCTGCTGGGCGTGGCCGGGCCGCTCACCTACCAGGGCCACCGGCTGTTCGGCCTGGATGTGACGGCCGAGCGGGCGCTGATCGACACGGGGCTGGCGGCGCTGGTGGACGCGGGCTACCTGGAGGTCCACAGCGTCACCCTCGACGGTCCGGCCAGCCTGCCGGACGCCGTGCGGCGCACCCAGCCGCATATCTTCCACTACATCGGCCACTCGGCGGTGCTGCGCGATACACCGCTGCTGTTCGGCGGACCGACGGGCGGGGAGGCGGTGCCGCTGAGCGGGGCGCAACTGGCCGCCGCGCTCAGCCTCGCCCCAGAGTTGCAACTGGTGCTGCTCAACAGTTGCTGGAGCGGCACCGCCGGGGTGCAACGGAGCCTGTTCGGGCTGGCCCCGGCCATCGCCGAGGCAGGGGTGCCCGCGGTCATCGGCTGGCAGACCGGCATCAGCGACCGCAGCGCGCCCTGGCTGGCGGGCAGCCTCTACGCCGAACTGGCCCGCGGTGCGGCGGTGGACGAGGCGCTGACCATCGCCCGGCTGGCGCTCTATGCCAATCCCAAGGTGGAGCGACTGGCCTGGGGCCTGGCCGTCGGCTACCTGCGCGGAGATCGCACGCAGATCGTCGCGCCGCCCGAAAAGACCTGGCGGCTGCTGGTGATCGACGATGAACCGGAGCGGGCCGATCTGTTACAATCGCGGTTGCGCGGGCGCGGGCTCGACGTGGTGTGGGCCGAGGGCGGCATGGCCGGGCTGGCGGAAGTCCACCGGGCCCGGCCCGATGTCATCGTGCTCGATCTGAAGATGCCCGGCATGGACGGCTTTGAGGTGTTGCGCCGGCTGAAGGCCAACCCCGTCACGGCGGACCTGCCGGTGGTGGTCCTGTCGTCGCTCGGCGCGGACTATGAGACCGCGCTGAGCGCGTATATTGGGGGCGCGAAGTACGTGATACCGTATAATGGGCGGCTGGACCAGTTGGAGCAAGTGCTGCGGGCCAACCTAGACGTACCACTACGCTGACCACTTGATCGGCAGAAACAGGAGTGCGAGTGTGGAACGCGTGATACAGATCCTGCTTGCGGATGACCGGGACCGAAGCCGGGACCTTCTGATCATGCTGCGCCGGAAGTATGCCGTGCATACCGCGCATGATGATACGCGTTTGCTGCAACTCGTCGATCAGGCGCGCGCCGAGGCACGACCCTATGACCTCGCACTCATCGCCCATGAGCCGCCGCTGCTGGGCAACCCGCAGACGCTGAAACGGCTGCGCTGGCTCGCGCCGACCACTGTAGTGGTGCCGGTAGTGCCCCCCGGCGCGATGGAGCTGGGCCCAGAACTGGCCGGCACCCAGTCGCCGCACTACCTGGTCCAGCCGGTGGACCCCGAGGCGGCCCTGGCCGTTATCCACGATCTGCTGGCCGAGCGGCTGGCCGACCTGGCGCGCACGCGGGCCGAAATCACCCGCCCCCTGGTGGCCCTGGGTGAGGCCCTGTTGCGCCAGCCCGACCTGGAACGGGCCTTGCGCCATCTCTACCAGGAACTCGATTCGCTGATTAGCGCCGAGTACCTCTATGTGGCGCTCTACGACCGGCGGCGCGGGCGGCTCGTCTACCTGCTGTTCTACGATCACGGCGATTATGTGTCGGCGTACACGCGGCCCTATGAAGGGGGGCAGGGCTTCGCCGAGTGGGTGATCGCCAACGACGCGCCCCTGGTCAGCGGCAACCTCCCGGTGGACGCAACGCGGCGAGGCTGGCCCGCGGTGGAACCCGAAAGCCCCTTTGTGCCCGCTTCGGTCATGGTCATGCCCCTGCGCCTGGGCGGGCAGGTGATCGGCGTGTTGAGCGCGCAAAGCGCCCGGCCCGAAGCGTTCCAGGAAGCCGACGCCACGCTGTTCGGCTTCGTCGCCGACCTCATGTCCGGCGTGGTCGCCAACTGGTGGACTGACCTGCAATGGCAGCGCCAGGACGATCTGCTGACCGAATTTGACAAGGCGTTGGCGGCGGGCGGCCCGCGCGACGCCATCCTCGACCGCACCGTGACCGCGGCGCGGCAGATGACCGGCATGGACGCGGCAGCGCTGGTGGGCGTGGACCGCAGCGGCGCCACGCGCGACTGGTTTACGTCGCCACCGGGGTCGTATGCCGACCAGTTCCAGGATGCGCTGGCCGATCTGACCGGCTACCTGGCGGCCACCGGACGCAGCGGCGGGTCGGTGGACCACGCGCGCACGGGCCGCATCCTGGCGAGCCTGGGCGAGCGCGGGGTGGGCCGGGTGGTGTCCCATGCCCTGAGCACGGGCGGCCAGCTCGACTCGATGCTCTGGCTGCTCAATCCCAGCGAGCGCCCGTTC
>DASSGZ010000560.1:0-21299 GCA_035693165.1 Chloroflexia bacterium | reverse complement strand
GGGCACGAACAGGGCCGCTTCCTTGCCCAGCGTTTCAGCGGCCAGCGCTTCCAGGCGGATCACGGTCGGATCGTCGCCGAACACATCGTCGCCGACCTCGGCCCGGTACATGGCCTCGCGCATCGCGGGCGAGGGGTGGGTGACGGTATCGCTGCGCAGGTCGATCACGGAATCAGGCATAGTAGCACTCCACGGGATTGCGGCGGGGTCGGGCCGGTTGGGAACCCGCCCCTACAAATAACATGGTCAATGTGGCGCGAGATAGGGCCGGTTTCAAACCGGCCCCTGCAGATAAAGCTATTCAGGCCGGCAGGCGGCGGCCACGCGGGCCAGCAATTCGTCGAGGTCGAACGGCTTGGCGATGTAGTTGCTGAAGCCGCGCTCGCGGAACACGCGCTCGTGATGATTCGCGGTGACGAAAATGACCGGGATCGCGCGGGTCGCCGGGTCTTCCTGTAGCAGATCGAACAGTTGCAGGCCGCTGATCCCCGGCAGGTTCAGGTCGAGCAGGATCAGGCTGGCTTTAACCGACCGGATGACTTCAAGCGCGCGCGCACCGTCGTTGACCACGACTGCCTGGTAGTCCGCCTCGGAGTTCAGCGTATCTTTGATTAGCTCGGCAATCGGCTCGTTGTCCTCGACGATCACGATCGCTTTTTTCTCGGGTAAGCCGTCCATGATTTCCTGCTCCAATGCCTCGAAGATGTCGATAGCAGAAGGTACAGCATGAAGCACATCTTAGCATTGCCTCGATGGGGCAACGGTAACGGAACATCCAGCAGGAAGTGTACCGCGAACAGCCACATCTAGCAAGCCTGATTTTACCGCGCCGTCTGCACTTCGGCGGGCGGCGACCGATTCCCGGCCAGATCCACCGCGATCACGCTCAGGTGATGCGCGCCCGGCCCCAGCGCGGCGGGGTCGACCATCAGCGTCCAGGGGCCGCTGTCGCGCCGCCCCAGCAGCCGTCCGTCGCCATAGAACAGCATGGCGGCGAGGCCGGTATTGTCCTGCGCCTCGGCCTGGAACGGGAACCGCTCGCCGGGCGCCAGCGCGCTCAGGCTGACGGCCGGGCCGGGATAGGTGATCCAGGCCACCGGGGCGATGTTGTCCAGGTTGAGGCGGCTGCGGACCTCCAGCGTGCGCCCGTCGCGCAGGTGCGCCTGCAAGCGCAGGGTATGCACTCCCCCCCGGTCGCTGCTGGCCCAGCGGGCCAGGGGGCGCGCGCCCGGCGCCGGGCCGCCGGTGGCGAGCGCCTGCCATTGGCTGGGCGCCGCGCCCTCGCCCCAGTCAAGGCTCCAACCGGCCAGCGCGGGGCCATCCGCCCGCCCCTCAATCGTGATCGTGCCGCCCGCCACGGCATTGGCGGCGGGCGCGGTCAGCGCCAGATCCAGCCCGCCGCTATCGCCCGCGCTCGCGCCGTCGCAGGCGGGCGCGTAGGCCGTGGGCGGCGCGGGCAGACCCGCCTGCGCCGCCCAGACCGCATATTCGGCGGGCAGCAGCAGGAAGTTGCGCATGGTGAAGCCGGTAGGCGCCGCGCCGGGGCAGGCCAGCAGGCCGCTGGCGTTGTCGATCGCCAGGTCTTGCTGCCAGGTGTCGGTGGCCGTGGGCACGGTGCCCGCGATGAACCACTCGCGCACGCGGTTGTGGCAGGCCGGGCCGGGCAGCAGGCCCGACCGCGCGCAGACCTCGGCCTGCTCCAGGTCGGGCGGGCGCGGGAACCAGTGTTCGGGCAGCCCCTGGTGGATGCGCTCCATCACGTCGTGCCAGATGGGCGCCGCGCCGGTCACACCGGTCGAATCGATCATCATCGAGTTGTCGTTGTTGCCCACCCAGACGCCGGTCACGTAGTCGGGCGTGTAGCCGATGGTCCAGTTGTCGCGCCAGTCGCCGGTGGTGCCGGTCTTGACCGCGGCCTTGCGGCTCAGCACCAGCGGGCTGTTGGCGCCGAAGGCGGGCAGCCGTGCGTCGTTATCCGCCAGGATGTCGCCGATGAGCCAGGCGACGGCGGCGCTGTGCGGGCCGAAGACGGGCGCGCCGGGCTCTTGCCGGGCCGGGTCGGTGGCCGCGTCATACAGCACCGTGCCGTCGCTCGCGCGGACTCGGGTGATCGCGTAGGGCAACCGCGCCCGCCCGCCGTTGGCGAAGGCGGCATAGGCGCCGGTCAGGTCGACCAGCCGCACCTCGCCGCCGCCGAGGGTGAGGGCCAGGCCAAAGCGCCGGCTGTCGTCCCAGGTGGTCAGGCCCGCAGCCCGGCCCACCTCCACCAGCCCCTGCACGCCGATGTGGTTTAGCGTATAGACGGCGGGCACGTTGTACGAGTTGGCGAGGGCCTGGCGCAGGCGCTGCGGGCCATGAAACTGGTGGTCGTAGTTGGCCGGCACGTAGGTCTGGCCGTTGCCGTCGGGGTAGTCGGCGGGCACATCGGGCAACACGGTGGCCGCCGTGTAGTCGCGGGCCAGCGCGGCGGCATAGGTCAGCGGCTTGATCGACGAGCCGGGCTGGCGCGGCGCGCGGGCCAGGTTCACCTCCCCATCGATGGCCGGGTCGAAGTAATCGGCGCTGCCGACCATGGTGCGGATCGCGCCGCTGGCCGCATCGAGCACCACCACGGCGCCGTTGCTCACGTGTTGATCGATGAGATCCGCTAGCCGGCGGCGCAAGATCGTCTCGGCGGCGGCTTGCATGTCGGCGTCGAGCGTGGTCTCCACGGTCAGGCCGCCCCGGTAGACGCGCTCCGGGCCGAACTGGGCTTCCAGCAAATCGCGCACGTACATGACGAAGTGCGGCGCCTGGATGGGGAAGCGGCTCTTGGCGAAGTGCAGCGGCTCGGCGGCGGCGACGGCGGCCTGGGGTTCGGTGAGATAGCCGTGCTTCACCAGCAGGTCCAGCACTTCGCGCTGGCGGGCCTTGGCCGCGTCGGGGTCGGCGAGCGGGTTGTAGCGCGACGGCGACTGGGGCAGCCCGGCCAGCAGCGCGCACTCGGCCAGGTCCAGGTCGCGGGCGGGCTTGCCGAAATAGGCTTGCGCCGCGGCCTCCACGCCATAGGCCATGTTGCCGTAATAGATGGTGTTCAGGTAGAGAGCCAGGATCTCGTCCTTGGAATACCGGCTGTCGATGCGGAAGGCCAGCACCGCCTCGCGGGCTTTGCGCCGCAGGGTGCGCTGCCCGGCCTCGTCGGGGCTGAGCAGGACGGCGCGCGCCAGTTGCTGCGTGATGGTGCTGCCGCCCACGCCGCCCGACCCGCCCTGCAGATTGGTCCAGAGCGCCCGTGCCAGGCCCCAGGCATCGACGCCGGGGTGCTGGTAGAAGTTGGCGTCCTCGGTCGAGATCGTGGCGTCGCGCAGGGCCTGGGGGATGGCGCTCAGCGGCAGCAGGGTGCGCTGCCCGGCCTGCGGGTCCACGAGGTCGTAGAGCAACCGCCCATTGCGGTCGAGGATGCGGCTGCTCTGGAAGCCGCTCCGTGCGGCCAGCCCATCCACCGAAGGCAAGTCCCCCACCAGCCAGAAATATCCGGCGCCCGCCAGCAAGATCAGCGCTGCCATGAAACTAAGCAGCCCCCGGCGCAGGCCGCGCGGCCTGCCCGCCCCCCGCGATCCGGCCTGGGCCGCTCGCCCGCGTCGCCCGGCGTCCGCAGGTGCGTCACCGGCTAGCTGCCAGGCGCGCCACGCTCGCCGGATCGAACTCGCCATCGCCATCCCTTCTTCTTGCCCGCGCCGCGCTTGCCGCCCGGCCCTTACTCTCATAACGCCCGCAACTACATGCAGGTTCCGGCGCGCTACCGGGCCACCGACTCTACATGGCCGCCCGCCGGGCCAGGTTACGCCGGGGAGGCGGGGCGCAGCTTGCTCTAAATATGTTATCATGGGGCAGGATCGCCCACAAGGGCGGTACGCCGGATTCACGCAAGGAGAGTGCCAGCCATATGCCGGATGCCGAGGAAGCCCCGCCGCTGGTGGCGGTGGTGATGGGCAGCAAATCGGACTGGGAGACGATGCGCCACGCCGCCGAGACGCTGGCCCAGTTCGCCGTGCCCTACGAGCGCCGCATCGTGTCGGCGCACCGCACGCCGGCCTGGCTGGCCCAGTTCGCCGCGGAGGCCGAGGGGCGGGGGCTGGAAGTGATCATCGCCGGGGCGGGCGGCGCGGCCCACCTGCCGGGTATGGTCGCCGCGCAGACGCTGCTGCCGGTGCTGGGCGTGCCGGTGGAGACGCACGCGCTGAAGGGCATGGACTCGCTGCTCTCGATCGTGCAGATGCCGGCGGGCATCCCCGTCGGCACGCTGGCGATTGGGCGGGCGGGCGCGATCAACGCGGCGCTGCTGGCCGTCGCCATCCTGGCGGGCCCGCGGCCCGACCTGCGCGAGCGGTTGCGGACCTTCCGCGCCGAGCAGGCGGCGCGCGTGCTGGCCGACACGCTGCCGTGAGCGAGCCGATCTTGCCGGGGGCCACCGTCGGCGTGCTGGGCAGCGGGCAGTTGGGGCGGATGCTGGCCCTGGCCGCCGCACGCATGGGCTATCGCGTGCATACCTTCTCGCCCGAGCGCGACACGCCGACCGGCCAGGTGGCGGCCCGCGAGATCGCCGCGCCCTATGACGACCTGGACGCCGTGCGCGCGTTTGCCCGCGCCGTGCAGGTCGTGACCTTCGAGTTCGAGAACGTCCCTGCCGCCACCGCCGCCGCTGCCGCCGAGTATGCGCCCGTGCGCCCTGACGGGACGGTGCTGCACACCACCCAGCACCGGCTGCGCGAAAAGACCTTCCTGGCCGCCGCCGGGCTGCCGGTCACGCCCTTCCGGCCCGTGCGCTCCCTGGCCGACCTGGTCGCCGCCCTGACCGACCTGGGCTGTCCGGCGGTGCTGAAAACGGCGGGCTTCGGTTACGACGGCAAGGGTCAGGTGCTGATCCGCACGCCCGAATCCGCGGCCTCGGCGCTGGCGTCACTCGCCGGGCAGGAGGCGATCCTGGAGGCTTTTGTCGACTTTGCCCGCGAGGTCTCGGTGGTCGCCGCCCGCGGGCTGGACGGCGCCGTCGTGGACTACGGCCTGATCGAGAACACCCATCACCACCACATCCTCGACGTGTCCGTTGCGCCCGCGCCCGGCGACCCGGCGCAGGCCCGCGCGGCGTGCGAGATTGCTCACACTGTGCTGGAGGCGCTGGAGGTGGTCGGAGTGCTCTGCGTCGAGTTTTTCGAGACACGCGACGGCCGCCTGCTGATCAACGAACTAGCCCCACGCCCGCACAATTCCGGCCACCTGACCATCGACGCCTGCGTGACCAGCCAGTTCGAGCAGCAACTCCGCGCGGTCTGCGGTCTGCCGCTGGGCGCGCCGGATCTGCTGCGCCCGGCGGCGATGGCGAACCTGCTGGGCGACCTCTGGACCGGGGGCGAACCTGACTGGACGGCGGCTTGCGCCTTCCCCGAGGTGAAGCTGCACCTGTACGGCAAACACGCCGCCCGGCCGGGCCGTAAAATGGGCCACCTGACCGCCCTCGCCGCCACGCCGGAAGCAGCGCGGGCGCGGGTCCTGGCCGCCCGCACGGCGCTGACCGCGCCCGTCCATTGAGCCGGAGTCTGCCGCGACGCCGCAGCCCGGCGGCATGTTCCGCCGGCGATCCAGAACCTCCCCGGCTACGTTTCTATAATCGGGCCCCAATACGTTAGCCGGCTTACGGCGCGGGCCTGGTTATTGCTAGATAATAGGATCGCTAGGGCACAGCGGGCGGCGCGCCGGGCAGTTGACATCGTCCGCCTGATTTAGTATGATTTGAGCTAGAGACGTTTGCGCTCTGCTTACGCACCGATAGGAGATACCAATCATGGCGACCGATATCAAGACTACGAATCCTACCGACATCCTGACCCAGGCCGAGCCGACGCTCGTGGAGATGAGCCCGGTGGCCGTCGAGCAGCTCCAGAAGCTGCTGGCCCAGCAGGACAATCCCGAGCTGGCGCTGCGCGTCTTCGTCTATCCGGGCGGTTGCTCGGGCATGTCCTACGGCATGGCCTTCGAGGACGAGTTCAGCGAAGACGACATGCTGTTCACCCAGGGCGGGATGCGCCTGGTCGTTGACGAGAACAGCGCGCACTACCTGAAGGGCGCGCAGATCGACTTCGAGGACAGCCTGATGGGCGGCGGCTTCCGCATCTTCAACCCGAACGCGGTGCGCTCTTGCGGGTGCGGCCATTCGTTCGATACGGGCGAGGATGCCGGGCAGGCTCGCGCCTGCGGTTGCGGCGGCCACTAAGCGCTGTACCTCGCGCCGATTTCCGCCTCCCTTGCCGATTGCGGCAGGGTAGCGCACGAGTCATATATGTGAGCAAAAGGGTGTGCCTTAACGGCACGCCCTTTTTGTTGCCGGGCGCGGGCGCTTCTGGTATAGTACGCGACGATGGCGGTGCAGCGATTGGCGCCGGGCTGGCCGTGGCGGCTGGCGGTGCTCACGCCGCTGGGCGTCTACGGCTTTGTCTATCCTTTCGGCATCGGCCTGTTGCTGTTCGGCTGGATGCCGCCGGAGGCCGGATGGGTCGGTGGGTGCCTGCTGGCGGCGCAGGGCCTGGCGATGGCGGCCTGGTGCGGCCTGAACTACGGCGCGGCGCGCGGGTTGGGCGCGGCGGGCCTCATCGCGGGGGCCGCCTGGGCGCTCGAAGCGCTCGGCGTTACCACCGGCGTGCCGTTCGGGGCCTATCGCTATAGCCCGGCCCTGGGGGCCATGCTCGGCCCGGTGCCTGCGGCGATCCCGTTCGCCTGGATCGCCACGGTCGGCGCGGCCTTCTTCACGGCGCGTGGGGCCCTGCCGGCGCGGTTGGCGGCGGGCGCGCTGCCGGTATGGCTGGGGGCTGCGCTCGCCACTCTGCAAGACGCCGTGCTGGAGACCATCGCCACCCGCGTGCAGGGGTACTGGACGTGGACCGAGCCCGGCGCGCCGTATTACGGGGTGCCCTGGGCCAATTTCGCCACCTGGTTCGTGGCTGCGCTCATCCTCGGCGCCGTCTTGCAAGCGTTGTTGCGCCCGGCGCCCGCCCGGCCCTTGCGTTATGCTGCTTTGCCACCGCTGTTATATGCCATGAGCCTGCTCATGTTTGGTCTGCTTAACTGGAGTCGGGGCTTCGTGATGCCGGCGGTCCTGGCGACGGTGCTGTTGCCTTTTGTATTGTGGAGATTGCGCGCATGTCTAAGCCCGCATTGGGCACCCTGATCGGGCGCGGCCTCGCCGCCGCGCTGTTGCTGCTTACCACCGCCTGCTTCGGTTCCCCCGACTCCACACCCTCGCCGGTGGCCCCGGCGCCGGTCACGAACCCGCCGGCCCGGCCCACTGCGACCGCGCCCCTGCCGACGGCCACCGAAGTTGCCGTCACGGCGCCCACGGTCTCCGCGGCCGCGCCCACGCCGGCCACAGCGCCGTCCGCCGCGCCCACCCCCACCACGCGCAACCCGCTGATCCTGCAAGCCCTCGGCGCCATGGCCGCGGTGCAGAGCTACCATTACACGGCCACCGTGCAGACATTTGACGAGGGGCGCAAGCTCCAGGCGTCGCGCGAGGGCGATTACGCGGCGCCGGGGGGCCTGCGCTGGGTGAACGTGGTCGACAACATCACCACCACCGCGGTGCTGACCGATGGTGTGTACTACGTGGCGGTGGATGCCGGCGCGTGGACCAGCGTGAGCGGCGGCGCGGACGAGCGCGCGCACCAGCTTTCCTGGCAACTCATGGCCCGCGCGCAAGACGTGGTCGAGGCCGGGCGCGACCCGGCTACGGACCCCGATCCGACCATCCACCTGACCTTCACGCTGCCTCTCGATAACCTGCCGCTGGAGGCGCGGCCCTGGCAGGTGGCCCAGGGCGAGGTCTGGTTGGGCGTGACCGACTATCGCGTGCGCGCCTACAAGCTGTACGCGCAAGAACCCCACTACGAGACGACCGAGCGCGTGTTCCTCTCGGCCTACAACGTCCCGGTGCAAATCGCCATCCCGGTTGTCGATACGGCGGATACGGGCCGGCACGGCCGGTTGCTCTACGCGCACCGCGGGCCGGGGGGATCGGATACGGCGGAGTTGCGCATCCGCGACCTGGCGTCGGGCACCGAGCAAACCTTGCCCGACGCCCACGGCAACATCTATACCGCGGCCTGGTCGGCCGACGGGCGGCAGATCGTCTACGGGGCGGGCGGCAGCCTCTATGTGTTCGATCTGACTACCAACAACTTGCTGAACATTGGCCGGGGCGATGCGCCCGCCTTCAACCCCGACGGCACCTTGCTCGCCTTCGCCCGCGGCATCGGCCAGCAGACCCACCCCTGGACCATGGACGCCCTGGGCAACAAGGCACTCCGGCTGAACGACTACTATGCCCAGTATCTGGACTGGGCGCCCGACGGCACGCGCATTCTGTTCAGCGGCGCGCCGGCCACGAGCGACCCGGAAGAAGACAAGGCGCAACTCTTTACCATGGCCGCCGACGGCAGCGATGTCCAGGCCCTCCCGGCGCTGCCGGGCACGGTCACGGCGCCCCGCTGGTCGAACGCCGGCGACCGCATCGCCCTGATTATCGATGGGCAACTGGGCATCATCGATGCGGACGGCACCCACCTGACTGTGTTGGACAACGCGAACCTGAACACCGCGCCCGTCTGGAGTCCCGACGACACGTTCCTGGCCTATGCCAACCGGGCCGGCCAGGGCGCGCCCTCGCGCATCCTCATCCGGCCGGTGGACGGCGGCGATGCGCAGCCGCTCACCGACGGCGACGATATCCCGCTGGCCTGGCACTGACCGGCGCCTCGCCTTTGTCACTCTGAGCGCAGCGCAGAGTCTCGTCTCGTTAGGAGACAAGACGAGATTCTGCACTGCGCTACGCTGAAAACAGGCAGATCGGGCGGGGCGGCACGGCGGGTTTGAAACCCGCCCCTACACCACCATCCCCGCCTTTTCCTCGCCCCTGGCGTGCCGCCGGCTCATGATGGGCGCAGAATGACACATTGTCACTCTAAGCGCAGCGAAAAGTCTCGTGGGATTTTAGCCCAGTTCGACCAGGGCGGCGGCCAGGGGCGGCAGGCGGATCTGGAGGCCGGCGCTGTCTGCCGTGACAGGGTGGCCGTTCAGCAGGTCGCGCGGGGTGCCGCGCAGGGGCGGCCCGGCCGGCAGCGGCAGGTGTAGCGCGCGCGGCTCCCCGCTCAGGTTCAGCGCCACCAGCAGGCCGATCTCGCCCGGCTGGGTCTGGGCGTAGGCGTAGGTGCGCGCGGTGTCGTCCAGGTGCAGCGTCACGCGCGTGCCGTGGCGGATCGCGGGGTGGGCGTGGCGGATGGCGGCCAGCCGCCGGTAGTAGGCCAGCAGGCCGGCGTCCTGCTCCGCGCCCCAGAGCATCGGGCCGCGCGCTTCCACATCGCGCCCGTACCCGCTCGCGCGCACGTCGCCCTTCTGGCGGATGCCCACCTCGGTGCCGTAATAGATGATCGGGGGCCCGGCCAGCGTGAACTGGATCGCGGCGGCCACCTCCAACTTGCGCCTGTCGCCTTTCGCCACCCACAGGAAGCGGTTCATATCGTGGTTGTCGAGAAACGTCGCCCGCACGAAGCCGGGCGAGTAATAGCGCGCGCTCTGGGTCACGAAGCGGTCGAAGGCGCTGATCGAGATCGTCTCAAAGGCGATCAGGCCGCGGATCATGGTCAGGAACGTGAAGTCGAGCGCGCCGTCCATGCGGCCCTCGTAGCTGCGTAAGACGTTGGCCCCGGCGGTCGCCTCGGCCACCGAGAAGCTGTCGGGCTTGATCGCCTTCACCGTGCGGTAGTAGTCGCTCCAGAAATCGTGCGACGGGCCGAGTACATAGTCGAGCCGGTAGCCGTCGATGTCATAGCGCTGCAGCCAGAAGCGCACCGCGTCGAGCATGTAGGCGCGGGCGGGGGGATATTCGTTGTTGAAGCGCGGCAGCCCTTTGGAACTGAAGAACATGACATATTCGTCGGGCCAGCGGGTAAAGGTGAACCAGTCGCGGTAGGGGCCGGCGGGGTTGGCCTGCGCCTGCTGGAACACCGGGTGGCGGTTGGAGATATGGTTGGCGGCCAGGTCGAGCAGCACGCGCAGGCCGCGGGCATGGGCCGCCTGGACCAGCGCGCCCAGGTCCTCGTTCGTGCCCAGCGCCGGATCCACCTGCAACAGGTCGGTGGCGTCATAGCGATGGTAGGTCGGGCTGGCGAAGACGGGCGACAGCCAGATCGTGTTGGCGCCCAGTTGGGCGATGTAATCGAGATGCTCGGTGACGCCGCGTAGCGTGCCGCCCAGGATGCCGGTCTCTTTGTCGAGCACGCGCCATTGCCCGCCTGATCCGGGATGGAAGCGGTCGAGATAGATGTGGTAGATGACGGCGTCGTGGACCCAGGCGGGCGCGGTGGGCGCATCGACCAGGTAGGCAAACACCGGTTCCAGGCCCCCGGCGGCTTTCGGGTCGGCGTCGGCGAAGCCCGGCGCGCGATCGCTGCCCGGCATCGGGATCGCCTCGATCTGGTAGCGCACATACGCACCGGCGGGCTGCGGCGGGATCGTCGCCTCCCAGACCGAAAGGTAATCCCAGAGCAGTTCGGACCACTCGGTGTCGCGCCAGACCATGGGCACCGCGGTGCCCGTGGTGGTCTGGCCGCCGTGCCCGGTGGGGCGGCTGCCGTCGGCGGTGTAGTAGAGCCAGACGGCCTGTGCCGGAAAGCCTGGCCCGGTCGTCGCGCGGATCGTCACCGGGGCGTCCGCCTGGGGGCGTAAGGGATCGATCTGGACTTGATGGCGCACCCCGCTGAGGGCCTCGATCAGCGCGCGGGTGGTTTCCGGCCCGGCGGCCAGGTGGCCGAATACGAAATCGGGCATGACGTCGGGGTGCTGGCCGGGCACCGGGCCGGCGATGGGCGCGGGCGCCTCGTCCGGCGGGGCCAGCGAGTCCGGCTGCCCCGGTTGGGGGGCGCCGTCGGGTTTGGTTGGGTCAGCTTGGCTCATAGTATGTGCTCACAAAGAGAGGGAGGCAACCCACGGGTCACTCCCTCTCAGCTAAGGCGGAATTTACGTCTGGCGGGCCGGACCGATTTGCAACCGGCCCCTAAACCGAACAATTGCCGTGACGGGCCGATTTGCAACCGGCCCCTACATCAGGCCACTGGGCGAGCCGATTTGCAACCGGCCCCTACAACGGCCCAAAGGGCGGACCGGCGCTTAGCCCTTGACGCCGCCGAGGGTCAGGCCGGCTTGCAATTGCTTCTGCAGCAACAGGAACAGGATCGTCACCGGCACGGACATGCAGATGGCGCCCACCGCGAACCAGCCCCAGGGCTGCCGATAATCGCTCTGCAAGCCGATCAGCCCCACCATGGCCGTGTATTTATCGGCGCTGAACAGCACCGTCTGCGCCGTGATGAACTCGCCCCAGCCGGCCATGAAGCCCAGCAGCGCCGTGACGGCCAGGGCGGGGCGCGCCAGCGGGAGCATGATGCGGAAAAACGCCTGGGTGGGCGTAGCGCCGTCCACCCGCGCCGCCTCTTCCAGATCCACCGGGATGGTATCGAAGAAGCCCTTCAGGTTCCAGGTGGAGAAAACCAGCGTGCCCGCCGTGTAGGCCAGTACCAACCCCAGAAGGTTGTCCAGCAGTTGGAGTTGCTTGAAGATGACGAACACGCCGATCAGCGACAGCACGCCGGGGAAGGCGTTGATCGCCAGCATGAGCGTCAGGATGGTGTCGCGGCCCCGGAACCGCCAGCGCGAGAAGGCATAGGCGGCACTCGTGCAGACGGCCAGACTTGCCACAGTGGTCAGCACCGCGACAAAGAGGCTGTTGCGCATCCAGAGCAGCAAATCGAGGTTCTCATGCCGGGAGAACATGTATTGCCAGTTTTCGAGCGACGGGTTGGACGGGATCAGTTCCAGCGTGGTGCTGTAGAGCGAGTTGCCCGGCCGGAACGCCGCCTCGATCACGAAGTAGATCGGGAAGAGGGCAAACACCAGGAAGATCAGCACGACGATGTTCGCCGCGGCGCTCTTCCACACGAACTGCCGGCGCTGGCGCCGGCGCCCGGCTTCGGCCTCGGCCAGCACCTGCGATTGGACGGCTTCATACGATCCGCTGGTCACGCGAGGGGTATCGACGGCGCTCATTATTCGTACGCTCCTTTCGTGATGCGGGTCGCGCGCAGGTTCACCATGGTCAGCAAGAACAGGAACACAAACACAATCATGGCGAACGCGCTGATCAGGCCGTAGTTGTTCTGGGTGATGCCCATGCGGTAACCGTAGAGCATGACGAACTCGGTGGCGCCGGGGTGGGCGACGGAGGTGAAGGGGCCGCCCCGGTCGGTGATGACCCACACCGTGTTCAACTGCTGGAAGGTGGTGATCGAACTGAGGACCACCGCGGGCAGCACCGCCGGGCGGATCAGCGGCAGGGTGATCTGGCGTAACTGCGTCCAGAACCCGGCGCCGTCGACGCGGGCCGCCTCGTACAGTTCGCCCGGCACGCTCTGCAACGCGCCCAGGATCACGAACATGAAGAACGGGTAACTCAACCACAGGTTGACGATGACCACCGCGATCCAGGCCAGGATCGGATCGCCCAGCCAGGCCGGCGGGTTCTGGATGCCGATAGCGCGCAGGATCTGGTTGATCGGGCCAAACTCGGAGTTGAAAAAGAACTTCCAGATCGGGGCGGTCATGATGGCGGGCGCCGCCCAGGGCAGGATCAGCAGGGTGCGGTATAGCGACTTCAGTTGAATAAACGGGCCATTCAAAACGAGCGCGAGGGCCAGGCCGAAGACAAAAAAGAGAAACACGCAGACCACCGTGTAGAGCAGCGTGTTACCCATGACGAAGAAGAAGTCGGTGTTGAAGACCTGGTTCCGCGCGTCCCAGAAGGTGTTGATGTAGTTGTCCAGCCCGATGAACTGGAAACTGCGCAGCTTGGAGGGCCCGAAAAAGGTCGCCAGGTCGGGCGGATTGTTGAAGTGAAACGTATTGCGGTTGGTGAACGACATGAAGATGATGTAGAGGATCGGCAGGATGCTGAAGATGAGAATGCCGAGCATCGCCGGGCCGATGTAGGCGCTGACCAGCAGGGCGCGGTCCCGCTGCCCGCGGCTTGCGATGACCGGCGCCTGGGCCGCTGTCGCGGTACCACTGCCGGCAGATAGCGTACTACGAGCCAATTCGGAACCTCCTCTCGGGACGGGGCGCACGGGACATCCAGGTGGGCGGACGCAGTTGGGGCCGCGCCCGCCCGAACCCGGTGCACGGCGGGCCGCCCCTGCGGCCCGCCGCACGCAGTTTACTTCATCTTGGCGATGTTGTCCTCGGCGGTCTTCTGCACCTCGGCCATCACGTCCTTCGGATCCTTATTGGTGGTGAAGAGCGTGGTCAGGCCCTTGGCGACCGGATCCCAGAGCTGGGTCATGAACGGCGTATTGGGCAACGGCACGCCGTCCTTGGCCTGGGCGTTGAACCCGGCCACGATGGGGTCGTTGGCGCGCGCGGCGGCGGCATCGTTTTGCGCCGGGACCACGCCTTCGGCCAGCTTCATCTGCGCGTCCTTGGACGTGTAGTACTTCATCACGTCGGCGGCGATATCCGGGTTCTTGCTGCCGTGGGCCAGCATGACGACCTTGACGCCGACGAACTGCTTGGCCGGGCCCTTCTTGCCGAAGTCAATGGCCGGCAGCTTGGCGAGGCCGAAGTCGATCCCGGCCTTCTGCAGGTCGGCGATGTACCACGGGCCGTTGAGGATGATCGGCGCCTTGCCGTCCTTGAACAGCGAGTCGGCCACGCCATAGTCCACGTCCTTGGGCAGGATGGCCTGGGCGTCCTGGATATACTTGCCGGCGGCGATGCCTTCCGGCGTATTCAGGCCGACGTTGCCGTTTTCGTCCACATAGAACGCGCCCGCCCCGTAGAAGAGCCATGCGTTGAAATAGGCGTCCTTCGGGTTCCAGACGGCGAAGTACTGGCCGGGGTTGGCCTGGTTGTACGCCTTCGCCATCTCCATTAGTTCGGTGGTGTTCTTGGGCAGCTTGTCCTCGGTGATCAGTTTCTTGTTGTAGATCATCGTGACAGCTTCCATCGACTCCGGCAGACCGTAGATCTTGCCGTCATAGGTCACGGCATCCTGGGCTACCTGCGGATAGTTGGCCTGCAGATAGGCCTTGTCGATGCCCGCGCCCTTGAGGTCGTCGAGCGGGTCGATCACGCCGATGAGGGCGTCTTCGCCGATGTGGTCATCCACCCAGGCGATAATATCGGGGCCGGCACCCGCGGGGACGGCGTTCTTGACCTTGTTCTCAAGGTCGGGGACATGGAGCAGGTTGATCGACACGTCGGGGTGGGCGGTCACGTAATCGTTGAAAATGCCGGCGATGGGCTTGTAATACTCGCCTTCCCAGTTGTGCCAGATGGTGATGGTCGTCTTGGCGCTGCTCGACCCCAGGACGGCCGGCGTCTCAGTCGGCGCGGGGGTGTCGGTGGCGGCAGGCGCGGCGGCGGCGGGCGTATCGGTCGCGGCGGCGGCGGCAGCCGGCGTGTCCGTGGCCGCAGCGGCGGCAGCCGGGGTATCGGTCGCGGCGGCAGCGGCGGCGGGGGTAGCGGTCGCGGCAGCGGCGGCAGCCGGGGTATCGGTCGCCGCAGCGGGGGCCGTCGTGGCGGTGGGTGCTTCGCCGCCGCAGGCGCTGACCAGCACCAGCAGCAAGGCGATCACGGCCAGCCAGCTATACCTGAACATCTTCATGGAATCTCTTTCCTCCTCTGTCTTTGCGGTGGAGTCACCCGCGAGGGTCATACCCCGCCAACTCCCAATTGTTCGTGGACATCGTGCTGGAATCGGGTCCCGCTCAGGGGAGCGCAGGCCGGGGGCCGGCTCCGGCTGAGGTCATTACGCGCTGCTTACCGCCTCCTTTCCGGATCCAGATTGCGCTGCTGTTGGCCGCCTGCCCAGGAACCGGCCGCGATCAGCGTGATCCCGCATGGGATCGTCATTATCCCCAGGCACGGCGAATCGCAGGCAGCCTGTGCTTTACCGGCTGCCTTCAGCAATAACCATACCGGGGCAATCGCGCGACCGAGGGTACACGGGCGTGGGGAAGGATGTGGGGTGCACGATACGGGACCGTGTGTCTGCCGGCTCGGTTTTGCTCTGCTGCGCCATCGATGCCAAGCGCTCTTACCTCTGGCGTAACGGATACGCCCCGAGGGCAGCCTCGTTGCTACCGCTGGTGCTGTGTACGGACCCTGTCGCCGGTGGGGCTGGTGCTCATTACCGGGCCGCCTGCTTCGCCAGGCGAATGCACCGGCATGATAGCAGATCCCCTGAGGGGTGTCAAGGCAAAGCGACTCCGGCGGGCGGGCGCCGCGGGCTTGCTGCGCCGGGCAGCCGGCAGGTGCCTGCCGCGCCGGGGATGGGGGCAGCACAAAGCCCCTCGGCGGGGCGCCGGAGGGGCCGCGGGTGTCGCGAGGGCGGCGGCTAGAACTCGCCGGCATCCTCGCAGCTTGTGCAGAGGTCGGGGACCATGATCGACCGGCCCTCGGCGGTGAGCGCCTGCCCGCAACTGCGGCAGGAGTCGGCGGCGCCGCCGCGGAAGTGCTCGGCGGGCACGGACTCGGCCTGGAGCTTGCGCCCGTTCTCTTTGCCCGCCGTCACGGTGAACAGGCCGAAGCCCTGCGGGTCGTACCCGCCGTAGGTCAGGCGAGTGTTGGGCGGCAGGGTCAGTTCCCGCCCCCTGGCGTCCTGGAAGGTGGTGGCCTGGTCCAGGCGATACTCAAACGTCGATTGCTGCTTTTTCATGCGCTTTGCTCCTACTACCGGCTGGAACCGGGGGACCCGGTGCGGTTATTCTTCCCCCTATTATACCAGAACTGGTGTTCTAATACTAACCTGCCTTTGCCGATCAAAGGCTGGTCGTAGGGGCGGACCGGCGTGTCCGCCCCGGTGGGGTGCGAATCCCGATGGGGATCGGCGCGGGCGGCAGGGCGGACACATCGGTCCGCCCCTACGCCGGGCGGCGGCATCCGGACAGGGCGGCAGGGCGGACACACCGGTCCGCCCCTACGGCGGGTGAGGGCATTTGGGTGCAGTGGCAGGGCGGACACGCCGGTCTGCCCCTACAAACCCTGTGATTGGCCTGCGGCGATGTGCTGCAGCGTGCCGATCAGCCGGTCGATCTCGTCGAGCGTGTTGTAGTGGGCGGTGCCGATGCGCACTGCGCCGCCGGTGTCCTCCAGCCCCAGCCGCTGCATGATTTCGAGCGCGTAGTAGTTGCCGGTCCAGGCGAAGATGCCCGCCGCGCCCAGTGCGCGCCCGACGGCGGCGGTGGGGTGGCCGTCGAGGGTGATGGCGAAGGTCGGCACGCGCTCGGCCAGGCGGGCCGGGTCGGCGATGCCGTAGAGGCGCAGGCCGGGCACCGTCGCCAGCCCGGCCAGCATGGCCGCGCTCAACGTCTGCTCGTAGGCGCGGATGGCGGTCATGGCGCGCAGCAGGGCGGCGCGGCGTGGCTCGGCAGCGGGCGCAGCGCCGTCCGCGACCCGCCGGCCCAACTCGGCCAGGTAGTCCAGCGTGCCGGCCAGCCCGGCCAGGCACTCGTGGTTCTTGGTGCCGCGCTCGTATTTTTCGGGGCCGGTGTGCGGCGCGGGGCGCAACTGGTGCGGCGTAATGCGCTCCAGCAGATCGGCGCGACCATAGAGCACGCCCAGGTGCGGCCCGAAGAACTTGTATGACGAGCAGACCAGGAAGTCCACATCCAGCGCCTGCACGTCGATTGGCCCGTGCGGGCCGTAATGCACCGCATCGACCCAGACCAGCGCCCCGGCCTGGTGCGCCAGCCGGGCGATGGCGGCGATGTCGGTCACGGTGCCCACGGCGTTCGAGGCATAGGTCACGGCGACCAGCCGCGTGCGGGGCGACAGCAGCCCGGCCAGCGCCGCCATGTCGAGCGTGCAATCCTCCAGGCGCACGGGAGCGCGCCGGATCACCACGCCGCGCTCGGCCAGGTCGAGCCAGGGCGAGATATTGGCATCGTGGTCGAGTTCGGTCACGATCACCTCGTCGCCCGGCGCGAAGTCGCGGCCAAGCGCCCGGCTGAACAGGTAGGTCAGCGTGGTCATGTTGGGGCCCAGGACGATCTCGTGGGGCGCCGCTGCGCCGAGAAAATCGGCCAGCGCCTGGCGCACCGTGCCCAGCATGGCGTCGGTGCGTACGCTGGTCAGGAAGGCGCCGTGGACGTTGGCGTTGGCCGTGCGCAGGTACTCGGCGATGGCGGCAATGGTGCGCTCCGGCACCTGCGTCCCGGCGGGGTTGTCGAGATAGACGACGGGCCGGCCATCCTGTTGCAGATCGAGGGCGGGGAACTGGGCGCGAATCCAGCGGTGGTCGAGCGCGGCGCTCGCCGGTTGAGTCGTGGTCATCGGGGCGGTTCCTCCTGGCGGTGGCCCCGCGGCGGACGGGGCATCGTTCGTGCTGAATGGGGGCGGCGATGCCCCATGATACCACGGCGCGGCCTGCCGCGCTACCGGTGCTACCCGAGAGGAGTGTAGATGTCTCGTATTCAGTTTGGCTGGTCGGTCGCCAGCGGCCCGCGTGATAAAGATCATCGTAAAACCTATCTGGCCGATATTGAGCGTGGTTTCGACCTGGTGCGCGGGCACTTCGATTCGGCCTGGTTTATCGACCATCTGCAGATGGACAACCGGGATGTGCTGGAAGGCTGGACGGCCCTGACCTACCTGGCCGCCCGGCACCCCGACTTCCAGTTCGGCAACGCCGTCCTGTGCCAGTCGTTCCGCAATCCGGCCCTGGTGGCGAAGATGGCGGCCACGTTCCAGTTCATGACCGGCGGGCGCTTTATCCTCGGGATCGGCGCGGGCTGGAAGGAGGATGAGTACCGGGCCTACGGCTACGACTTCCCCGGCGCGGGCGTGCGCGTGGACGAGTTGGAAGAGGCGCTGCAGATCATCGAGGCGCTCTGGAGCGACGAGCAGGCCACGGTGCACGGCAAGTATCACCAGGTGACGGATGCCTACTGTGAGCCCAAGCCCGACCCGCGGCCCCCCATCATGATCGGCGGGGCCAAACCGCGTATGTTGCGTGTCGTCGCCCGCCACGCCGACTGGTGGAACGTCTCCTGGACCGGCATCCAGGACTACCGCCGGCAGGTGCCGGAGTGCGAGCGCGCCTGCGCCGAGGTTGGGCGCGATCCGCGGACGCTGCGCCGCACCTGGTTCGGCGGCTGCCTCTGTGCCCCGACCGATGCCGCCGTGCAACGGCTCAACACCGGCGGCATGTCGGCGGCCAATGCCTTCGTCGGCACGCCCGCGCAACTGATCGAGCAGATGGGTCCTTTTGTGGAGCTAGGGGTGGACTATTTCATGCTCGGTTGCGGCGGCTTCCCGGCGTTGACCACGCTGGAGATGCTGGTCCACGAGGTGCTGCCCGCGCTCAATCGGGGGCGGTAGGGCCGGCAGGGCGGACATGCCGATCCGCCCCTACATGTAAGCGGCGGTCGTGCGCGATCCCGCGCCGGTGGTGCGGCTTGGCCTGGTATTTGCTCTGAAAAGGGGAAGCGCCCGCGTTGTTTCGCGGAGCGAAAGGAGGTCTACTATGCCGCCACGAGGTGTTAAGGAAGGCAGCAAACGCGACCGTCAATACGAGCATATCAAAGACTCCTATGAAGATCGCGGGGTTTCCGAAAAAGAAGCCGAAGAGCGGGCCGCGCGCACCGTGAACAAGGACCGCCGCGAAGCTGGAGAAACTAAGAAGGACAAGGACTAAGTACGCTGCGGCCGGTATGGCGCCGCGGAAAGGAGCGATCCCAATGTCTGAGCAGAAATGCCCTAATTGTGGCATGCCCAAGAGCGAGTGGCAGGGCAACAACGGCCAGGGTATTACCCTGGGCGATAAGACCTATTGCTGCCAGGGCTGCGCCATCGGCACCGGGTGTACCTGCAAGTAAGCCCGGCGGGCCTTTGACGAAGGTATCATAGTGAATAAGCGGCAGGCCGCGCGGCCCGCCGCTTATTGCTTTCTATAGCGCGGTTGCGCTGCCGGGCAGGCCGTCCAGCGGGATCGTGATGTGGAAGACAGACCCGGTGCCGAGGGTGCTTTCGGCCCAGACTCGCCCGCCATGCATCTCCACGATCTGGCGCACGATGGGCAGGCCCAGGCCCGTACCCTGGATATGCCGGTTGGCCGCCGATTCGATCCGCGCATAGCGCTCGAAAATCGTCTCCAGCGCGTCGGCGGGGATGCCCAACCCCTGATCGTGGACCGCGACATGGGCCAGCGGCCCCTCGCCGCGGCTGGCAACCAGCACCTCGCCGCCGTCCGGCGAGTACTTGACGGCGTTATGCAGCAGGTTGGTCAGCACCTGCACCAGCTTGTCCTGGTCGCCCTCGAAGATGGGCAGGGCGGGGTCCAGATCCAGGGCCAACGTGTGGCCCGGCGCATTGGGGCGCATGCGCTCGACCACGTCGCGGATCACGCTGTTGAGATCGGTCGCCTGCCGGTGCAGCGTCATCCGGCCCGACTCCATCCGTTCGAGATCGAGCAGGTCGTTGATCATCCGGTTGAGCCGCACGGCCTCGGTGTTGATGTCGCCGGCGTATTCCTTGATTTCCTCGGGGTCGATTTCCTCGTCGCGCAGCATTTCGCTGAAGCCCTGGATCACGGTGAGCGGGGTGCGAAACTCGTGGCTGACAATCGAGACGAAGTCGCTCTTGGCCTGGTTGAGTTCCGCGAGTTGCCGGTTGGCGGCTTGTTGCGCCGCCAGCGACGCGGCCAGGGCTTCCTCGGCCTGTTTGCGGGTGGTAATGTCCTCGACCACGCTGATGACAAATTGCGGCTCGCCCGCTTCCGTGCGCACCAGCGACGCGGTGCGCCGGCCCCACAGCACGCTGCCGTCCTTGCGGATATAGCGCTGCTCGACTTGATAGCTGTCGCGCTGCCCGGCGAGCAAGTCCGCATAGAGCCGGCCTTCCACGTCTGCGGCCTCGGCGGAGCCGGCTTCCTGGGACGCCAGCCGGCCCAACTCCTGCTCGCCGTAGCCCAGCATATCCTGGAGCGCCCGGTTGCTCTCGATCACGGCGCCGCTGAGATCGGTCAGGGCGATGCCCATGGCGGCACTGTCGAAGATCGCGTGGAAGCGCCGCTCGCTGGTGCGTAGCGCCTCGTCAACCTGCTTCCGCCCGGTCAGGTTGCTGACGACGCCGATGGTGCCGGCGACGGCGCCATTCACCCGGCGCGGGGCGAGTGTCACCAGCGCGTGGATGGGCGGGCCGTCGTCGCGCTTCAGGCGGGTTTCAAAGATGGTGAGGCCCTCCGGCGGCTGGCCGGTCTGGGGGTCGTGCAGCAAATCGTCGTGGGCGAAGGTCACGTCGCGCGCGGACCGGCCCAACAAGGCGGGCTCCGCTGTACCCAACATGCGCGCGAAGGCCCGGTTCACATATTCAAAGCGCCCGGTGGGGTCCGCGGTGTACAGCCCCTGGCCCATCGTGTTCATCACTTGCAGGCCGAACTCGCGCTGCTGTTGCAGTTCTTGCTCCAGCCGGGCGCGGACGGCCTGTTCCCGGTCCCGGTCGATGGCCGCGGCCAGCAGATGGGCCAGCACTTCCAATAGCTGGGTGTCCGCGGGCGCGAACAGGTGCGGCTGCGGATCCAGCGCCCAGAGGGTGCCGTAGACGCTGCCGCCGGCGAGGCGCACCGGCACGCCGATGTAGCTGCGCGCGGCGGCGATGGGCGCGGGCAGGCCGCTGTTCCGCGCCGGGTCGGCATCAGTATCGGGCACGGCGAACGGCGCGGGTGGCGTGGCGCCTGCCTCAAGGGACAGAATGGCGCCGGGCGCCGGGCCCCCGCCGGGCGTGGCGTGATAGGCGGCCATCACCTCCGCCTGGTTCTGCTCCGGCAGCAAGCGGGTGAGGAGACTGCATGCCATCCCCAGTTCCTCCGCCGCCGTGCGCAGAATGGCGTCGATGGTCTCCTGGGGGGCAGCCCCGCCACGGGCGGCCAGCGCGGCCAGCGCGCGCAGGTAGGGCGACTCGGTCGTGGATAGGGAAACGGGGGGATAGTAATGCGCCATCGACAGTTTCTCTCCTGGCCGGGCCAAGCCGGCGCTGCCGCGCAGGGGCGGCTTGGGCGCGCAAACTAGCGCCTGCGCCCCTACGCTGCGAGGTTCGCATGATCAAGGTTGTGCCCAGCGTTGTGCCACGCCCGGCACCATGCTGTCGCGGGGACGCGCCGGTGTCTCGACCGGCCGTTTGCCGCGGGCACCACTATGCTGTGGTGGCTGCCGCTGCCGGCAGGC
>DASSGZ010000559.1:0-2561 GCA_035693165.1 Chloroflexia bacterium | reverse complement strand
TGCCTTATCGACGGCTGACTGATTACGGTCGGCGTATCTTTCGCTTATGCGTTAATACTATTGTTTCTGGTGCGATGCTTGCGATGCAGTCACGGCTACCGCAGATGCTGACTCACAACCAGGAGCGGCTTGATAATATCTGTAAAGGTTTGAATCAATCGGGCAAAACGGCTGAAGAGCGTTTACAGTCAACTAGTAGCGAGGTGCAAAGCCTGAGTGACTATTGGCTAGATTCGGCGGCAACCACAGATTTAGAGAAGATAGTGGGTACTGGCAGGCTGATGCTCCAAACATATCTCGAAACCAATCCCACCCTTTCCGACGAAGTTCGGGAAATTATGGAGTCCATAGTGCATAATCCGGCGAAGCTCAATATAGAAGAGAGGCTAGAGTTATTCCAAAAACTTAGTAACTACAATGGCAGATGGCGCGGTGAAGCCATGGCTAGCGTAGTGACTTATGATGATCCCTCACATATTGTGCAGTGGTTTATTGAGTATGCCGCAAAACCCCATCGGCTCTGGTATTAAAGCTCCTAGGAGTGGGTCTGGAATCAGTAGGCTATAGCGGCACACCGGTCCGTACGAATATGACCCGCACACCGCTCCAACAGTTCCTATGCGCTCCTGGTGGGACCGGCGCATTGTAAGGCGTTCGTGCAGTCATGCCACAGGCCGCTCCTGCGAGTCGCCTGCTCCCTCCCCATCCGACGCCACGGCCTCAGCCCGGCGTCGCCAGCACCTGCAGGTTAATCCCGCTGACGATCATGCGCACGCGTGTCTGGATCGCCTGGAGCAGGCGGATCGCCGGGTCGGGCGGGATCGCATCGGCGGCGGCCTGCTGCGTGACCAGGCGCTCCAGTTCGTCTTGCAGGACCACGCTCAGGTGCAGGAGGTCGGTGACGGCCATGCCCTGGCGGAGTCGTTGCGGAATGTGCTGCTCCAGGTGGCTGCGCAACGGCGCCGGATCGGCCTCGCCCACGGTGGCCGCGATGGCCTGGTACAGGTTGGCAAACGCCGCGTGGAGTTGCGGCGGGTCCATCGTCCGGTAGATCGGGATCAGTTCGCAGGCGCGCGCCGCGGTGGACGTGGCGAGCATATCGAGATGCCCGCGAATGAGGTTGGCGACCCAGGTCTCAATCGATTCGTTCACAGGTTCGGTCCCCTTGGTGGCCGGCGGAACGGCGCCGGTTAGTCTTTATAGATCGCAAAACGGCAGGCGGGCGCGCCCAGCGCCCGGCATTCGACCTCGGCGACCCGCGGACGCCGCCCCAGCAGCGCCCGCGCCAGGCCGCTGACCAGCGCCGGGAGCTGGCCGCAGATCGGCGCCATGGCGTGCTGCACGCCGGCGCACACCACGCACTGGTCGATAGTCCAGTACCAGGCGGTGCTGTCCTCGCTGTGGCGCACGCCCGGCCAGCCCCGTTCGATCAGGCGGGATGTTTCCTGCACGAACAGCGCCAACTGCTGTTCGCGTGGCGCCGCCTGGATGCGCGCGCGCATAGTCTGGTGGGCCGGGTTCTGCACGATGCCCGCCGCGTAGGTCTCGCCCAGGTTGCGATGGAACAGCCGGGTCAGCGCCTCGCCCAGAATCTGGTAGACGGCGGTATTGAGTTGGGCGACCTCCTGCCCGGTGGCGGCGGGACTCTGATCGGCGGCGGGCAACGCCGTGAGATAGCGCGCCAACCCCGCAGCGGTCAAGAGGGTCTCATAATTCCGGCCGGCGACTTTTTGCAGCGCGACCAGCATGCCGCGCATGGAACTGCCGGAGATGGGGGCGGCGCCTGTCGTGTGGGCGGCGCCGGCCGGTGGTTTCGTCGTACCGTACATTTTGTTGCAGAACCTTTCGTACTACGGGATCTTCACTACACATCTGCTGGGCCGGCGGCCTGCCGGCGGGAACCAGCACGATTTTGCGGCAAGCGACCCCCCCGGCACTGCCCTTTCGCACCCCTGGTACCGCGATCATACCCGGTCGCGGTGGCCGGGGGGAAGGGTAGAGTGGGTTCGCCATGGGCCCGCCCGGTCCCCAGTCGCCGGGGACCAAGGTCCCGAACCGGGACAGGGGGCCGGGAGTCGAATGTCCCGGCGCGCCCCCCGCCCGGCGACGGAGATCGGCGGCGCTGCTTGTCCCGCCGCGGCCGCCCGCGGGATACGCCGCCTGATGGTGGTTGGATCGCCGCTGGGCTGCTATGATCAGCCCAGTCCGTTGACGTTTCCATTTCGCCATCCCAAAGGAGCATTGAACCCGTGATGACCCGGCGATTCACCCGCGGACCGGCGGCCCTGCTGCTGGTGGGGCTGCTGGCCTCCCTCGTTACCGCCCAGCCCGGTGCGGCGCAGACCTCCAGCCGCACCTTCCCCGAAACCGGCAAAACCGTGCGCGGCACCTTCCTGACCTACTGGCAACAACACGGCGGCCTGGCTCAGCAGGGCTACCCGATTTCGGACGAGTTGCAGGAGCGTAGCGCCACCGACGGCAAGAGCTACACCGTCCAGTATTTCGAGCGCGCGATCTTCGAGCTACATCCCGAGAACCAGCCGCCGTACAACGTGCTGCTG
>DASSGZ010000558.1:0-13504 GCA_035693165.1 Chloroflexia bacterium | reverse complement strand
CGCACCCGCTCCACTGGCAGGCGCACATACTTGAGCCGGTCCAGGTCGGCGCCCAGCGCCTGGAGGTCGGCATAGCCACGGTTCAGCGCGCCATGCAATCCCGCCAGCAAGCCCCGTTCCAGCAAATCGAGCAGCGTCGCGCCATCGGCGTCCGCCACCAGCCCTTGCAGCAGGTCGGCCCGCGTGGCCCAGTAGCTGTGCCCCAACAGCGCCGCGACCGCCGGGCCGGCGGCGCGCTCTAGTTCCGTGAAACCGGCGCGGTCGAGGAACTCCTGCAGCGCACGCACCAGGGCATGGCGCACGCGCGCCTGCGCCGCCGTCGTCTGCGGATCGGCGGCCGCCGCCGGACCGGGCACCAGCATCAGGTTCTGGCGGCGCTCGCGACTCGGGGCCTGGGTCTTCAACTCGCTCAATTTCAGGTGCTGCATGGGTTGCCTCCTCCGTGTGTCAGGCAGAAAAAAGGGGACGGGTCCCGCGGACTCCATCCCCCCACGTGCGATATTTGTTGTGGTCGGCCGGTTGCCCGGCCCCGGCAGGTGAATCCGGCGCCACTCCAGTGCCCGGATGGGTGGGCAGGCCGTGCCCGGCCCCGCTGCCGGCCAGCGACACCAACCACCCGGCCAGGCCGGCGGCGCGATCTATGCGGTTGGCGGCGAGTGCGGACATCCGATCAAACTCCAGGGCAAACAAAAAACCTTGCCGCCCCCAGGCGCGCAAGGTCCACGGCAAACTCCCGGCGAGCCGCGATCCCCATCGCGCCCCGCACGCTTACCGGCACCTTGTCGGCCTCACGGGACCAACTTAAAGGTTACCTCAATACCGGGTCAATGATACTATAGCCCTGCGGGCTTGTCAAGCGGTCTGAGCGTCATAAACAGCGCGATTATGACCCGATGCCGGCCACGCGCCGCCGGCAGGATAATGGTAGCGGCGCCGGGTTGCGGGGGAGGTTGCAGCAGGTGAACAGGCGGCGGCAATCGCAAATAGCCGGGTATACAACCGGCGGCGGGGCGGCGTGGCCGCCGTCCCGCCCGACCCGATGCCACACTATGGCTTATTCGAGCGGCACATCGGCGCGCACGGTGCCAGCGCGCTCGGCCTGAGCCGTGACCTGGGCCGTGCTGCCCGCCGGGGCGCGCACCACCCATTCGACCTTGCGCCGGCTGTCGGTGGGCGTGGGGGCGCGGAACCCGCCGAAAGCCTTGTTGGCGCGGCCTTCGAGTTGGCCCACCTCCTGCTCAGCGGGCCCGGTAACGAGCGCGCCGCCATCGGGCAGCGTCAGCGTGACCCGGATGGGGCGGACAATGTTGCGCTCCTGGCCCTTCTTGCTGGTGTAGGTGGGCAGGAAACCGCGGTTTTCCAGCACCGCGACCACGCGGTACACATCGGCGCCCTGGTGCGTCACATCGACCTGTTTCAGCCCCAGGCGCGGCGACATCAGGGCGTGGGCGATGGTGAAGCGGCAGTGGCGGTCGCAGAGTTCGGGCAGGTAAGCGGCGGGCGCATTCTGCCAGACGTACTTGAAATCCCAACCGCCGATCTCCACCGGGCCGAGTTGCGGGTGCTCGAACGGCACCCAATCATGGAAGCCCTTGCCGCCCAGCTTCTCGTCGTTCCACTGCATCAGCTTGAGGTCGTCTTCCTCCGGGTGCCAGCGGCCCCACTGGATATAGTCCGTCTTCTCCACCCCTTTATCCACGCCCGCCGCCGTGGGCGCGTCCCACAGCTCGGTGGTGAAGCCGAACCAGCCGTAGTGGTCATAGGCGTAATCGTCCATGCCGCCGTGCAGCACTTCCTTCGGGTGGTAGCGGAACTTGTGGAACACCGACACGCACTCGTAGCCGGTGATCTCGGTGCCCTTCTCGCCGATCAACTTGTAGATGTCGAGGTCTTCGACCGGGAAGTTGTCGTCGGCGTGGGTGCTGTAGGGGCGCAGAATCACCCCGGCGTAGGTGTGATAGGTCAGGAAGCCGTTGATGTTGCGGTGGGTGCGCCAGAACTCGGCCTCGGCCCGCGTTTCCGGCTCGGAGAGCGGGAAATCGCCCGCGCCGTACTGCGTGCCCTCCGGCGCCCACATGTACGGGTAGTTGCGGTTGAAGTCGAGGCCCTCCGGCGCCGGGGCGATCTTGATCTCGTAACCGTCGTAGTTGCGGATCAGGCCCTCGGGCAGCAGCGAGTAGTAGGTGCCGCCGAACTCGTCGGGCTCGCGGCGGCGCATGATGCGCGGGTCCTTCTCCGAGGCCTTCCAGGCGCCGTTCTCGTCCTTGTAGCGCATCTGCAAGATACGGTCGTCGCCGTTCACGTCGGCGCGTTGCAAGCCGTCGCGCTCGTCCTCGTAGGGGTAGAGCCGCACGCTGGACCGCAACATATGGGGCGTGGTCAGGTACTTCTCCGAGCCGTCCACGGTGATGCGCGGCAGCACATAGACTACATAGTCGTCGAGCAAGCGCGTGACCTGCGGGTCGGATCCATAGCTGGTCAGCAGGTAGTGGATCGTATACAGCGCCACCGCCGAACCGGTCACTTCCCCCGCGTGCGTGTTGGCGTCAATCCAGTAGCCGGGCTTCTCCAGCGCCGGCCCGGTGGCCTGGTTCGTCACCAGGGCGATCCGGATGTCGCGGCCCTCGTAGCTCTTGCCGATGGTCTCGGTCGTGATCAACGTGGGGTAGGCTTCGACCATGGTCTGCAAGAAGCCGACCAGTTCGTCGTACTTGAAATAGTGGCTGAAGTCGAATTCGGGTACCGGCATAGCGTGTAGCGGATCCTTTCACCGGGCAAGCCCGCGCGGGGCGCGGCAGGGCGGCAAATACGGCGGCCATCACAGCGACCGCCAAGTCGTGGAATTGGTCCCAGTATAGCAGAGCCGGCTACCGCGATCAAACGCCGCCCCCGGCGTGCGCAGACAATCCCCACCGGCGGGCGCGCCGTATACTTTGTAGAATATTACACAAACTCTCCCGAGACCCACGGGGAGAGAGCATTGTGAGGTGCAATGATGCAGACACATCACGAAAGCTATTCACACGCTGTGGCTCGGACGCGCTGGACGCTGGCGGGGGTTGCCGTCGCCCTGCTGCTGGCCCCCGCCACGGTAGCCGCGCATGAAAAGTGGTTCACCGACCCGAGCGCCTACCCCATCCGCCTGGACCTGCTGATCAGTTGGCCGGTGGCCCTGGCCGTGGTCAGCGCTGCCGCCGCGCTCGGCGCGCTCTGGCTCTTGCGCCGGGTGGTGGGCGACCCACTCTGGCCGAACCCGGCCTGGCTCCAGCCGGTGCAGGCGTCGGCCCAGGCGGTGATCGGCATCCAGACGGCGATCAGCCTCATCTACATGGCCGTGCAGGGTTGGCTCTTCTCGCCGGTGCTGGTGTTGCCGCAGAACCCGTTTGGCTTCGCGCTGGGCGCGCTGGTCGTGCTGATCAGCCTTTCGTTCGTCACCGGCTGGGTCACGCGGGTCGGGGGCGGGCTGTTGATCGCGGTCACGCTGCTCACGTTCGTGCTATACCCGTTCGCCTACGCGCTGGAGCAACTGCTGTTCCTGGGCATCGGCGTATATTTCCTGCTGATGGGGCGCGGGCTGTTCCAACCAGTGTGGTCCCCGGCGCGCCGGTTGGCGAACATCTGGCGGCCCTACCAGGCCCTGGCGTTATCCGCCTTGCGGATCGGCACGGGGCTGTCGATCCTAGTGCTGGCCTTCACCGAGAAGCTCCTCAATCCGGGCCTGGCGCTGGCCTTTCTGCAGACTCACCCCACGTTTAATTTCATGCGGCTGCTGGGCCTGACCTGGTTCACCGACGAGCGGTTTATCGTCGCCGCCGGGATCGTCGAGGCCACCATCGGCGTGCTGCTGATTGCAGGCGTCCTGCCCCGCGTGGTAATCTTGCTCATGTGGGTGCCGTTTAATGTCGCCATTCCGCTGCTGCCGCCGGTGGAACTGCTGGGGCACCTGCCGGTCCTGGCCGTGATGTACGTCGTCTTCTTGCAGGGGCCGGGGCACGCCACTTCGTTGAGCGCGGGGGAGCCGATTCCGGAGACCCCGGCACACGAATCGCTACAGCGAGGTATGGCGTAACGGGGCCTACAGATTCGGGATCGCGGGCAATCTATAATGGGGCAATATCCGTACACCATGCAATAGCCCGTGAAAGGCGCTCGTAGTCAGGATGAGGATGCAGACAAGCGCAGCCAATCTTCTCCACGCCGGCAACCGCGGGGCACCCGTGGCCGCAGGCCGGTGCTGTACTTGCGCGTGTACCGGGCTGGCCGCGCCCTGGAGCGTCCGGCCAGCCGTTTACCGGAATCCGGTACCCCCTGACATGTCTGCCTAGCCGCGGGTGGCCCTGGCTGCCCCCGCAGCCGGAATCGTATGGATACACACGAAAGGGGTTGCCGGAGCGGCAATCCCTTTTGTTATGCCGGCGCGCCGCGCCACCCATTCAGAAAGAACACAGGAACCTATGCTGAGCTATCGTTCGACCCAGAACCAGCTATCGCCGGTGTTGCCGCCCCCGGCCCGCGACGGCGCCGAGACCATCGTCGACCGCATCGGCAACACGCCGCTGCTGCGCCTGGCGCGCCTGCCCGCCGCGGCGGGCGTCGCCCCCGGTGTGGAGATCCTGGCGAAGGCCGAGTGGTTCAACCCCGGCGGCTCGGTCAAAGACCGGGCGGCATGGAGCATGATCCGCGACGGCGAGCGCCGGGGTCTGCTCACGCCCGACAAGACCATCCTCGACGCCACGTCGGGCAACACCGGGATCGCCTACGCCATGATCGGCGCGGCGCTGGGCTATCGCGTCAAGCTGTGCCTGCCGCGCAACGCGAGCACCGAGCGCAAACGGATCTTGCTGGCCTACGGGGCCGAACTGATACTAACCGATCCGCGCCTGGGCACCGACGGTGCGCAGCAGGAAGCCCGCCGCCTGCAAGCCGCCGAACCCGACCGCTACTTCTACCCCGACCAGTACAATAACCCCGCCAACTGGCAGGCGCACTACGAAGGCACCGGGCGCGAAATCTGGGAGCAGACGGGCGGGCGGCTCACCCATTTCGTCGCCGTGCTGGGCACCAGCGGCACGTTCATGGGCACCGCGCGGCGGCTGAAGGAGCAGAACCCTCAGATCCGCGTCTACGCCGTCCAGCCCGACAGCCCGCTGCATGGGCTGGAGGGCATGAAGCACATGCCGACCGCGCTGGTGCCGGGCATCTACGACCCGGCGCTGGCCGACGAACATCTCACCGTGGACACCGAGGCGGCCCAGGCCGTGACCCGCGACCTGGCGCGCTATGAGGGGCTGTTTGCCGGGCCGTCGGGCGGGGCCGCCGTGCTGGCCTGCCTGCAGGTGGCGCGCACGCTCGACCAGGGCACCATCGTCACGGTCCTGCCCGACGGCGGCAGCCGCTACCTGAGCGATTCGTTCTGGGACGAAGGCACGCCCTGAAACCCGCGACCAGCGCCCGCTCCATAAGCACAACAACCCGCCGTCCCGATCCAGGGAGGATCGCACGGCGGGTTGTTTGTGGTGCGCGAAGCTAGGCGACGAAGCGCCGGACCGTGTCGAGCAGTTGATCGAAATCAAACGGCTTCGGCACGACGGCCGAGGCCACGCAGCGCAACTCCGCGATCCGGCTATGGAGATTGCTCGACGCCGACATGATGACGACCGGGATATCCCGCGTCTGCTCGTTTTCCTTGATCAGTTTGCAGGCCGTCACCCCGTCCAACACCGGCATCATGATGTCCATCAACACCAGATCGGCGGGTTGGCTCGCCAGGAGATCGACCGCTTCGCGCCCATTGTCCGCTGTCGAGACCTCATAGCCCTCACTGCTCAGCACATCCACGCAGATCTCGCGGATGCTGGGCTCGTCGTCGACAACGACCAGATGCGGCAGCCGCCCGCGCGCGGGCTGCCCGGATGAATTCGATTGCATAGCCATGACGTGTCCCATTACTGCCCATAAAGACAAGGCGGCTCCGGCCCGGAAGCGTCGCACCGCCGAGTTTAACATAACATCTGAACAAATTATTGCAATTCCTGTGCCAGGGGTTACGACAAGGGGGCGCGGACCGATCCGCCCCGGCCACGGGGGGCTAAGCGTCGGGGCCGGTGGTGCCCGGCGGCGGCAACACCTCGCAAGCGCCCACCTGCCACTCACCGGGCAGATAGAGGATGCCCCAGCGTTCGGCCAGGTCCGGGTTCGGTTGCACCACGAAGTGATAGCGCCGGTGCTGGTGGTCGAAGGTCTCGGTGAGGTCCGAGTTGGTCACGGCCACGGTGAGATCGTACACGCCGCCCAGCAGCGGCAGGTTGGGGATGACGTAATCGATATGGCCGTCGCCTTCGATGAAGGGCACATCATAGCCCGCGAAGCGCGTGTTGGGCCCGTTCAGATGGACCCCGCTTTCCGTATAGATCGCCAGCCCGAACACGGGGTGCTCGATCCGCGCCGGCGCATTATAAAAGATGCGGATGGTCATGCGGTCGCCGGTGGTGAACACGTTGCCGAGATTGCCTTCGTCGTCGACAAAGTTGACATCGGTAATGCGGGCCTGGAACGTGCCCCACTCGCCCCCCGGCGTGGCGGGCTGGTCGGGCGCGGGTGCGGCGCCCGGCTCGTCCGGCGCATCGAGATCGGCGTCGGCGGCGGTCAGCGGCCCGGTCGGGCGCAGCGACGGCGCGGGCGTCCCCGTCCCCGGCGTATGCCGGGCCGCGTACTCGGCGACCAGGCGCGTGCGATGGCGCTCGTTGGCGAAGTCCAGGTACTTGTCGATCACGGCGCTCGCCGGGCCGTCGGCGCGGACGACACCGTGGTCGATCCAGATCACCCGGTTACAGAGGCTGCGCACCGACTCCAGCGCGTGCGACACGAAGATGATCGTCTTGCCTTGCCGGCGGATCTGCGCGATCTGCTCCAGGCACTTGCGCTGGAACGCCTCGTCGCCCACAGCCAGCACTTCATCGGTGATCAGGATGTCGGGGTCCACGCTGATGGCGACGGCGAAGCCCAGACGCATGACCATGCCCGACGACCAGTGTTTGATCGGCGTGTCGATGAAGCGCTCCAGCTCGGCGAAGCGCACAATATCCTCGTAGCGGGCGTCCATCTGGCGGTGGCTCAGACCGAGCAGGCTGCCGTTGAGATAGATATTCTCGCGCCCGGTCAGGTCCTGGTGGAAGCCGGTGCCCAGTTCCAGGAGGGCCGACACCTTGCCGCGCACCGACACGCTGCCCTCGGTGGGGTACAGGATGCGGCTGATCAGCTTCAGCGTCGTCGATTTGCCCGAGCCGTTCTCGCCGATGATGCCCAGCGCCTCGCCGGTGTAGACCGAGAAGTTGACATCGCGCAACGCCCAGAAGCTCTTCGCCTGCGGGGTGAGTTCGGGCGGCGGTTTGGTCAGGCGGCGGCCCTTGCCGATCAACCCGGTGAGCATTTCCTGGAATGAGTTGGGGCGCTGCTGGTGCAGGAAGAAGCGCTTGGACACATGGCTGAACTTGATCACCTTCACCCGCGGCGCGGCGGCAGGCGCGGGCAGGCCGCCCGTCACGCCGTCGCCGGGCGCCGGGCCATGCCCGTTCGGCGCGGGGGCGCTCGCCGGGCGATCCGCCGGCAGTTGGGTGATGTTGTTTTCCGCAGGTTTGACCATCATGTACTCCTACAGCTCCTCGCCGAATCGATTGCTGAGGCTGCGGAAGAAGAGATAGCCGAACACCAGCACGACCACCGACGTCAGCAGCGTGCGGAACATGAACGCCGGGTCCGGTCCTAGCCCCGCCGGGACCAGCGGGCTACTCAAGCCATTATTGTACAGGATAATCCGGTAGCTGGAAATAATGGAGGCCATCGGATTGAGCCAGTACATCCAGTAGGCAAACTTCGGCAGCACATCCTCGGCGCTGTAAATAACCGGGGTCAGGAAGAACCATGCCTGGATCCCCACTTCCATAATCGCCTGGGTATCGCGGAAGAAGACATTTAGCGCGGCGAATAAAAAGCTGACTCCGGCCAGGAAGATCGCCTGGGTCACGATCAGTAGCGGGATCCAGCCGATATACGGCGAAAAGTGCATGCTGGTGCCGCCCCCCGCGGTCCACAGGCGCACGGTGTGGTCGTCGCTGCCCGAGACCAGCGTCTGGCCGTCGGGCGAAAACGCCACGCTGTTCACCTTGCCGTTGTGGCCGTCCATGCTGCGGATGGCCGACCCGTCGTCGACCCGCCAGAGCCGAACCTTGTGGTCTTCGCCCGCGGTGGCGAGGCTCGATCCGTCGGGCGCGAAGGCCAGGCTATAGACGGCGCCGCTATGCGCGTTCAGCGTGCGCAGCAGCGTGCCGCCGGCCACGCGCCAGAAGCGCACCGTGCCATCCACCGACCCGGCGGCCACGGTCTGCCCGTCGCGGGCAAAGGCCACGCTGGCGAGGGGTTGCGTGGCCCCGGCCAGGGTTTGCAGTTCGGCGCCGTCGGCCACGCGCCACAGATGCACGCGCGCATCGTCGCCGGTGCCGGCCAGCAATTGGCCGTCGGGCGAGTAGGCCGTGGCCCAGATCACCTTGCGGGCGGGCCCCAGGGCGCGCACCAGCGCGCCGTCGAGCGCCGACCAGAGCCGCACCGAGCCGTCCACCCCGGCCACGGCCAGGGTCTGCCCGTCGGGGGCAAAGGTCACGCTCGTCACCCCGCGGTTGCGTGCTTCGATCACCCTTACCAGCGCCCCATTGGACGCATTCCAGAGCCGCACATTGCTGTCGTCCCCGCCCGCGGCCACCATCTGCCCGTCGGGCGCGAAGGCGACGGTATGGATGCGCCCGCTGTGGCTGTTCAGCACGGGCAGGGCCGTGCCGTCGCGCGTGCGCCACAGCCGCACCGTGCCGTCGTCGCTCGCCGACGCCAGCATCTGGGCATCGGGCGCAAAGGCCACGCTGGTGACCGGCTGGGTGTGGTCTTCCATGGATCGCAGTTCAGGGCCTTCGCCCGCCAGGGCGATCAGCAAGAACAGCACCGGCAGCGCAAACAGGTAGTTGATGCCGTTGGCGATGACCACGCTGAGCGGCAGCAACTCGCGGGGGAAGTAGACTTTCTTGATCAGGTGGGCGTTGCCGACAATGCTGGTGATGGCCCCCAGCACGCTGGACGCGCACCAGTTCCAGGGCAGCAGCGCGACGAAGACGAAAATGTGGAACTCGGGCTTGTCGGACTTCAGCAGCTTGGTGAAGACAAACCAGTAGACGCCCATCATCAGCAACGGGTTCAGCAGCGACCAGAGGAACCCGATGAAGGAGCCGCGGTAACGGACTTTGAGATCGCGCACCACCAGGTTGCGCAGCAGGTCACGGTACGTGACTAAATCGCGGGTGCGGGCCAGAAAAATGGAGCGGTCCTCCTCAGAATGCAAAACCAGGCACAAATAGCGCGGAGCAAAATAAACCACGCACCATAGATAACGGATGCGTTCAGCACCAGTTGCAGAACCTTGGAATTATACCGCCCGCGCTCGGAGGGTGTCAAGCACGGGCCGCCCCGGCGGCGGGATCCTGCCCCGCCCACTATATGCTAAAATAGGGCATGTTCACGATTCTCAAGAGCAAATTGCGCCCGCCCGGCCTGCGCCGGGACGTGATCGATCGCGCCCCCTTGCTCTTGCGGCTGGACACCGCCGCCGGCAGCGCGGCCCCCACCAGCAAGGTGATCCTGATAAGCGCGGCGCCCGGTTACGGCAAGAGCACTCTACTGGCGCTGTGGGGCGCGCACCTGAGTGCGCAGGGCACCCCGGTCGTCTGGTACAATCTTTCGCCCGGCGACCGCGCCCTGCCGGTCTTCCTCGCCTACCTCGACGCAGGGCTACGCGGCGCGCTGCCCGGCTTTGCGCGCCATCCCGCCGGTGGCCCGACGCCCGTGCTCACCCTGACCGACCCGGCGCTGGAAGCCGCCGGCGATAGCGTCACCGTGGAAAGCCTGGTCTCGCCGCTGGTGGCGGCCCTGGAAACATCGCTCGGCGGGGACCCCGGCGGTCCGCCGTCCGGTGCGGGCCGCCCGCGCCTGCTGATCGTGCTCGACGACCTGCACTATGTGGCCGGGCACCCGGCCATCGACCGGGCGCTCAGCTTCCTGATGCGGGCCCTCCCCGCGGGCGTGGTCCTGGCGGTCAGCAGCCGGCGCGACCTGGGCGCCGGGCTGCCCATCGCCCGGCTGCGCGGCTACGGGGCGGTGACCACCATCGGCGAAGAGGAGTTGCGCCTGTTGCCGAGCGAGGCGATCCGTGCCTTCCCGCTCCTGGCGAGCGCCGCGAACCGGCAGGCGCTGGCCCGGCTGATCGAAAAGCTGGAAGGCTGGCCGCTCGGCCTGCACATCGCGCATGAGTTCCTGGCCGAGGAGCACCTCGCCAGCCGGCACGGCGACGCGGCGGGCGCCCAGATCGCGCGCCGCATCACCGACGACCTGTACGCCTATTTCGGCGAGGAGGTGCTGGCCCCCGCCGGCGAGCCGCTCTATTCCTTCTTGCTGCGCACCGCCGTCCTCGACGAGATCACCGTGCCCTCCGCCGATGTGCTGAGCGAAAGAAGCGGCAGCGAAGTCTTCATCGCCCAGGCGCAGCGCGAGCATCTCCTGTTGCGCCGCATTGGCCTGGAGCCCGCCGTCTATCGCTACCACCCGCTCTTCTGCGAATTCCTGGCGACCCGGCTGACGGAGATGTACGGGCACGAGGAGAAGCTGCGGTTGCATCGCCTGGCCGCGGCCCACTTTGCCGGCACGGGCGCCTGGATCGCCGCCGCGCAACAGTTCCTTGCCGCCGGGGATGTCGATGGGGCGCTGGCCGCCGTCAATATGGTGCGCGAACAGGCAGGCGCGGGCGAGGACGGCAGCCGGGCGCCGCTCGCGCCGCCCAGCGGCAGCCCGCTCCAGGATCTGTCGCCCGGCGAAGTGCTGGGCTACCGCCTGCACAATACCGGCGACCCGCAGGTCCGCCGCCGGTTGGTCGAACTCCTGGGCCGCCAGGCCGTCGCCGAAGACATTCCGCTACTCGAAGCCTTTGGCACCGACACCGACCCGGCCGTCCGCGACACCGCGCAGGCGGTGCTGGCCGGCCTCGTACGCCGGACCACGGGGATCCTGCGCATCGCGATGTTCGGCGGCCTCCAGTTGGCGCGCGGCGACGCCAGGGTGGACGAGCGGGAGTGGCGGCGCAAGCGGGCCAAATTGCTGCTGGTCTACCTGCTGCTGGCCGGACCGGACGGGGCGTCGCGCCAGACGATCGCCGAGAAAGTCTGGCCGGAGGCGTTGCCCGGCGAGGCCGATGACCAGTTCTACGCGCACCTGCGCGCCCTGCGCGGGGTGCTGGACGCCGCCCCGGCGAAAGAGGGTGCGAGCAGCCACATCCGCAACCAGGGCGGGCGCTATGCCTTCGCGTTCGATTCGCCGCACCAGTGGGATCTGGCCGAGTTTCTGCGCTACCGCGACCAGGGCCGCCGCGCCGAGCGCCTGGGCCGCGGCGCCGAGGCCGCCGCGGCCTACGAAGCGGCGGTGGCGCTTTACATGGGCGATCTGCTGCCTGAGCCGCTATTCCGCGACGTAGCCTGGCTCCATCATCTGCGGGCGGCCTGCCGCGAAGATATGCTGTCGATGCGCACCTTCCTGGCCGAGCACGCCGCCGCGACGCACGACTGGCCCGCCGCGCTGGTCCACTGGAAGGCCATTTTGCAGGTGGAACCCGCCCGCGAAGTGGTCCATGCGCGCATGATGACCGTCTACGCCTGGCTGGGGCGCCGCGACGACGCCATCGCCCAGTTCCAGATCTGCCGCGCCGCGCTGCGCCGCGAACTCGGCGCCGATCCCCTGCCCAGCACGGTCGATCTCTACCAGCAAATCATGACCAACGCCACCATGCCCCGCCCGGATTGATGATCTCGCCTCACCCCGGCCCGAACAGGTCGTCGTAGGCGTTTTGCGCGCGCTCCTGCTTGCTGCGGCCCGCGTCCGGCGCGACCGCCCGGTAGAGCGACTCGTCGAAGTTACGCGTGCGCAGCACGACTTCCATCGGCACGGCATGGCCGAAGACCAGTACCTCTTGCTTGGTGTCCAGCGTCGCCAGGATGTTCTTGAAGTGGCCGCCGCGCGTGCCGGTGAACACGGCGTCGATGTCGCGCTCGTCGCTGAGCAACGCGGTGATGCGCGTGCCGAGCTGGCTCATCACATCGGGGTCGATGCTCGACGGGCGCTGGTCCACGATCAGCAGGGTCACGCTGTACTTGCGCAACTCGCGGGCGATAGTCGAGAAGATGCTCTGCCCCTGACTGAGGAACTTATGCGCCTCCTCGATGGTGATCATCAGCGGGGGAGCCTTGTCGCCCTTCTGCTCGGCCTGCTCCGTCAGCTCCACCCAGCGCGCGTGGATGCGCCGGGTGATCAGATTGGCGACCAGCATATAGGCCAGCAGCGACGAGTTCTTGCCGAACTGGAGCACCACGTTGCGGCCCGTCTCCAGCGCCTTGATCATGTCGTCGATGCCGTTGGGCAGATGGCCGAGATCGCGCACGACAAAGCTGAGGCGTTCAATGCGCTGCTGGAGCTTGCGCCGCAGCCCATCCACCGCGCCCTCGTGCGCGCCAATGGATTTCGTGATCTCTTTTAGCTCGTCGGCATCCATGGCGATCAGTTGCGCCATCCAGGTCGAGCCGAGGCGGCGTTCCAGTTGCCCGGCGGCCACCAATCCGGCTTCGGAGAGGCTGAGTTCATCTTGCAGGCCGGCAAGATCGTCCAGCGTAATGAAGTCCATCGGGATGCGGATCACCTGGTCGACGTTGGCGCCACTTTTGCTGCTATCCGCGTCGTCTAGGCTGTAGACCAGCACCTTAGAGCGCCCGAACAGGTCGCGCAGCCCCTTGGCATACGCGCCGTCCTCCATGCGCCGGGCGAAGGCGTACTCGCTGTGCATGTCGAAGATGAGGTTGGTGCAGGCGGTGGTCTTGATCAGGCCACAGAACAACAGCCGGGCCAGGATGCTCTTGCCGGTGCCCGACCGCCCGAAGATGCCGTTGCTGCGCTCGACCACCCGCGCCAGATCGATCGTCACCGGCGTGTCCATGTCGCGCGGGCGTCCGATGATGAAGTGCTTGCCCTTCTCCTCCGCGCCGAACACCGACTGAAAATCGACGCCGCCCGCCTTGTAGACGGCGGCGAAATGGCCGGGGATTGTGCGCGCCGGAGCCAGGCCGTCCGCGCCGCCGCCATCCATGCTCGACGTCTCCGCGCTGCCGGTGTGCGTCAGTTCGAGCGAGGGCCGCACGGTACACTCGGCATAGGTGGTGCTGCGACCCAGCGTCTCGTGCACCAGCCGCGACTCGCTGTCGGGCGGGTCCTGGGTCACGGCGGGATCGGTCGCGGCCAGGCGGAAGCCGGAGATGGTGCCGAAAAAGCGCACATACTGGCCCTCGATGACCACGAACTGCCCCTGGCGCAACTGCTCCACCGACTGCCCGCGCCGCAGGTGGACCGTCACGCCCTTCTCGGAGTCCGCCGC